>CASDPF010000045.1 GCA_949282215.1 uncultured bacterium | reverse complement strand
TGCGCCGTCAGATTCAGGTACTACTTTCACATAGTCCGAAACATTTTTACCGCTTGCCCACGCAGATGACGGATTAACAAACGCTACTTCCCAATCAACAGCTTTATTATCCGCTGTTTCCGGATAAACCGTAGCGTTTAATTTTATACCTTCACTTGCATTTGTAGGCTCAGAAGAAGTTGCCGAAAATACCATATTGGCAGGCATCGCATAAACTTCTCCGCTTACCATTTCGTTGCCTTCACCGTCTGTTACAACGGTATCTGAATCCGGTTGTTTCACTTCGTTTGTATTGTCTTTATCTTTGAGAATAACCGCCCATGAGCCAATCATTCCAAGCAACAACATTGCTATAAGAATAAAAGTTATTACCCATTTTACGGTATCTGCTTTTTTGTGTTGATTTAACTCTTTATACATTTTTTGCCTCCTTATTACTCTATTTCAAATAAATAAAGATAAATTGTAACATCATTCACCGAATCGTTAAGACGCCAACCAGAGACTCCACCATATTCAGGAGTAATAATTACTGTAAATAAAGAAGTATCTTCATCAAATACCGCTGTATATCCCTCATCTGTAGCACTACCTGAATAAATAGGAGTGATTTCAATCTTAGCATTTTCAGGTACAAAATCGAATTTAACAATAATTACAATATCTTCCCCAGCAAGCAATTTTTCATTCATAAAATACTCTTCATAAGAAGACAAATTAAGAGAACGATTACCACCTACAAATGCATATTGTCTCTCTACTACAGAATTAGAATATCCTTCAGCTTTTTCATCTTTATCTTCAAATAAATAAACTGATATTCCAACCATACCGACAATAATAAGCAATATAAGAGAAAATGCTATTACCCACTTGATTTTGTCACTTATTTTATGCTTTTGCAAAGCACTATTTGTATTATAATTTTTCATATATACTACCTCCAAAAAAAACGGCGACTTATTAAAGCCGCCGTTAATAATTACTTAAAATTTTTATAAAGCATAGTCAAAAGCGCTTTATCGGAATTTCTGTACGGCTTAATTGCGCATTCATATTCCTGACCATCGGAATCAACCGAATGAACAACATAAGAATTGCCACTTATGACTTTTCCGGAAATATCATCCTTTATCTCAAAAGGCTTTGCGAGCAACTCTGCGCTCATCTTGTCGCCGAAAACTACATCGAGAACAGTATATCCTCCTCTGTCGCTTTCCTTTTATGAAATACGAATAATAATTCTTGCCGTCCTTTTCAAAAGTCTCTCTTTCTACCAAAATCTGATTCTTTCCCATTGATAAATAATACCTCCTAATTTCCTTTCTTCTGCTGAGAAATTCTTTTTGCCTCTCTCTTGGTTTTGCCTTCGTTCAAAGCCTTCTTATACTTATAAACTCCGGCATGATCTGACTGACACTGCAAATAGCCGGAACGCAAACCTGCTTCGTAATCAGTCAACTGCTGACCTTCCTTTTTGCCGTATGTATGAACTTTAGCCTTTCTATCAACTGCATATCCAGCTGCTCTCTTCGAAGGAACAGTCCAACGGCGCTTGTTGTATTTACTGTTATTAGCTGCCACAGTAAAACCCTCCTTAAATAATTTTTTGTAAGTATTGCCGATAACTCAGCTATTAAGTTTTCTAAGAACTACAATTGAATAAAACATCCTCTGCGAAGAAATCATTACGTGGCCACAAATAAATAACGATTCGTACTCGCCAAACATCTAATTTAGTTCTTACAACCAAATTCTATAAAACTTTTTACAAAAAAAATAGCGAAAAAACTTCGCTATTTTCCTAAAAAACAACACTAAAAACCCTTATTTGTCTAATAACAAAACAATCTCAAACCCTAAAAACACCGTAACAAACTCTAATACTTACTACTTTTAACCAAAAAATACTCCAATAACTGCGTATTCAAATACTGTACATACTTTACAGTATAACCTAACTCATCAGCTAATGCTTTCTGAGTCATATTATTCAAATACAACGAAACATAAATATCATATAATCTAGCAGGAGCATCAGTAATATATTTATTATATTTTTCTGCTTTACGACTAACAGAAGCACCAAATAAACCAAGTTTATTGGATTCAAAAACATTAATTCTACTATAATAATATTTAATTTCATTCAAATCTTTACGAATTTCTTGTTTAGTCATATATACCTCCTAAATACCTTTCTTTTTTAATTCTAAATTTATATTATTTTGAATATCTTTTCTAAAATTGTACCCGTCCAATTTTATAATACGAGTGCAAATCTCATTCAATCTATCCAAAATTGCTTTATCAATTTTTAACACTCCATCTAACTGTGCTAAAGAATAATTAGATGAAACTATTAAAGGTTTACAAGATTTGTAACGATTATCAACTATTCGAAACAAATACTGCTCATAAATCTTTGACAGATTCTGATTACATTCTCTTCCTATAAAATCCTTACCCAAATCATCTATAAACAAAAAATCAACTGAATCTAATTTGAATAAAGGTTTTTGTTTCATATTTACATACTCATATAACGTCGTGAAAAAACAAGAATACCCCATACTCATAAGGTCGTTAGCTATACACGACATTAAATGCGTCTTACCAGATCCCGAATCTCCCCAAATATACAATCCTATATTATTTCGTAATACTTCCTTAACATTTTTAACATAAGCCTCACATCGCTCAAAAACAAC
>CASDPF010000044.1 GCA_949282215.1 uncultured bacterium | reverse complement strand
GTGGTGGAGCTTCAAAATCTCAACGCAATATTTTAACTAAAATTGATGCAATTCACGAACGCCTTGATAAAGTTATGATTGAGAATCGTGATTTTGAGAAATTAATCAAACAATATGACTTTGAAGATGCATTTTTCTATTGTGATCCACCTTATACTTCAGGTTGTGGCTATGAAGTAACATCAACTACTGATTTCGACCATGAACGTTTAAGAGATGTTTTAAAAGACATCAAAGGTCGTTTTCTTCTTTCCTATGATGATTCTCCAAAAGTCCGAGAATTATATAAAGGATACGAAATGATTGAAGTTGAAAGACAAAACGGAATCAATAACAGAGAGGGGACTAATAGAGCTAATAAAGTTTATAAAGAACTTTTGATTGCTAATTATCCTATTAAAGAAGATTTATGCAAATAAACGTAAAGTTATAAACTGTAAAATACTTGCAATTTACATATTATGTATTATAATGTAAGTACAAAGTATTTTATAGGAGGTCATTTATGAACTTAGAAAACATTTTAGAAGAATTAAAAAAATGCCATAAAATAAGCATAAAAGAAGATTACGAAAAAATACAAGAACCACTTTTAAAACTTATTGTCGATATAAGTTCAAACTCTACACTAGAAAAAACTGGTAAAGATTATACACGTTATGACATTATATTTATAAATTCTTCAAATAAAAAAGAAACTAATATTCCAAAAGCCAGAGTTCCAGAAATTACACTTCAATACTTGATTAGTAACAATATTTTAAGTAGTTCTGATTTTGCTTTTTTTGAAGAGAATAATTTCGAAAGAACCTTTGCTTCAAGTTCTGGAGACTTGATAAAAGAGTATAATCAAGATATTGACAAAGTGCAACGATACACAGAAATTAATTGTAACGGTCAAATATGGTATGTATGTAATCAATGGGATAAAACTACCATTGATAAATTCAATGAATATGTAAATAGTAAATTTTCAAAGTATATTAAGATTGTTGAACACTAGATGAGTGAACCAATTGAAATAAAACTTGATAATAAAGAGGTTGAATCAAGATTACTTGATTTGGCAAAACGAAGCGAAAACCTGCGACCATTAATGAAAAACATCGCAGGTATTTTCGCATATTCTACCGAAGAAAACTTTAAAGAAGAGGGCAGACCTGATAAGTGGACAGAATTATCGGAATCAACAATTAAGCAACGGACAAAAAATAAACAGTGGCCCGGCATGATTTTACAGATTTCAGGTCAACTTGCATCTTCTGTTAATACATATTATGACGATGATTCTGCTGTTATGGGTTCAAACCTTGAATATGCAGCAATTCATCAACTCGGCGGTCAAGCCGGCAAAAACAAATCTGTCGAAATCCCTGCAAGACCTTATTTACAACTTACCCCTGATGACTTTGAAGAAATCCTAAGTATGACCGAAAATTTCTTAGGGGAATAATCCCTCAACAAGTATGTAATCAGGTCAAAGGAAAGGAGAGAAAATGACAACAGTTGAACCTATTAAAAGTAAAAAAGATGTCGAAAAAGTCGAAAGATATCTTGAAAAACAAAGCACTAGAGACCACCTGCTTTTTGTGTTTGGTACAAATAGCGGTCTTAGAATTTCAGACATTGTTGCCCTGAATGTCGGGGATGTCAGGGGAAAAAACTATATTCAAATCGTGGAAAAGAAAACAGGGAAATACAAAAAATTTCCACTTAATGATAAATTAAAAAACTTAATTGCTGGTTATGTCAAAGGCAAAAGAGACAAAGAGCCATTGTTTAAATCCCTATGGGGCAGAAGATACAACAGAATAACTGCATATTATATGATAAGAGATGCTTGTAAAAAAGTCGGACTAGAAGAAAAAATAGGCACACACTCTATGAGAAAAACTTTCGGATACCATCACTATCAACAATTTAGAGACATTGCACTCCTGCAAAAAATATTTAACCATTCAAGTCAGTTAATAACCTTACGTTATATAGGAATAGACCAAGAGCAAATTGATTACACATATAACAACTTTGTTTTATAGTTCAAAACACTCTCTAATAAAGGAATTGCATTACATTTTATATGGATTACAAAATATCCAAATTGTATATTCTAAAACTCAAAAATCTTAAATTTTGCTATTATGCTTGAATTTCTCGTCTTTAGAATTCAACTTTCAAAACTTAATGTAGCAGACAAAATCTTATAACTCAATTCCCCACATGTCTAGTATTTTCGGCACAAAAAAAATTGCATTACTAATTGGATAAAAAGTAATCCGATAAAGCATTAAAGGAGCCGTAATGTACAAACATAGAGCAACCATGACAGAAAGAAGACGCCAAATTCTTTTCTTAATAGCAAAAGGTTACAAGAATAAACAAATTGCAAGGAAAATGGGATTATCTTTGTCAAACACAAGAATGCAAAAATGGCGTTTGTACTGTTTTCTTGGAGAAATTCACACTGCAACAGATGCAGTTTATATGGGATTACAGATGGGATTATTACAAAAAGATGATTTATGCGAAGCAATAAGGGATGAAATTTATGACTGCGAAAGCAAAAAACAGATGTACAGTTACA
>CASDPF010000043.1 GCA_949282215.1 uncultured bacterium | reverse complement strand
TCAAAACCTTCGGTTAATACAGTTTCGCTTACGGGCTATTTCTATCATTTCCCGTTTGCTTTCAAGTTTTCCCCTTTACAATTTTATTTCCTTTTATTCAGTCGACTATTGTCGACTTTTTTATTATGCAATTTTCTGCTGAATAAAAACTTTATATTTATATAGGGAAAAATAAATGAAAATATCAATAAGCAGCATAGGCAAAGTATTATCAAGCCTTAAAAAATCTGACTCAAAAATTGTCTCAACGGTATCAAAGAACATTCAGCAATCATGTACGCAAAAGCTTTATTGTCAGGAATACTGGCGGGACGCACTTACAGAAGGACTTGTAAAAAGTAGCGGAACAAAAGAATCCGTTTCTTTACACGGGTATCTTAACAGCATTAACCACCATTTCATTCACAGCCCAAACCCAAAAGCCATGGATGAAATATCGCCTTTTACAAAAATGACGCCACGCAGCATGATTTGGAAAACAGATTTCGAATTCAAAGACTTAAAACCTCTTGAAAACCATTTGAAAGCATACAGATGCGTAGGTGAAAAACCTGACTTTTTCTCGGAATATCCGCTATATTTAAAACGTTTGAGCACAAAAAAAGGTGATATCATTGATATGAAAGAATATGCATATGCAACATCCAATATAAATTATGCAAAAAGATATTTAACTAATGATAAGGGTATTGTTTATGAAATTGATATTCCGGAAAAAGCCCGTGTCTCAGTAAAAGGCTATGGAATAAATAATGAAATCGTTTTTCCGCGTAGTTCTAAATTTGAATGTATTGCAACAGAACAAATGGGAGATACAAAAATCATTAAATTAAAATATTTATTGCCTGACGAAAGTTTTCGCACAATGGGATAGTTTTTCCTGTCATTTTCAGCCCCACAAAATATAAAGATGTTGTAAAGATAGGACAAATATGTGGTAAACTTGTATTATAGGAGAAAAGGAGAGAATTATGATTCCAATTTTAGATTCAAAACGTCAATACGCTACAATCGGCGAAGAAGTTGAAAAAGCGGTTTGCGAAGTTTTACGCTCAGGATCTTACATCCTAGGTCCGAATACAAAAGCTTTGGAAAAAGAATTAGCAGATTTTATAGGGTGCAAATACACAGTAGGACTTAACTCCGGTACAGATGCTCTTCATCTTGCACTAAGAGCACTTAACATCGGTGCAGGTGATGAAGTTATTACTGTTGCATTCACATTCGTTGCAACAACAGAAGCTATCGGTATTGTAGGAGCTAAACCTGTTTTTGTTGATATTGATAAAGATACTTTCAATATGGATGCATCTAAATTGGAAGCAGCTATTACACCTAGAACAAAAGCTATCATCCCTGTCCACTTATACGGTCAGCCGTGTGATATGGATACAATTATGGCTGTCGCTAAAAAGCATAATTTACATGTTATTGAAGATTGCTGCCAAGCTATCGGAGCTTTATATAAAGGTAAAATGGTCGGAACATTCGGTGATTTCGGTTGTTTAAGCTTCTACCCTACTAAAAACCTTGGAGGAATGGGGGATGGCGGTCTTATAATGACAAGTGATGAAAAATTAAGAGACAGAGTTATAGCATTAAGAAACCATGGCGGTGCTATTCGCTATCATCACGATGAAATTGGTGTTAACAGCAGATTAGATGAAATTCAATCAGCAATTTTGCGTGTAAAACTTCCTCACATAAAAAAATGGAACGAACTAAGAAGGGAACATGCTTATTATTACAATAAATTATTTGCAGATTGCCCTGATGTTCAAACCCCTAAAGAATTAGCTGATACTTACTGCGTTTATCACCAATACACAGTTAAAGTTCCTAACAGAGATGAGGTTCACAAAATGCTTCAGGAAAGAGGTATCGGAGCTATGTTATATTATCCAATTCCTCTTCATCTGCAAAAAGTTCATGAATATTTAGGTGTCGGAAAAGGTTCTTTACCTGTATCTGAAAAAAATACTGAACTTGTAATCTCTCTTCCAATGTTCCCTGAACTAACTAAAGAGGAACAAGAAACCGTAGCTAAAACTCTTATTGAATGTATCAATGAATCAAAAGCTCTGGCTACTGCATAAATTAAATATACTACAATAGATAAAAAGCCTCTCCAAATATTGGAGGGGCTTTTTAAACTGCTATATTTAAATTAAAACCTTGTTGAATCATTACATTAATCTTGACACCGTCCTGCTCTACTTCCTGATAAGGTTTTCCTATATGGTGAGTTCCGTTAAAATGATCAAGTCCCTCTCCCGTATATTGAGCTGAAAAAACCTCCTTCATGGTAAGTCCCAGAAACTTACCCATACTATTTATACCCTCATATCCTGTTTGATACTTTTGCGTATTATCATTTTTACGGACATTCGTGGTATTATTAATCTCGGTAGGTCTTGTCCCCTGCTCTACTTGAACCGTAGAGTCTCGTAGTGCGGCTGCAGCTTCATAACTAGGAATAAAATCCGCCGTATCAGCTTTTGACGTACCTATATTATTAACTGTTAAATTATCATGTGCTCCCATGATATAATTCCTTTTTCTCTATACTCTTATATATATAAAGTATATACTGTTTTAGAAATTGCTTTTTGGGGTTGTTTTTGATTTACAATTGTTAACATATATCCCTTACATATCCACTGCCCACATTTCAGGTTAGATTAACATATTATTAAGTTTTGTAAAGTGTAAAATCTACACTATATAGGCGTTTTTAAGCATTTTTATAATTTTAGCGAAACAATTTGTTGACATTTAAGTTCATTTGGTGCATAATAATTACATAAGATTTAAGTGTAGTCGAAACACTAAATATAAATAGATTCATTAACCCCAAAAACATATAAACTCCTAAATAATAA
>CASDPF010000042.1 GCA_949282215.1 uncultured bacterium | reverse complement strand
ACATCGGTTTAAGAATAAAAATAAAAAAACTTCTTATATAATTGCGATTAGATAAAAGTTTCACTCCAGAGGTTCCTTAAAGTTGGTTCCGCAGATTTGCAAAATTAATATTTTGTATGAGAAATTCTCAAATTTGATGTTATTTTTGAAATTTACACTGTAATTATTGCCAGTATTAGACTTTGCACAATTTTATACTTAACGATTTTATTGAATTTGAGGCATATAAGTTCCGTTGATACAAGTTCTGAAAAAATTCAAACATATATAATATCTGCTTCTGACCGATTCTGTCTAAAGTTCTGACCTGTCCGTTTGTATTCATTTTATATGTTATTTTACACCCTTGGGTTCGTGCAAAGAAACACCTTAAATGATTATTTGTAACAGCTAAAATGACTATCGCTATTTGTTTATTTTATAAGTTTTTTATATTTTTGCCATAAAATCAATGCAGTATCCTAAGACAAATAAATGACTATAGGTCATTGACTTTTAGTCATTTATTTGTTATAATATTTTATAATCAGGAGTATTTTATGAATAAAAGACAATTGAAACTAAACGAAAACTTATATCCGCAGGGTTGGAGCTTATTAAAGAAAAAGGCTTTGACGCAATTAATGTCGAAGATATTACAAAAAAAGCCGGTGTTGCCAAGGGAACTTTTTATACTTATTTTAAACGCAAAGAAGATATTGTTATGGAAATCAGCAGAACACCATTCGGTGAAATTGCTGATGAAATTGAGCAAATGGAAAACGCTGAATTGTTTGACAAACTCAGGCATTATTTTCGCCGTTTTATGGAACAGGTTGAATTTTGTGGAATTCAAATCTGCCGTGAATGGATAAGAAATGTAATTGACCCGAATAATGTACCGGAAACAATGGACAGCAGAAAGTGGTTCTATGATTACGAAATGCTTGAAAGTATCCTGAAAAACTCAAAGGAACTTAAAGAGGATACTCCGATTGAGTTATTAACCCACATTATAATCAGTGAGCTTTACGGCATGATGCTCTGCTGGTGCATGTCAGACGGAGAATTTGAACCGTTAGACTGGACAAACAGATTTTGCGATGTTCAACTCACGGCTATATTTGAGCCTTACTTGAAATAAAGGAGAATTGCTTATGAAATACAGAAAACTTAGAGATATTGAAGTATCAGCAGTCGGCATAGGCTGTATGGGGTTTTCCCACGGTTACGGTGCAATACCGACAGAAGAGGAATCTATAAGACTTATGCACAAAGCGTATGATTTAGGCTGTACACTTTTTGATACGGCAGAAGCTTATGGCCCTTTTACTAATGAAACTCTTGTAGGCAAAGCCGTTAAGCCTTTCAGAGATAAAATTATACTTACAACAAAATTTGTTCCTGTATTCCAGCCGGGGCAGGAAATTCCGGAAGGGAAACTCAGCAAGAAAGGTGTTACAAATGCGTTGAATGACTCTTTAAAAAGACTTCAAACAGATTATATTGATATTTATTATGAACACAGAGTGCCTTTAGATTCTAATGTGGAAGAAGTTGCACAGTGGATGGGCGAATTTATTAAAGAAGGCAAAATCCGTGCGTGGGGCCAATCTCAATCCACTCCCGAGCAGATAAAAAAAGCCCACGCAGTTACCCCGTTGACAGCTATTCAAAGCGAATATTCAATGATGGAGAGAATGTTTGAGGGTGACGTTATACCCTTATGCAAAGAGTTAAACATTGGTTTTGTAGCATTTTCACCTATGGCATCAGGATTTTTAAGCGGAAAGTATAACAAAAATACTCAATATAAAGGTGATGATGTAAGACGTGTAATCACAAGATTTGCACCCGAAAATGTTGAGAAAAATCAGCCGCTTTTGGATTTGTTAAATGAAGTTGCAGATAAAAAAGGTATTACACCTGCTCAAATTTCTTTAGCGTGGATGCTTCATAAATACCCTCACGTTGTGCCGATTCCGGGGATGAGAAAAGATGAAAGAGTTATAGAAAACCTTGGTGCGGCAGATATTATCCTCACAGATGAAGAATTTAACAACATTGAAAACGAATTGAATAAAATCACAATCTACGGCAACCGCACAGACGAGGATATTCACAAACTCGGAACGGTTAAGGCGGCAGATTATAAAGGAGAAATTGTTGATGACAAATAAAAAAATATATATTATAAACGGTTCACCGAGAAAGCAATGGAATACGGCTCAAATGTGCGAAAGTTTTGGTAAAGGAGCAAAAGATAATGGCACAGAGGTAGAAATTATTCATCTTTATGACATTGATTTTAAAGGTTGCAGAAGCTGCTTTGCCTGTAAATTAAAGGGCGGAAAGAACTTTGGCAGATGTGCATATCCGGATGAATCAACACCATTATTAGATAAGATCTCACAAGCAGACGGGATTGTTCTGGCAAGTCCCATTTATTGCAGCGATGTAACTGGTATGATGAGGTGTTTTATTGAGCGTCTTACTTTTCCGTTTTTTGAATACAAGCAGGGCTATCCTTCAATTGCTCCTAAAAGGCTTAAAACAGCAATGATTTATACAATGAATGTTACAGAAGAACTGGCTAATCAAATGTATCCTGATATGTTCAACAGAACAGAGTTTATGATAGAAACAGTATTCACAAAACCAGAGCGAATTTTTGCGTATGATACATATCAGTTCAACGATTATGACAAATATCTTGTCGAAACATTTGATAAAAACAAAAAATTAAAACAAAAAGAAGAACAATTCCCAAAAGATTTACAAAAAGCTTATGATGCGGGTGTAAAAATGACAAAACGTATTTTACAAGGAGAATAATATGCAGACAGTAAAATTAAATAACGGTGTTGAAATGCCGATTTTAGGCTACGGGGTATTTCTTGTTGACCCGAAAGAATGCGAAAGATGCGTGACTGACGCTATTGACGTTGGTTACAGAATGATTGATACGGCACAGGCTTATTATAATGAAGAAGGTGTTGGGGCTGCTATCAAAAAATCAGGAATAAATAGAGAAGAATTTTTTCTTGTGACAAAAGTCTGGATAACAAATTCAGGAGAAGAAAAAGCCGTAAAATCCATTGAAGAATCTCTGAAAAAATTACAAACAGATTATGTGGATTTGCTTTTAATCCATCAGCCGTTTGGCGATTATTACGGTACATACAGAGCTATGGAAAAAGCCTATAAAGACGGCAAGACAAGAGCAATTGGCGTCAGCAACTTTTTCCCGGATAGATTTGTTGATTTGTGCAATTTTGTTGAAATAAAACCAATGATAAATCAGATGGAAACACACATATTTCAGCAGGAAAAAACTTTGCGTAAATATATGGACAAATACAATACGCAGCTTATGTCGTGGAGTCCTATGGCAAGAGGCGAAAATAATTTCTTTAACAACGAAATTTTAAAATCAATCGGAGAAAAATATAATAAATCTGTTGCACAGGTTGCGTTGAGATTTTTAACACAGGAAAATGTCATTGTTATTCCAAAATCTACGCACAAAGAAAGAATGAGAGAAAATTTTGAAATATTTGACTTTGAACTTTCAAAAGATGACATGGCAACTTTGAGAAGTCTGGATAAAGGCGAAAGTATCTTTGTAAATCACTATGATCCTGAGTTTGTGCAAAGTATTATAAACTATTAAATATTCAAAATGGAAAATTATTTATTAACAATCAAAAATGGGTTTATATAATCCGTTTTTATTGTTAAAGAAATTTTAAAATAATATAATCGGACTTTATTTACTTCAAAAGTCTAATAATCGTTTTATCCGTTCAAGTTAGTAAAATTAGGGCAAACGCTGGTTATAATTTGGTTTTCAGAGAAAAGATTATGAAATTTTGAGGACATTTGTGATACCAAAAAGAGACTTTTCGTCCTGTTTCGTAACGCATAAAACGATTACTTCCGACCGCCAAAATCTACACACAAAGCGACCTTTGCCGAATAATCTTTTTATTCGTTCATGTAAAGAAACACCTTAAATGATTATTTGTAACAGTCAAAATGAGTATTTAATTATACATAATTTACTACTCGTTTTTCTTACTTTCTGTAAAACAGAA
>CASDPF010000041.1 GCA_949282215.1 uncultured bacterium | reverse complement strand
TATTTAATAAAAAATGCTATTTATGACCATAATGTTTTAGGATTTTCCATTGAATATATACAAACATTTAAAGGTCAGTATGATGAAAATGATAAAACCTTGGTTGAAGGCATTGATACTGATGAAGTCTATATGGCAGATGAAAGAATTGACTTAGTTGCAAATCATATAATAAATAACCACAAGTGTAAAACCGTCAATGGTAAATATACAGCTATTTTTGCTACTTCCTCTATCCCTGCTCTTGCTAAATATTACGATAAAATCAAAAGTTTAAATTCTGATTTAAAAATTGCCGCAGTTTTTTCATACGGAGAAAATGAAGATTTAGAAGATAAAGATGAACATAGCAAAGATATTTTGGCAAGAATAATTGATGATTATAATAAAGAATTTGATACTAATTTCTCTTTAGATACTTTTGCAGCATATAATAAGGATATTGCAAATAGATTAAAGATTAAAAAATCACCTAAAATTGACCTGCTTTTGGTTGTCAATATGTACCTGACAGGTTTTGACTCAAGACCTTTAAATACTTTATATGTTGATAAGAATCTTGAATGGCATAATTTGGTACAAGCATTTTCAAGAACCAACAGGGTTGAAATGGCTTCAAAGCCTTTTGGTAATATTATTTGCTATAGAAATCTTAAATCAAATACTGATAAAGCACTAAGATTATTCAGCAATGAATTGGAAGCAGATACGGAAAATAATCCGCCGATATGGATAATACCGGGGTATGTGTATTTCAGAGATAAATTTAAAGAATTAGCATATAATTTATTATCGATTGCACCAACAGTTCAAAGTGTTGATGATTTAATGAGTGAGGATGCCCAACGAGAGTTTGTTATTGCGTTTAGAGAATTGTCAAAAATAAAATCAATTCTTACTACTTTTTCAGAATTTTCATGGGCGGATGTAGAAGATGCATTGAGCTGTCAAGGCTATGAAGATTATAAAAGCAGATATTTAACTTTATATGATTTTGTTAAAAAAGAACGCAATGCAGAAAAAGTTTCAATTCTTGATGATATAGATTTTGCTATTGAGGTTATACAAACTGATAAAATAAATGTTACATATATAATGAATTTATTGAGAAATGTTGATACTTCAAATAAAAAACAGCGAGCTAAAGATTTAGAACACATAAAACAAGAGTTAGACAGAACCGATAACCCTGAATTAAGACGAAAAGTTGATTTAATAAGAGCATTTATCGATAGGGTAATGCCAACAATAAATCAAAATGATTCTATTGATGACGCATACGCTAATTTTGAATCAGAGCAGAGAAATAAAGAAATTGAAGATTTTGCAAATAAACAAGAAATTAATGCGGAATTTTTGAAACAGACAATTTCAGATTATGAGTTTTCAAATACAATTAATAAAAAAGATATAATAACCGGTATTGATAGACCTATAAAATTTAAAGAGAAACATGAGCTTGTTGCAAAAATAATTCAATTTATTAAAGAAAATGTATTTAAATATCAATAGGAGTAAAGAATGGTAGATATTGCGATACAAAAAGAACAAAAAGCAGAACTGCACAGTAAATTATGGGAAATGGCAAATAATTTGCGCGGTAATATGGAAGCCTATGAATTTAAGAATTATATTTTAGGTTTGATATTCTACCGCTATTTATCTGAACGTACCGAAAATTATATGAATGAACTCCTAAAAGATGATGATATATCGTATGCAGAGGCTTGGGAAGATGAAGAATACAGAGATGGACTAAAAGAAGAATCTATTGATTATTTAGGTTATGTAATAGAGCCAAAATATTTATTTTCTCATGTAATAAAATTGATTGAAACAGGAGATTTTGATGTTGAATATATGGAAAAAATTATAAATTCAATATCAGAAAGCACACAAGGACACGATTCCCAGGAAGATTTTGAGGGATTATGGGAAGATATGGATTTAAGATCTTCAAAATTAGGGAAAGAAGTTTCTCATCGTTCAAAATTAATTGCAAAAATCTTAAATACAATCAATACCATAGATTTTCATCTGGAAAATATGGAACTTGACGTATTAGGTGATGCTTATGAATATTTAATCGGTATGTTTGCTCAAACGGCCGGCAAGAAGGGCGGAGAATTTTATACTCCTGTTAATATGTCAAAACTTGTTGCAAAACTTGCTACTGTTGGTTTAAGCGAAGCTCGAACAGTTTCTGATTGTGCTTGTGGTTCAGGAGGTTTATTGTTGCAAGTCGGGAAATATATAAAAGTTGGACAGTATTACGGGCAAGAATTGACGAGTACTACATATAACCTTGCAAGAATGAATATGTTGCTTCATGGCATTCCTTACAATAATTTTGAAATAACAAATTGTGATACTTTAGAAGATGACAAATATGAGGATAGAAGATATACAGTACAAGTGGCAAATCCTCCTTATTCTACAAATTGGAGTGCTAATTCAAAATTTTTGGATGATGAAAGATTTTCGGCTTATGGTAAACTGGCCCCGAAATCTGCTGCCGACTTCGCTTTTGTTCAGCATATGATATACCATATGGATACTGACGGCAGAATAGCAGTTTTACTCCCGCATGGCGTTTTATTTAGAGGTAATGCAGAAGAAACCATAAGAAAATATATTGTTAAAGATTTAAACTATTTAGATGCGGTTATCGGGTTGCCGGCTAACTGTTTCCAAGGAACATCAATTCCTGTATGTTGTTTAGTTCTGAAAAGAGAACGTAACGGAAACAGTAATAATATTTGTTTTATAGATGCCTCAAAATATTATACGCAAGGTAAAGCTCAAAACTCTATCTCTCAAGAAGATATTGACAGAATTGTTAATGCTTATACAGAAAGAAAAGATATTGATAAATTCTGTCATATTGCCACAATGGAAGAAATTAAAGAAAATGATTATAACTTAAATATTCCAAGATATGTTGATACCTTTGAGCCTGAACCGGAAGTAGATTTGCAAGAAGTTGCAAACGATATCTGTAAAGTTCAAGCTGAAATAAAAGATATTGATAAAGATTTAAAACCGTTTTTTGATGAATTGGGATTAGATTTCCCGTTTGGAGAAAAATAGAAAGGATAGATTCAAGTTATTGCGTATTATGCAACAACTTAATGCGATAAAAATATGGATAATAATAAATCAAAAGGCGAAATTGTAATATACACAAGTGATGACGGTAAGGTATCACTTGATACAAAACTTGAAAACGACACGATCTGGCTTACCCAAAAAGATATGGCGGAACTCTTTGGCGTAAAAACTCCTGCTATTAACAAGCATTTAATGAACATATATAAAGAAAGAGAACTCAATCAAGACGCAACTGTTTCCATTTTGGAAATAGTTCAAAAAGAGGGTAGTCGAAGCGTAAAGCGTCAAAAAACATTTTATAATTTAGATGCAATAATTTCAGTCGGATACCGAGTCAATTCATCAAGAGCAACTCAATTTAGGATTTGGGCAACTAATGTTTTGAAAGAATATCTAATAAAAGGCTATACTATTAACGAAAAAGCATTGAAAGATAAACAAGAAAAAATACAAACCTTGCAAACGACTGTAAGTTTATTATCAAGGAGTTTAACAAATCAAATTGAATCGCTTGATGATGCTCAACAAATTGCAAAAATCTTGGATAATTTTGCAAAAGGGCTTGATTTGCTTGATAATTTCGATTATAAAACATTAGATGCTAATGGTGTTACACAAAAAGAAGCTGTTATAATTCCTGTGAAAGAATTTTTATCAGTAATAAACAAAATGAAGTCAGAATTTGCTTCCGATGTATTTGCCAATCCTAAAGATGATAGTTTTGAAAGTTCCGTTAATCAAATTTATCAAACATTTGGCGGAAATGATTGCTATCCTACAGTGGAAGAAAAAGCTGCAATGCTATTATATTTGATAACGAAAAATCACTCATTTTCTGACGGGAATAAACGTATTGCTGCAAGTTGTTTCTTGTACTTTTTAGAGAAAAATGGAATTTTATATAAAAATAATTTACCTATTATTGATAATGGAACACTATTTGCCTTAACCATATTAATTGCGGAAAGTAATCCCAAAGAAATGGAAACAATGAAACAAATTGTTGTCAGTGTGCTTAACAGAGGAGGAGTTTGTGACTAATTCTGAAACAAAAAATTTTTCACAAAATGTATCCTCAAGTTATCATCTTGGGGATGAATGTAGTAATGAGTGTAAAAAAGATTCTCTAAACGTCCCAAAACTACGATTTAAGGGATATAATGATGAGTGGA
>CASDPF010000040.1 GCA_949282215.1 uncultured bacterium | reverse complement strand
TCGTTTAATAACGGAGCTTGTCATGAATTGTTAACTTTTACTTCATATGATTACAAAGAAGCTGCGAGATTCTGTGACTTAGCCAATGTTTTAAAATCTGTAAATAAAAGAGCATTATTCGAAATTGAAATGCCACGAAACTCACATATGTTTGTATATCCAGAGGGGGATCTAGGCTTAGTTTGTCTACCTGTAAATAACATCTACGAACTCATTGAAAATCCTCAAATAATCAAAACTAAAGTTATAACATTCGGTAATCAGATAAATGACTCCGAATTTATTTTAATAAAATTGAAATTAAAGCAAGAAAATTTGTAAAACTACAGTTTTGTACTTTGTTTTTTTAACCCAACAAATTGAAAATACTCAAATTACTCAAACTACTCTTTAATTACTCGGGGGAAAAATCGGCTTGTGAAGTCAAACCACTTCCGACCGCCTAAAAGCTAGATTGTTTCGGACTTTTGCCCTCGCAATGACAAAAAATACTTCCGACCAAATTACTCTGTAAAAGAACAGTACGATAACATTGAAACAAAAAAATAACAGGGTATTAAACCTGTTATTTTTAATGGGACCAGAGGGATTCGAACCCACGACCAAGGGATTATGAGTCCCCTGCGCTACCGCTGCGCCATAGTCCCGCAACTATTTAATTTATCGTAACTATGAAACCTTACCTAAAAAGCTCTCAAAGTCACTTTATTAACTTATCATTAAAACTCTAAAAAATCAAGAGTTTTTCTGTACTGTTTTTTATAGGTTCATCCACGATACTATTTGCTGCAATTACAACAGATAATAAATTAGAATTGATCTTTGCACCTGATGCCACAATACTATTCTCTATTACAACATTGTCTTTAATCACAACATCATCCCAGATTATACTATCTTTTATAGTTACATTTTTACCTATAGAGCAATTTTTACCAATAGTAGAATGGCCTAAAAATATTACATCAGAATTAATATTTGATTCTGAAATATATAAACCTTCACCACTGTTTTCAACTTTTCCATGTTCAAAATGACATTGGCCTTCAAACAGATCATGCATTGACTGAACGTATTGATCAATCGTTCCAATATCAGTCCAATAATCTTTTATTTCGAATGTATTAATTTCTCTGCAAGACAATAATCTTGGAAATACATTTTTAGCAAAATCATAAAAAGTATCTGCCGGTATAAAATCAAAAATTTTATAATTAAAAATATAAATTCCTGTATTTATAAAACTACTTTTAGCTTCTTCTATCTTAGGTTTTTCCTGAAATTCCGTAATAAACCCATCATCATCAGTTACAACTACACCAAAGTGAGAAACTTCTGATAAAGGAATCTTTTTAATTCCGATTGTTGCAATAGCACCAGATTTTCTATGTACATCAAGTCCAGCCTGCAAATCTGCATCAGATAACCCATCAGCAGATAAAACTATAAAATCCTCACCTTGCTCAAAAAAATACTGGCATTTTTTTAAACCACCTGCAGTACCAGAAAGAGTTTCTTCTTTTATATAATCAAAATTTATACCATAAGAATTATTCTTACAGGCAGATATTATTTGCTCGGCAAGATAATAAGTATTAGCTACAACATCTTTTACACCAATACTCGACAACTTACCAAGTAGAATATCAATCACAGGTCGATTGCAAACAGGTACGAGAGGCTTTGGAACATACTTTGTTAATGGATCTAATCTACTCCCCACCCCTGCTGCCATAATCATGGCTTTTAAATTTTTATCACTCTTTGTATCCATTTCCTGTAATTTTGCCATAAATATATTTATTTTGCAACTTTATAACTATTGTAAAATTTTTATCAGCGTTATATAATCATAAAGTAATTGTTAGGGCTTATAGCTCAGTTGGTAGAGCAGTTGACTCTTAATCAATTGGTCGAGGGTTCGAGCCCCTCTGAGCCCATAAAAAAGACTTTCTTCTTTATTAAGAAGGTCTTTTTTATTATAGATAAATTCATTAAGCTGCGACATCTAGTTTTTGTCCTGTATTTTGAACAATTTCTTTATTTGCATTACTTGCAAATGTTTCAATTTGAATATTATGTTTATCTAAGTGTTTTGCTATTTTCAATGGGTCTGTAACTTCTTTATTTCCGTTAGCCAGAATTATTTTAACTACCTTTCCGCCTTTTATTTCATATTTATTGTTGTTGGAAGGATTTAGATATGTACCGTTTTTAATCTTTTTGGCAGCTTTTTCTGCATTTGCCAGCTCTGCGGCTACTGTTTCTAATTTTTCACCGCCTTTGGAATTATTTTGAATTGAATTTTTAACAGCACGCTCTTTTGCATTTTGTTTATTTATACGGTTATGTACCTTTTTTTGCTTAGCAGTCATAGGACGATATGCTATTTCTGCATCATAAGCTGCTTGCTGAGCATCAGTTACAACATCATCAAGGGCTTCAGTTACAACTTTTCGAGTATTACCATTCACATGCTTTGTATCAATATTAGTTAAAATTTCAGCTTCTTTAGCATTTTTGGTAAGATTTTTACCTGCCTGTTCCAAAGCTTCTTTTGCAGTTCCCTTCGTAAAAAAACTTTTTATTTTATTAAAATATTTACCGGTTAAAAATGCACCTGCAGCAATCACTACAGCCCAAAGAATAGGATGTCCGGAAGACTCTTTTTCTGATTCTGAAGTTTCAGAGGACTTAGATCCAGAACCACCGCTAAAGGACACTGAATCATTTTGAGCTGATGGAATAGAATAATAGTTATTAAAATAATTTTGTGCTAAAAAATCATCTTTATAAGCAGAATAATTATTATATGCACCATACCCAACATTTGAAATGCCATCTACCATATAACATAACCTTTCTAAATTAACCTACAATAATATAAACAATTTTTACTCAAAAAAATTGCCTTAATAATAAAATTATTATTTAAATTTATTTACAACAAACAACTCATAAGAGCTTCAAACTCAGGAAAAGAAATATCAACCCAATCAAAGTCTTTAATGAGAATTTCTTTTTTACAAATCAAACCTGCGACATACAAGCTCATGGCTAACCTGTGGTCATGATAGGTGGCAACTTCAACACCACCGTTCAAAGGAGTTCTACCATTTATTACGAAGCCATCAGGAGTCGCAGTAATATCAGCACCTATTTTTTTTAATTCATTAACAATTGCTGAAATTCTGTCTGTTTCTTTATTCCTTAAATCTTCAGCGTTTTTAATAACAGTAGTGCCTTTAGCCTGTGTTGCAAGCACAGCAATTACAGGTAATTCATCAATCAACTTCGGAATAATTTCCCCTTCAATTGTGCAGGCATTTAATTCCGAATACCTGACCCTTACATCACCAACAAGTTCACCGGACACAATATTTTCATCTAAAATTTCAACATTACCTCCCATTTTTGTAAGAACTTCTAAAATTCCGGTTCTTGTATGATTAAGCCCGACATTTTTTATAACTATATCAGAATCAGGAACAATTGTTGCAGCAACCATAAAAAATGCAGCGGAGGAAATATCACCAACAACAGCAATTTCACGTGGTTCAAGAACAGAAGGTCTAACCTTTGTCAAAACACCATCATATTCTATATCCGCATTCATATACTTTAACATCAATTCGGTATGATTTCTTGACAAAAACGGCTCTTTATAAACAGTTTCTCCATCAGCCTGTAATCCGGCTAAGAGCATACAGGATTTGACTTGAGCTGACGAAATCTTTGAAGAATATTTGATACCTGTAAGTTTTCCTGCATTAATTTGAATTGGAGCACAATTATTAACGGCGAAAATTTTTGCCCCCATTAAAGAAAGAGGGTCAATAACACGTTTCATAGGACGTTTAGATAAACTTTCATCGCCGACTAATGTCGAATTAAAAGGTTGACCTGAAAGAATTCCGCACATTAACCTCATCGTTGTGCCGGAATTTCCGCAATCAAGAATATTTTGCACAGGATGGAATTTACCATTAGAATTAATAATGATAGTACTTTCATCTGTTTTTTGAATTTCAACACCAAGAGCTCGACAAACAGAAAGCGTTGAATTCGGATCTTTTGCATTTGAGCAATTTCTAATAACTGATTTTCCATTGGCTAAAGATGCAAACATAATTGCTCTATGAGAAATAGACTTATCGGCAGGTATTGTAATTGTACCTTTTAATTTATGATTGATAACAGGTATAACATTTTTCATAACAATAATTTTAACACATAACAAATTTTAGGAAAGAGAAAAAATTTAGACTATTTACAATAATCAATGCTTACTGTACAATATAAAAGAGCACATGTATAAACACCAAGGAGAGGTGTCCGAGGGGCTTAAGGTGCAATCTTGGAAAGGTTGTGTGGGGGCAACTCCACCGTGGGTTCGAATCCCACCCTCTCTGAATTGAAATTTAAATAATCCCGGATCGTCTAGTGGCAGGACTGAAGATTCTGGCTCTTCCAACGGTGGTTCGAATCCATCTCCGGGAAATTTTTATTGTACTTTTTTGTCCAGATTGATTTGTACGGATAGATAGATTATTTTGGTAAAGTTGGCTTTGTGTGGGAGTTTCCGGGTCGGAAAAATTAAGTTTACCCAAAAAATCAAACTGGGAAACTGGACTTTTTCTGTGGACTTTTTCTGGACTGTACGGATAGATTGAGATTTGCAGAATTTCAGTGAGATACGCACCGTTTTTGAGTTGTACGGATAATTTGATTATTTCGGAATAGTCCAGTTCCGCAAATTTTTAAAAAATCAAAATTTTTGTAATATTTCAGAAAAAGGTTGGAAAAATTTTTCCAACCTTTTTCTGAATAACTGTATTAATATAAAAATTTAACTATTTCTTGTAAAATCAATTATCTCTCCATCCTCGGGAATTAACAAATTATCAATATTGTTTTTATTTTTAAATTCTTTTAAATCATTTCTTGTAACTTTTGCATTAGGAGCATTTTGCAAAACTTCTTTTACATCATCAATATTCATAATTAGCCGTTCACCGTTTAAAACCGTTGCAGCACAAGCATTTACAACTATTATATCAGGATGGTATTTTGTAAGAGCTTCAATTACTTCTTCACACCAAATCGTATCACCTGCTATATACAAGGTCTTTTCACCATTTGATTTTAAAACAACGCCCATCGCATCATAAGGCAAGCCGATAGAATCACATAACGGTTTAATTATTTCTCTTTTGCCGTGCTGGGTGCCTGTCTTGTATAGAGTTATTCCATTATATTCCGTGCCTGTTTCCTGTATAATTTCAACATTTGTAAATCCTTTTGTAATTACGTAATCTTTATCAATAATTGACTGTACAAATACTTTTATATTTTTATCTAATGCATTTTCAGCGAATTCATCCCAGTGGTCAGGATGAATATGAGTAATGATAACAGCGTCAATATCAACAATTTTTTCAATTTCAAAAGGAAGCTCCACTCTTGGCTGGCGAATTTCGGAATTTATCGCTGTATCAAATCCCGGCATATAATCTTTAGGCAT
>CASDPF010000039.1 GCA_949282215.1 uncultured bacterium | reverse complement strand
TTTGGTTTAAACCAACAAATATCATTTAGAATTTTAAATCCATTTTTTTGTAAGGCAAAACCACAAGCATAAATAGAATGATAAGTTCCTGAAATCCATATTGTTCCGTTAGGTTTTAAAACTCTTTTGCAGGCTTGTATCCATTTGTTGTGGAATTCAAAATCCTCATTAATCCCTTTACTCTCATCCCACTTTCCTTTATTAACTGAAACGACCTTTCCAGCATGGCAAGTAATTCCACCGTTAGATAACATATACGGGGGATCTGCAAAAATCATATCAACAGATTCTGGAGCTGCTTTGTTTAGAATTTCAATACAATCACCTTGAAATAAGGTTATATCATTCTTTTCATAGACCTTTTGCATGAGATTATTATAATATAAACAGGCAAATAAATCTTTGCATGTAAAGGTTTGTGCTTTATTCATTTCATACCTTAAATTAAATAACAGATGGAACATTATAAAATAAAAATATATGACAAAATAAAAGTTTATATTAAAGACACTTGACAAAATTATACGTTTTTAGTAATTTATTTTATATAGTATAACTATGGAGGTTTTTCCTTGATAAATAACAAGTTTAATTTAGATGATGAGCTATTAAAAACTATTGCAATCAGTATTTCAGAAAGTGTTGGAGTAGATTTTATTCATGCAAGAAAACAATTGGGTACTTTTACTCAAAACAGTTCACCAACTCTAATCTGGGATTTGATAAATTCTAACCTTAAAAAAAGACTTGGCGAAGATTATGCTTGTATTTATAAGAAACAACGAGGAATTTGGGAATTTTTACTGATTGTTGATAAAAAGTCCAAAAAAGTAATAACAATAATGCGTGAAAACCGCCTAAGAGATATTATTACACATCCTTATAAAAATAAAAAACATTATTCGGCTGCTTTGGCTTTATTGAATGGTGCTTTAAAACCCAGACAACGTAAGTTGTTAAATATTCCCCTAAACAGAGAAGATAATGAATTTTTACAAGTATTATCTCGAGAACTTTGCTCTGAAATAGAACAAAATATGCTTGAAGAGAGCTTGTATTGCATTTTATCTTTTAAATCTTCTTCAGGAGCCATGACTGCTTTTAATGCTAATTTTTTAACGAAAAATTTAGAAATTTCAAAAGTTATTCCACTAAATGAATATATGCCAAAGAAAAACTACGATGCGGTTGTTGCGGATACAGAAAAATCGGAAAATATTCAGGATATACCTCTAACATTAAAACCTGCTGCTTACATCAAAAAGCAAGCTAAAGAAGAAATGGAAGCAAAAGAAGCTATTGAAATAAAATCAATACAAAATGAAAATCCTGCGGAAAATACTGCAAATGGAGATGAATAAAAATGTCAAAAAGTTTTAATGGTCAAAGATTAAGACAAGCTCGATTATATAATGGTTTGTCAATAAATGAATTGGCAGATATGTTAAGTGTTACAAAACAGGCAATATCACAGTATGAAACACAGAATGTAACTCCTGAATTTGAAAAAATGCGAATTATAACGGAAAAATTAAATTTTCCATCATCTTATTTTTTTCAAGAAGATATTTATGAGGTAAATACAAAAACGACATATTTTAGAGCTTTATTATCTGCAAATAAAAATGCAAGATTACAACAACAAATTAAACTAAAACACTTGGCAATAATATATCAAGTGTTGAGCAAGTATTTGGAATTTCCTCCTTTAAATATACCTAAAATTGAATATGAAAATAATTTGGACTTTGAACAGATTGCGTTAGATCTAAGAAATTATTGGGGAATTGGTGAAAAACCTATTGATAATATATCCAATTTACTTGAAAGAAACGGAATAATTGTCGCTTCCTATCCTGTAAATCAAGATAATATTGATGCATATAGTCAAAAAATCAAAGTAGAAGGTAGTGACAGATATATTGTTGTACTTTCTAATGACAAGAATTTAGCAGCAAGAAGTAATTTTGACGCAGCTCATGAATTAGGGCATATTTTATTGCATGATTGGAATATTGATTTAGAAGAACTGTCAAGAGAAGATTTTAAGCAACAAGAAAGAGAAGCTAATTATTTTGCAGCTGCTTTTCTATTACCTAAAAATGCTTTTTTACGTGATATAAGTCTATACCCAAGAGATTTGAAATATTATATTGAGTTGAAAAAGAAGTGGAAAGTTTCTATATCTGCAATGCTAATCAGAGCTAATCGTTTGGGTGTTATAACTGATAATCAATATCAATACCTAATGAAACAAATGGCTACAAATAATTGGAGAAAACATGAACCTTTAGATGATATTTTAATAAAACAAGAACCCGTCCTATTAAACAAATCTATTGAAATATTGTTACAAAATAAAATCTTTAATGCCAAAGAATTTATGGAAGAATTAGCAGAAAATAAACTTTCAATGAAACCGGAAGAGGTTGAAATGTTACTTAATTTAGATAAGGGTAAGTTATATTATGAAAATACAATAGATGTTTCTACTGATATTATCAAGATAAAATCTTTTTATAATAAATGTAATAATAAAAGGGATGATAATGACAAATACTAATACAAATGATGAGGTTAAAAAACCTATAGCTATTTATCGAATTAATGCTCAGTTAAAAGATTTAATACAAGAAAATCAAGATATATGGAATGTATTGCAAAATAAAATAAAAGCAAGCAAATATAATGCAGAAGAAAAAGTTCTTAAAAACGATTTTTTAGCTGGTTATGATAGTAAATGTTATAAACTAACATCCTCAAATGAAATAAGTTGGAAGAAATATGTAGATAAATTTTTGGAAACTCCATTAAACATACCGAATTCTCATAATAGTAGTTTGCTACTATTAATAAAACCCAAAGAACAAACGGAAGATATATATGCTATAGTATTTGGTAATTTAGCATATTTTGTAATTCAAAGTTATATTGATGTTAATTTTGGTCTAGACATATTGTCTAGAATTATTGAACCAGATTCTAATGTTGTAAAATCTTCTAAAGGTCAGAATGTTGTTGGCTCAACACAGGGACAACTTAGTATATATAGACAATTACACTCGCTATCGGATATAGAAGACTTTGGACGTATATTTCAAGAACTAAATGCTAGTATTAAAAAAGATGTATTAGAAAAATTTGGGATATCTACTGATAAAAATTTTAAAAATTGTTGTGCAAAATCATCTTTTCAAATAAAAACATCAATATTACCCGAAACTATTGAAAAATACATTACAGGATGTGAATATGCTAAAACGTTACCTGCACAATTAATTAATTCTTCAAGAAAATTAGAAGCCAAGAGAGATAGAGAATTAATAGAAAAATTAAAAGAAAAGATTATTAAACAGCTATGGATAAATTTAAATTTAGAAAGCAATATAGATTTATGCCATCGTGAGTTTGATAAATACATAAATGCTGAAAAATATAAATGTTGTTACAAAAAAATAACTAAAGACATAATTTTTGAAACATCTCTATTAGAATTGAAAAATACATTTAATATTCAAGAGAATGATTTTGGGAAATTTTTGCAACTTGCTAAAATAACGAGCTATGATGAGAGTGATAATCTAGTAACTCAAGATAAATTATTAAATCATATATTTATGGAATATGGAGATGGTGCTGGTCAAGATGAACAAAAATATTTTATGTTAAATGGGGATATATATAAATTAGAAAATACTTTTATTGAATCCCTGAATAATAAAATTAAAAATTATAAAAAGAAAAATATATTTATAGATACCCCTAATTTAAAACGATGGGAACGCAATAAACATGAAACAGACTATAATAATTTATTTAAAAATGATGTTAACACGATTGTTATACATCCATATAAACATAAATACATAGAACTCTGCGATTTTATAAAATATGATGATAAAAATTTATACTTGTTCTTTGTTAAAGATGGATTCGAAGGAACAATAAGAGATTTATCTTATCAAATTTTCAATACTGCAAAGATTATTGAAACCGATATTAATTCAGATTGTTCTTTTTTAAAAGGTTTTTATAATGCATTTAAAAAACTTCATTCTACAAACATTATTATCACTCAGGAAGATTTTGTGAATTTATTTAAAACAAAAAACATTAAATACATATTCTCATTCAGAGACAAGAGTAATCGAAAATTAGAGAAATCACCAGAATTATTTGCTTCAAATATTGCAAAGTTTTCACTTATTGATTTGGTTCAAAAAATGAATATGATTGATAATGGTTCTTTGAAAATTCAACAAATAACATCTATTTAGGTAAAAAGTATTAGAATATGAGGTAAGTTGAGATAAAAACTGTAAACAGATTCTATTTTTATAGTAAAAATCCATCTCATAGTTAAATCCATCTCATAGTTAATTAAATCTTGTTCCGCATGTTAAATTACAATTAAATGGAGAGTGGGTTTTTACTCAGTAGGTTCGTTTTACTCCTTCTTTATCGTAACTATAGATGCTAATAAAATCTTGAAATTTTCTGTTTTATAAAAACTCAAGAAAAACTAGTAATTAATTATATCTAATCAAATACTTATTATAGCTGTTACAAATAGTCATTTAATGTGTTTCTTTACATATGTATTAAACCAGACATTTCAATCCTGTACGGTTAAAATGATTTTACCCCGTAAAGTGGCTTTGTGTTTAGATTTTAACCTGCCGGAAGTGTCCGAAAATAATCAAACCAAATTACTTGAAAAGTCCACGAAGTGTCCGTTGAAGTCCACTCCCTCGACTTTTGCTTATAACCCTTATGTGGCGGAAGTTTAGGACATATTTGACCTTGTACGAATGGTTTGATTATTTTCGGCAAGGACATTTGAAATTTTAGTCGGAAAATTTTTCCTAAGGTCGGAAGAATTTTCATCAAGTTTGAGAAAAATAAAATTGAAATTGAGAAAAATGCGGAACCAACTTTGAGAAAAAATATTTTTCAATTGATACGAAACCGACACAAAGGTCGGAACGGAAATGGTGTTCCATTCTTTTGTCTTCAGAGTTATCGTGTGTGTACGATGGCTGAAGAATATATAAATATTAATAAGATAGCAAAAGTAAAAGGTTTAACGAGCAACCGCTCATTAAGGCTTGCTATTCAAAAAGGTAAATATATCGCTCGTGAAGTAAAGGTTTTCGGCGGCACTTCGTATGAAATTCTTTATTCAAGTTTAGAACCTGAACTACAGGAAAAACTCCAAGACGAACTAATCAAAGAGGCAACTCAATCAAATTGCACAGCATTGGTTTCGCTTGAAACAAAACCAAAATATCCGACCTTTATCGCAGAAAGTACAAAATTAACAGCACTGGCAAGAGTGGATATAGTTAAGGCTTTACAGAATATCAGGGGAAAATACAAGACCAAAAAAGAGGCGGATTCAATATTTTTAGATTTGTATAATTCAGGAATGCTTTTACCTAAAGTTTATCAATTTATCGGAAGCATTTCAGTAGGCACACTTCACCGTTGGTTATGGGCTTATGAAAATTGTGAGGATTACAGAGTGCTTTTGCCGGGGTATAAATATTCAAAACAAAATGAATACAACACAATCCTCACGCAGGAGATGAAAAATATATTTATTAAATTCCTCATGCACCCCAATAAATTCAGTGTCGGAAAAGCGATAAAACTTACACGACATATTTTGGAAAAACAAGGAATTGAACCTATTCCAAGCATTCAGACCTTCAGACGATTTTCGGAACACTACAAAAAGAATAATTATGCACAATGGATATTATTCAGAGAGGGTGAAAAAGCATACCACGATAAAGTGGAAGTGTATATTGAGAGGGATATTTCAGTTCTTAATGTTGGAGATGTGTTAATCGCAGACGGACATGTTCTCAACTTCCAAGTAATAAATCCGTTTACAGGAAAGCCGACCAGAGCAACTTTAGTCGGTTTTTTAGATTGGAAATCAACAGCATTAGTCGGGTATGAAATTATGATGAGTGAAAATACACAATGTATTGCAAGTGCTTTAAGGAACGCTATTTTAAATCTCGGAATAATCCCGAAAGTAGTGTATCAGGATAACGGAAAGGCTTTTAAATCTAAATACTTTCAGAATGTGGATTTTGATGAGGAGGGCTTTAACGGAGTGTATGCGAATTTAGGCATCCACTCCGTTTTTGCTAAACCTTACAATGCACGTGCAAAAGTTATAGAGAGATTCTTCCTTGAATTTCAGGAGGAGTTTGAAAAAATGATGACAAGTTACATCGGAACAAGTATTGAAGACAAACCTGCGTGGCTAAAGCGTGGTGAAAAATTACACAGAGAGATGCACAAAAAACTAACTAAAAACTACATTCCGACAGTTCAGGAGGCTATTAAATTTATTGATTGCTGGCTTGAGTTCCATAATTCAAAACCCTGCCCGAATGATAGAAATATGACGATTAAAGAGTGTTTAAATACCGTTCAAAAACAGGATATAGATAAAAATATTTTGAACGATCTAATGATGAAAACCGAGGCAAGAACAATAAACAAGCATGGAATAACGTTCCTCGGAATGCATTACAGGAGTGACGTTATCCTTGGACTTCGGGATAAGGTTTATGTCCTATACAGTTTATTTGACCTTTCAAAGGTTCATGTTTATTCAATAAAAGGCGAATTTTTATGCGTGGCTCACAGGGTTCAGAAAGTTCATCCGATGGCAAATATTCTCGGTACTGTAAAAGATATGGAAGAATACAAGCAACAATACCAAAGACAGCAACGGCAGTTTAAGAAGGCTAAAAAAGAATTTCTGAAATATTATCCGAGTGAAAAAGCTGAGGTTCTTGAAATCGAGCCGGAAGAAAATGTTATTGAAGTAATTCCTGAACCAAAGCCGAAACGTGAACACAAATTAACACCTCGTGAACGACAGATGAATGTTCCGATGTTCAAATCAAATTATGAAAAATACGAGTGGTTGATGACAAACGGAACAACAAATCCACAGGATAGAAAGTGGCTTGCGGATTATATAAAAAGCGATGAGTACATAAATATATATGGAGATTAAATTATGAAGAAAACATTTATTAAAACAAAAAACGTAAAGCGGTTTGTATCTTTGATGGATGAGTTGCAGAAACTTCCGCCGAATATTCCGAAACTCGCATTAGTTTACGGAGACCAGGGGCTTGGAAAATCTCAAACAATCCAGTGGTGGGCGGATAAAAACAATTTTGTGTATGTAAGGGCAACGCAAGGTATGACAGTTAAATGGTTATTGTCTGAAATAGCGGAAGAACTTGGCGAAGAACCTTACTGGCACGCACAGGATAATTTTGAGGTTATTGAAAAAAGCTTGCGTTTAAATCCTAAAGTAATCGTTGTTGATGAGATTGATTATTTGATAGAAAAACACACCGTTGAAACATTAAGGGATTTGCACGACAGGACAGCCTGCCCGATAGTTTTAGTCGGGATGGGTGCGGCGGATAAAAAACTTGCGAGATATCCGCATCTGGTGGACAGGCTATACAAAACACTAAAGTTTGAACAATTTAATCAAGATGATATTACAGACATTCTTCAACAAATAACGGATTTGGAGTTTACTCCTGATGCCATTACTTACCTTGCAACAAGGACAAATCAGTTCAGACAACTGGTTAAATTAATAAATAAAATTGAAAAATTGTCTGAAACTAACAAAATACAAAAGATTGACGAATATACTTTGAAAGGACTGCTTAATGAGAGAACGAGTATTAAGGCTTTGCAAAAGGTTGGATAAATTTACATTTGATGAGATTTCAACTATTGCTGAAGATGTTGATGAGGCTGTTTTAGAGTTACTTCTATTGACTCTAGTGCAAGAGGGAAAATTAACTTTAAGAAATGACTTGTATTTTTATAATAAACAGAGTTTTAATAAAAAATATTCCATATTATCTTATTATCCGGCAAAGATTTTGGATATATTAATACGATGTTTTTGCCTTTCAATTCCGGCTTATAAAGCCAAAGATGTAATTGGTATTGCAGAACGTTCTACGATCAATTATATTATATCTTTAGGCAGTTAATTTATGAACGGCAGACAAATAAATTATAATCGTTATATGATAAATCACCGCAGCAAGGCAGAAACAGAATTTTTTATGATGAGGAATTTTCTTTTTATATTTACAACAAACAGGTCTTTGTAAGTGAAAAATTATTTCAAGGAAACAAGGAAAGAATATTCACAAAATCTGAAATTCAGGAATTTAAAAAGGTTTACAGTTATCTGACAAGATTTACCTCGCACAATTCAAACAAAGTTGACCTGCCACAGAAACTAGCCGAGGGAATTTGGAGGAGAAATAAAGGATTTGAAGAACTTTATGCAGACATGAAAAATCTTTTAAAAATATAGGCGGCATATAAAGCAGTCATTCTGCAATAAATGGCATGTTTATGGTAATATTAATATATAAAATCGGAGTTTAATTTTGGACAACATAGATAATATATTCAAGTTCTGGAAAATCTGAAAAATGAAATCAGAAGTGCTCAGGTAAAAGCGGCTTTGTCCGTTAATTCAGAGCTTATAATTTTGTATTGGAATATAGGTAAAACCATTTTAAACCAGCAAGAACAGGCAAGGTGGGGCTCAAAGGTTATTGAAAATCTGTCAAAGGATTTGCAAAATTCATTTCCTGATATGAAAGGCTTATCCGTAAGAAACCTGAAATATATGCGTAAATTTGCGGAAGTTTATCCCGATTTTGAAATTGTGCAACAGGTTGTTGCACAAATACCTTGGGGACACAATGTTTTTCTTATGGATAAATTTTCTGATTCAAAAGAACGCATCTGGTATGCAAATAAAATTCTTGAAAACGGCTGGTCAAGAAGTGTTCTGGCACTGCAAGCTGAAAGCGGCTTGTATAACCGTCAAAATAATGAACACAAAGTCAATAATTTCCCTTTAACCTTGCCAAAACCTCAATCCGATCTTGCGTGTGAATTGTTAAAAGACCCATATAATTTTGATTTTCTTACAATTTCGGAACAGGCAAAAGAAAAAGAACTGGAAAAAGGTTTGATGAATAATTTAAAAAGATTTTTACTCGAGTTAGGTAAAGGTTTTGCCTTTGTGGGGGAACAGTATCATCTTGAAATTGCAAATCAGGATTATTATTTGGATTTACTGTTTTATAATGTTCGCCTGCATTCTTATGTTGTATTTGAGTTGAAAATCGGTGAATTTTTACCTGAATATGCAGGGAAAATGAATTTTTATTTGAATGCCGTTGATGAAAAGATTAAAACAGAGGAAGATAAGCCGTCAATCGGGATAATTTTGTGTAAGTCAAAAAATAAAATTATAGCCGAATACTCTCTGAGAGATATGACAAAACCGATTGGTATTGCCGAATATACAGTAACAAGAGCAATACCTGAGAATTTGAAATTAAACTTACCTACTGCCGAAGAACTGGAAAAAGAACTCGGGAATTAAAACGAAAATTTAGCGATTTATATCAGCAGCATGCAAATTGCTACATTCTTTTTGTTTTGCTTAATTTTGCGGAACAATATTTTTTTTACTTTTGAAGAAATCCTTGAAGAAATCCTTAGTGTGACCGAAAATTTTTTAGGGGGATAAGCCCCCGAGTAGTTTTTAGGTTAAAAAAGGAGAGGTTAAAATGACTACAGTAGAACCCATCAGAAACAAATCTGATATCAAAAAAGTAGAAAAAGTTTTAGCAAGCCAGAGTCAAAGAAATTTAATGCTCTTTGTACTCGGCACAAACTGCGGTTTAAGAATATCTGATTTGCTATCTTTGAATGTCGGCGATGTGAGAAACAAAAGCCATATTCAGATTATTGAAAAGAAAACAGGAAAATTTAAAAAATTCCCGATTAATGACCGTTTAAAGCCGATGATTGAAAATTTTGTCAAAGGCAGACGAAACGCAGAACCTTTGTTTTTATCTCACTGGAAACACCGGCTTGATAGGGTAACTGCTTATTATTTAATACGTGATGCGTGCGAAAAAGCCGGGCTTCAAGAAAGAATTGGTACGCATTCAATGCGAAAGACTTTTGGCTACCACCATTACCAACAATTTAAAGATGTGGTTATCCTGCAAAAAATATTCAATCACTCAAGTCCGCAGATAACTTTAAGATACATAGGTATCGAACAAGACCAGATTGACTACAGTTACTCCAACTTTATTTTATAG
>CASDPF010000038.1 GCA_949282215.1 uncultured bacterium | reverse complement strand
CTAAAATATAATTGAATTATAGATTAGTCGTAAAGGTGGTATTATGTATATCAACAGAAACATAGAGTCGGTGTTATTGAAGCGGGCAAAGAATAGCAGATGTATTCTTGTTACAGGGGCAAGGCAGGTTGGTAAGTCAACATTGCTTAAAACGTTATTTCCGAATGTTAGATATGTAACTTTTGACGATAAGCTCTTGCTAAGCACGGCAATTGAAGATCCGAAACTTTTTATAAAGAATCTTCCTAAACCGTCCATCATAGACGAAGTACAATATGCATCGGAAATATTTCCGTATATCAAGATAGAGTGTGACAAGCCCGATATGTACGAGAATTATTATTTGACAGGTTCTCAGCAAATGAGTTTGATGTCAAAAGTTCAGGAATCGCTGGCAGGCAGAATATCCATTTTGGAATTGCAGGGATTATCGTTGCGTGAACTCGGTGGCATAAAATTCAACAAGCATTTTGTTCCCACGGAAGAGTATATATCGGAAAGAGAACTTTACTTAAAGCCATATAATAACCTTTGGCAGATGATACATCGCGGTATGTATCCCGAAATAAACGTCACCGAACGTGAGTGGCTGGACTTTTATTCATCCTATGTGAGAACATATCTGGAGCGGGATATCAAAGAGGAGATCGAAATAAAGGATACAATCGCGTTTACAAGATTCCTTTCAGCCGTTGCTGCGAGGACTGCGCAGATGCTGAATTATGCGGCAGTGGCGCAGGAGGTCGGCGTGACGCAGGCAACAATAAAGAATTGGATATCTGTGTTGGAAAGAACCGGAATCATATTTATATTACAGCCGTATTATTCGAGCCATTTAACAAGGGCGATAAAGACGCCGAAACTGTATTTCAGGGATACCGGACTTGCTTGTTATCTATCCAAATGGAACAGTGCGGAAGCTTTGGAACAAAGTGCGGTTGCGGGAAATATGTTTGAGACGTTTGTAATTTCTGAGATATTGAAGTCTTTCAGTAACGAAGGGAGTGACTATTCGTTTAATGTGTTTTATTACCGTGGTAAAGATAAAAAACGTACAAAAGAAAACGGGGAACTGATTAAAGAAGAAAGCGAAATCGATTTAATTATAGAGGAAAACGGTGTATTGTATCCCATAGAAATTAAAAAGAGTGCCAATCCCAATAAAGCGATGGCGTCGGCGTTTGACGTATTGGATAAGGATGTGGAAAAGAAAAGAGGAATGGGTGCGATCGTTTGTTTGTATGACAGTAAACTATATCTTGCAGACGACTTAGTGGTTTTGCCGATAGAGTATATTTAGACTTGATGTGCTTTTAGATTGTGATTTTGAAAATAAAAGTTTTTGACTATAAGAGGTGGGTAAATGTACAGTTCTGAAATCAGAATAAACTATATATCGGATTATATAAGCGCTTATGAAAGCAAAATCAAGTTGCTTAACAGTGAGGGGCTATTTGATGCGGCAAAGCTTTTTGAATTATTTGCCATAGAAGTTGGTTCACTGTATTTTGGACAACAACTTAAAAATTTGAATATAGAGAAATCTAATTATCCGGCGGTAGATCTGATTTCAGAGGATAAGACTTTTTATGTGCAAGTCAGTACAGTAAAAGATATTCCGAGCAAAATCAAGTATACTCTTGAAAAAATCAAGAATTCGAATGATCCAAATCTGAAGGGTATAAATAGTATTAAATTTTTTGTATTAAACAATGAAAGTGTTTCTAGGGTAGAAGATCTCATTGGCGATAAGCAAGTAGGTAATATTCCCTTTAGTAAAAATAATGACTTAATTACAAGTTCCGATATACTTAAGAAAGCAAAAATTGATTTGGAGTTTCAATGTAAATTATATGAACTTTTACAAAAAGAGGAACAATCTGTTCAAAATAATCTGTCAAAATGGAAAGAGGCAATTAAAAATAGTCAAGTTGGCTTAAAGAATATAGACTGTAAAATAAATAAAGAATATGAGATAGCCAGAACCGATATTATTCAAAAAATAAGAGAGGAAAACTATAAAAATATTTCTGTTCAAGGGGCTGCCGGCAGTGGTAAATCTGTTTTATGTAAGGCGCTGATAGAAAATGAACAAAATGTAGTTTTTGCGCGTGCCGAAAGATTTTTAGAAGAAAGCGATATCAATAATATATGGGGATTTAATATAAGAGAGACATTGGCGTGCCTAAATGATAAACCAGTCACGTTTTTTATTGATGCACTTGAATTTATAGCCGATTGTAAGACTAAGCTAGACTTACTGAATGTCTTATATGATTGCACAAAAGAGTATCCAAATGTAAAAATTATTACATCTTGTAGAACAAGCGATAGAAATGCTTTTATTAAGTTGGAAGGGAATTTTAATGTTCGGGTGTATGAATTAGGCGAGCTAACCATAAAGCAACAAGCGGAAATAGCGCAAAAATACCCTATTATTGCCGAAATGTCAACAATAGGGGCTTATAAAGATTTTTTAAGTTCGCCGCTGTATATTAATTTAATAGTTACACATATTTCAGATTTGAAAAAAATAGAGGATGAAAATCAGTTTAGAGAATATATTTGGGAAAATATAATTTGCAAAAAGGAAAAAAAGTATAGAGATTTAATAAGCAATATAGTTTTTTCAAGAGCAAGAAATTTATCTGTCGGAGTGTCGGCTGACAATTATGATAAAAGAGATATAGACGAGTTAATATCCGATGGAATCCTGGTTAAAAATTTAAATACAGTTAGGTTAAAGTACGATATGTTCGAAGATATTTGCTTTGAACGCTATTTCGATAATACTTTTGATAAATGCAAAGGAGAGTACAACTCTTTTTTTGAAAGAATCAGCGCGTTGAATTTTTGTGCTTACAGACGTTATCAAATATGGATTGAAAATAAATTGTTGGCAAAATCAAATCGTGAAAAATTTTTGTATGATTTAATTTTTTCAAATAAAATTCCGAACGATTGGAAAGCTCAGACGCAAATCGGATTAATCAAATCACGGCACAGTGAACCGTTTTTTATCGAATATGGCAAAGATCTGATTAAAAATAATCTTTTAAATGATTTCATTCATCTTACGAACTTATATGGTTTTGAAATAAATAGTTCTTCAATTTCCCAATACATTATTTCCTTAAAAGCCAGTGGAATTGGACGTGCTTGTTTAATTCATTTAATTGCTTCGGAAAAATGGCATATCGGTAATGCAGAATCGTGGCCGGCGATCTCAAAACTCTGTGGTGACTACTCTAAGTGCCAACCGTTCAATAAAGAAATCGTTTTTGACTGTTTAGATATTCTCAGTTATATGGTAGAATCCAACTTTCCTATAACATCGAAAACCGACATTTATAAACTTGACGATAAGATAAATAATTTAGTCTTACCGATTTATACGATGGCAGAGTTTACAAGTGAATGGATAAAAACTTTTTGGAATAAAATATCTGAACTGTATAGGTCAGGTGAAAATAATAAAGTATCGATAGGAAGGGATATAATAGAATATGCTTTAAAATTCGACCATGTTGCGTTAGCGAAGTATATGCCAAATGAATTGTGTAATCTAGCTGAATTGTTTTGGACTTACGACCCCGAAATTAAGGGAAAAGAATTATGGGGCATGTTTCAACGAAATAAAAAAGATATGCCATATCTTTATGGCTTGAGTCAACAAGCTGAAAACTATGAGCATGGCACAATAAACGAACTTGCTTTATATAAATCGTTTTTCTTTGTGCTTTTTCGAACAAATTTTGAATTGGGACTTCAATGGGCTATGCGCTTTGTTAATCAGTCTGTTAAGAAATTATCGAATAATTTTGAAGGGGATTTGCCGTTATATACTATTCATTTTGTAGAGAGTGGAAAAAATAAAGATTATTTTGGGTTTGAAAGGATGTGGCTTGCAACGGCACAGGAGCATTCTATGCCAATGCTACTTTCGGATATAATATATTGTTTGAAGTATGAAATTTGTACTAGAATTAAAACGTTAAGAGACGGCAAAAATGATTATATTAAATTTGCAAATAAAATAAGGGAGATTATCTTTAATGAATCAAACAATATAGCTTTATTAACAATTATTGCTGATATCGGCATGGAATTTGAGAATGATTTAGCAGGATATGCTTTGGATTTGACGTCGAATGTTGATCTTGTGCTGAACGATTTAACAAGATATTCTATGTCGATTAAGAATCCCACAAAAGACTTGCTTGAAAAACAAATTTTGATGAGTGTCGGGATTCCGTTTGCTCCAAAGAAAAGGTATGAAAAATATCTTCCTCAAACTAATTTGCTCGACTATTTCATTAAAATTTTTTTAAGTGGCGATATCTCAATAAGAGAAAAGTGTAGTTCAATATTGGATTACTTATATTCGAGTATTCCGAATGATGACGAACATGCGGTTGAATATCTCCAAATACAAAAAATGGATTTAAGGAAGTCAAAATTGTCAGTTATTGATGATAAACACATTGCCATAGAGCCTTCGGTATCAGGTGCGGCAGAAAAATTGAAAAAAAAACAAGAAAATAATAATAAGTCGGATAAAATCATATTTGATTTAATTATAGAGTGCAATAATAAATTTCTTAACGGACAATTAACTTTAAATCATTGTGTTGAAACTATAGACCAATTAATTGTTAAAATAGAGCAGAGTACTCATAGTTTTACTTATGAAAACAGTTTAATTGTTTTAATTAGCTATGCTATTTCACATGATGAACTTGATTACTTACACCGAGATAGATATTGTGATATATGGATAAACGGCATATATCGGATTATAAGTATGAATGGAAGCTTTGTTACAGATTATAAATTTTCTCTTATTTTATTTGCCCAGATAGAGAAAAATACAAATCAAAACACAAAGAATAGAATTAAAAAGTTAATGCTTGATTGCATCTTATATTGCGGCTCAAATGGAATAATAAATAATATATCGCGACTAATTCATAGTTATTTGCTTCAAAAATCTTCCTTATCAAAAATATTCTTTAATACTATTGTGAAATTATCAGAAGATGAGATGAATCATCAAAAATATAATGCGAACTATGCATTTGCTCATCAAACTAATGGGGATAGCATCTCGTTTATTCC
>CASDPF010000037.1 GCA_949282215.1 uncultured bacterium | reverse complement strand
GTTGAGCTACTCACCCAACTGTAATGAGCACTCTGTTTGATTATTTATAAAACAATTACTACTGGAAATAATACTATTCTATTATGTATTTTTTGTTATATAATGAATTCTGTTAGAGTAAGACTCATAGTCTTAATAATATTTACAAGGGCAAGTAAAGATTGTTCTAACTTAATTTTTATTAATACTGATTAAGGTGATATATGAATGTAAAAAAAATTAATTCTAAACAAAATACCTTTGGTGCAAAATTAATAATTAATGATCCATTACATAAATTACAATTTAACGAAGCTGAAATAGAAGAAATTAAATTATTATTTCAAAACAAAACTGAAAATTATAAAGGAACTTTAAAATATAATGTGGATACTGACAAATTCTTTTGTACAGCTAAAGACAGAAAACTTGGAATATTTAAAACCGGTAAAAAGTATAAATTAGATGTACTCTCTCTTGATGCTGAAGAGTTTGCGGATAAAATGAGAAAAGTTTATATACGACTTAGAAATTTAGGAAAAGGAGAGGTCGTCTTAAAAAAAACAGAACTACAACAAAGGGCTTTATTCTGATATTTTAGATATAAAAGATAAAAATTTGATTTAGTTTGTCTAATTTAATGTAAAAAGACAAATGGTTTGATTTCAATTTACAGGTGGTTTGATTATTTTGGTAAAGCTCATTGTAAAAAAATATAGCTTATAAACAAATTTTAACTTTGTTAAAAACTTTTAAAAAATAAATCATATAAATAGCATTAAAAAATTTCACATTTTTAATTAGTGAATATGTTTTGGGCGTAATAGTAACATCTTTGTATCTTCTACAGCTTTTAGCCCATGAAGTGTTTTTGCAGGCATTACAATCATTTCTCCAGCTTTCAATCTGTAAACTTTATCACCGACTGTAATATCTGCCAATCCCTCAATAATTTGAGCAACTTCATCTTTCTCATCACAATGCAGACTTCTTTCCACACCTGCTTTGAACGAGAGCAGAGTCAAAGAACTCTGCTCGTTGTCAAACACAAGTTTTTTATTAATTTTATCAGAATATTCAATTTCTTTTAAATTAATTATTTCGCTCATCTATTCAAAATCTCCTTAAGATCTTCTTTAGGTGTTGTAACAGGCTTTATTTTATACTTATCAACTAATATATTTAAAACATTTGGTGATACAAATGCAGGTAATGTAGGTCCAAGTTTTATATTTTCAATGCCCAAATATAAAAGAGTCAATAAAATACAAACTGCCTTTTGCTCATACCAAGAAAGAACTAACGATAATGGCAACTCATTTACTGAACAATTGAAAGCTTTAGATAATTCTACTGCTACTTTAATAGCTGAATAAGCATCATTGCACTGTCCCATATCCAATAATCTAGGAATACCATTTATTTCACCTAAATCCAAATCATTAAATCTGTATTTTCCGCAAGCTAATGTGAGAATAATAGAATCTTTCGGAGCTTGTTTTACAAAATCAGTATAATAGTTCCTTCCGGGTCTTGCACCGTCACATCCGCCTACCAAGAAAATATGTTTTATATCACCTGATTTTACAGCCTCTATAACTTTATCTGCTACAGATAAAACTGTTCTATGTCCAAATCCAACAGTTAGGGTATCGCCACCATTTATACCAGTCATTTTTTTATCTTCTTTATACCCGCCAAGTTCAATAGCTTTTTCTATTACTGGTGTAAAATTTTTATCTTCTCCAATATGTACCATATCAGGATATTCAACAACTGAGGTTGTAAATACTCTATCTTTGTAACTGTCTTTCACAGGCATAATACAATTTGTTGTAAATAAAATTGCGGCAGGGACATTATCAAATTCTTTTTGTTGATTTTGCCAAGCAGTTCCAAAATTACCTTTCAAATGCGGATATTTATTCAATTCAGGATAAGCATGGCAAGGAAGCATTTCCCCATGTGTATAAATATTTACACCCTTATCTTTTGTCTGTTCAAGAAGCAAGCTCAAATCTCGCAAATCGTGACCTGTTACAATAATAAAAGGACCTTTTTCAATATTTGTTGTAACTTTTCTAGGTGCAGGAGTTCCGTAAGTTTCAGTATTTGCCTTATCTAAAAGCTCCATACATTTTAAATTTATTTCACCTGTTTTCAAAACTAAATTTAAAAGTTCATCTGCTGATAAATCTTTTGAAATTTCCTGTAATGCTTCATAAAAGAAATTGTCAACATCAACATCTTTATAGCCTAAAACTTTTGCATGATGGGCATAAGCTGCCACCCCTTTTAATCCGAATAATATTAACGATTTTAAACTTCTAATATCTTCATTACAATCCCAAATAGTTTTTATATCAAATTTAGAATTACAATTAATATTTTTTTGAACTTTTTCAATAAATTCCTTAATAGATTTATCATCAAAATTCACATTTGTAATTGTTGTAAACAAACCATTAATTAGAAGTTCAGTATTTATATCATTTTTTTCTGCACAATTTGCAAGCTCAATTAATTTGCTTGTAAGCTCATCTTGCAAATTTGAAGTATCAGCTTTTTTACCACACACACCTTGTACCGTGCATCCTTTTCCCTGAGCAGTTTGCTCACATTGAAAACAAAACATATTCATAATTTTCTCCTACAATTTTAAATTACTAATACTGTTATTTTTCATAAATTCTTCAAACGTATTATTGATTGAAGAAATAAGCGGTTTCATAATACAGCAACAAGATGTTATATGTCTTGATGAGAACAGGCAATCTTTACGGATATATTTCCCTTCAATAGCTTCATAAATGTCCATAAGACTTTGAATTTTCTTTTCCTTTAACAATGCAAAAACCACCTTTAGGACCCTTGACGGAAGCTAAAAAACCACTTTTTACGAGTCTTTGCAAAACTTTAGACAAATGATTTTCCGAGATTGAAAAAACTTTTGCAATCTCTTTTAATGGAACAATTTCACCTTTTCGATTTGCAATATAAATCATTACATGTAGACCTATTGCTGTCGCTTCTGAAATATTAATCATATCAATCCTTTTTAATTCCTTTTTTAGATATTGTATAAAGTAATTTAGCTTTCATTAATTAATTTCCCTGTAATATGCTCAGGAATTAACTCAAGACAAGCTACAGCATTTGCGAATTTTTTAATTTCACCTTCTATAAAATCTTCATCTGCAAAATCAAATTGGCGACTTATGTTTCGACAAATGTTTAAAGTTTTTTCTCTATCTTCAATAAATTTTATACGACCAAAAATAATTACACTTCTGACATCTAAACCTCTTTTTGATTCTACAGGTATTCCTTTTTCAAAGACGGTAAAAGATACTTTATCATTCATTTTTATTGCATCAATTTTATGTCCCTTTTTTGCCCCATGAAAGTAAATTTTATTTTCAGTTGTAGAATATTTATAGTTTATTGGTATTCCATAAGGATAACCATTGTCTCCAATAACTGATAATACTCCTCTTACTTCGTTATTTAAAATTTCCTGACATTCTTCAAAAGATAGTTGTTGTTTTTTTCTTCTCATTTCTCTAAACATATTAAAATCCTCAATTTCCTATTAATTTCATCATTTAGGTCGACTAATAATACATAATATGTATTAAGACTTAAACTTAAATAAGTAACAAAAATAATAATTTTAGTATGTTGGTGTATTAATACCAATATACTAAATAGTCAATTACTTTTTACAGAATAAAATATATTTTATATTTGTATATTATTTTCTTTATTATTTTATGTATAATAATATCAATGAAAACAAATATAATAATATTATTATTCGCATTAACATTTAGTGTAAATCTTGTATCTGCTGAAGTAAGTTCCCATAAAGTTATCAAGGTTATTGATGGTGATACTGTATATATTGATTTTAATGATAACGGAATTCCAGAGCAAAATGAAAAAGTTCGCATCAATGGAGTTGATACCTTTGAAACTAAATTAAATGACAGTTTAGAATGGCAAATGAAACTTTATGGTTTATCGCAAGACGAAGCTCTTGGCTTAGGTTATTACGGAAAAGAGTTTGCTAAAAAAGAATTGCTTAATAAATCTGTAAAAGCAGAATATACCGCAGAAGAAAAGTTTGATAAGAATAACAGACACTTGATGTCAATATATTATAATTGCAATAAAAATGGTAAATGCAAGAACTATGAGGAAGAAGTTTTAAAAGCAGGACTTGCAACAATTTATACGAAATCGAACCTTGCGGTTCAATTAAAACCTTTTGTGAATTTAGATAAAATAAAAGCCTATGCGAAAAAATCACATAAGCTCAATTTAGTATTATTAAATAATAAAACAGGAAAGTTCCACGAGGTTGATTGTGAATATGCTCAATATATGGGAGGAGCTGAACTTGTACAAAAAAAGGTGTTGGAAAAGCTGTTGGCGGTCAGTGTTGTATAAATGTTAAACCTGATGTAATCAAACAGAAAAAAATGTCTGAAATATTATCAGATTTAGAAAAAAATAATAATTAAAAAATTGTCCTGTTTATATTAAGAAATGTTAAGCAAATAACATTTTATTTAATGCCGAATATTCTTCCTCAAAAGACTTTCCATACTTCCATATCTCCTCAGCTAAGTGAAGGTGGAATTTATGTGCAAATGAACGACTCAAAACCTTTCTATAACTTCATAAATAAATATTTTTTATTTCTAGTCGTTCTTGCTCTTTATGTTTGCGAGCATCCTTATTTGCAAGATACTTTTGAGATACATACAATTTATGATTGTATAAGTACAGATAAACTTTAGTGTTCATATATACTCTCTCTTGTGGTAATTTCGGGTATTTTTCAAAGTATTTTAAAAGTTCCTTGTATTGTATATCATAAATTACAGTCCTTAAATAAGCATAAAAATTATTCATTACGTGCTTCGTAAAACCAAATAAATCAATCATTTTTAAGACTTCAACATTTGTGCAAAATCCTCTGATAATATATTCTATATCTTGCTTTTTGTGGAATTCAAAAAATAATGGTAATTTACTTGTTTGTTGCTTTTTACAAACTCTTTTATTGTAATAATAAGTTCCATCACAATATGTTAGCCGTTCTTCTTGAATTAAGTCATCGATTATTGGCTTAAGTTCGCTTGAATCAATCTTTGATATTGTCTCAATCTCATCCAACGAGAACTTGTTTAAACGTTTGCATAGTTTTAAGATTCGTTCTTTCATTTAATAATCCTTTCATTGTATATTCGTCTAATTCTTCAATTTGGTTGGTTTTCATTAATTTTTCAATTCTATTGATAAGTTTAACTAATTGTCTGAATTGGTTTGTACGAGTCGCAAGGTATTCAATAGCATCATCCTTAAACTTCAAATCCGTTAATTCTGTGAGAATTTCTTTAATGTCATCTGAATTAAATTTTTCAAATTTCAGCTTTTTGTAAATCCGATCCATTAAATGAGGGTAACGTGCAAGTTTTTTGTCTATTGCTCCCATCCCAACTAGAACCACTGGACAACCCGTTTTATCGTGTAAATCTCTTAAGGTTTCAATAATACTTTTATCGATTAAATAATCAACCTCATCAACAATAATTACCTTGTTATTCTGTCTTAAATTATTCTCAATTAATGTAAAAGTTTCTTGGGAATGATAAAAAGCCTCTTCTCCAAGCTCCTCTGCGATTTCAGATAAAAGCCATCTGCTTGTCATTCCTTGTGTTGCTCTTACATAAACCGAATCGTTTTTGTCTGCCCACCATTGAATCGTCTGCGATTTTCTTAGGTATATTGGGTGGCACTTTTTGTAATTCGTCCATCAACGATACAAATTGTTTGACATTTTTTGTCCTAATAAAAGTTTTTTTCATAATTTAATCTCCTTCTTGGTTGTTCGCATTAAACGGGTCTACAAACGAAAACTCATCGTTTCCGTTTTCCGCCCTCTGCTCACAATCCGCATATAAATTGTAGTATTCATCGCTTCGAATATAGTTTGTAAGCCATTTTCTATCTTCAGGATTAGTGCATCCATTTGTCATTAACCACTCATATTTTTCATAATCTGTATTAAAGATAGGTCTATACATTTGATTTTCACGAGGGCTTAATTTTCTTTCCCGTTTTGGTTTTTCAATTATTGGTTCCTCAGTCATAATCCTTTCTTGCGGTTCAATCTCAATAACTTCAGCCTGTTCTTTAGGGAAGTATTTCAAGAATTCTTTTTGAGCTTTTTTAAATTGTCTTTGTTGCTTTTGAATTTGTTGTTTGAATTGCTCCATATC
>CASDPF010000036.1 GCA_949282215.1 uncultured bacterium | reverse complement strand
CTGTATATTTTCTTTGCAATCGGTTGATACACAGAGGAATATGGTACCTGCATAGAATTAATTTGTTTTCTTTCAGCTTTATTTACTGAGTCTAGGATTGTATACTTACCTATCTGAGTTATTGAATTAGCTAAACGTAATTTAAAATATTTATTTGAACTATATACATACATATAAAAATCTGAATTTTGTTTAAAATAAATATGCATTCCCTCTTTTCTGACAGAAGATTCGGGAATATAAATTAAAACAACATCTGAAATGCTTTGATTGTCATATAAAGGAAATACGTAATACAAAAAATAATTTTTTGGAAACCTAAGCTTCGTTATCTCATTAAAAATAATATTTCTAACATTTGCGTGCCAAGCGTTCCACTCAACTTCAAGCCCTTTTTCTTCCCCATTTTGTACGTAAACGTCCTCAGTAATACCTATTTGTGTAATTGGAGTTGTAATGTTATTATTTACATAAGTTTCTTTGGAATTATTATTGCCATTTTGCATTAAAGTATATGTATAATTTGGTTGAGCGAATACCAATGTACTGGATATAAAAATTAATAGTGTCAGGACTATCTTTTTCATTTGAGCCTCTCAATATTTTTATTACAATATAGTGTTTTTTGTGTATTTTAAATTATTTTACTTTTTGGATAGACTATCTCTGCGTCTCAATATCATAAAAATCTGAAGCATTAAATTTTGTTTTAAATTCTGGAATATCAAGACCAATAGCCATTGTCTGATAAACAACAACTTTGTCGCGTTTACTGTTTTGTGGAAATTTTAATATTGGGTCTTTGGCTATTTTTTCAATTCTTTCTGCAATTTGTTTTGTTCTATAAGGTTTATCAAATAAAGTTGCATTCTTTTTAAAGCTTGAAACTTTTAATGCATCAATTAATACACCATCTTTTGTTGAAAGATTATAATTACCTATATTGTAAATATATGTTTTATAATTTTTATCCTGTTCTTTTTTTATAGAAACTGCATATTCACAATCAAAGCGCGGTTTTTCATGATTGTTTATAGTTATTTTATAAAGTTCAGAATCGTTTTCTACAAATTGTGCAGTTATGATATTACTAATTTCTCCGTTTTTATGGACTGTATATATAAAATAATAAAGTGTTCCCAATGGAAGATGTGCTTGCCCCATATCATTCATTATCTTATTTCTTACACGAGCATGCCATTCATTCCACTCGATCTCAAGTCCCTTTTCTTTGTCTTCTTGTTTAATAAGCTTTTCATAGACTCCAATTTGGGTAATCGGAGTTGTTATTTCATTGTTTATATAAGTTCCTGTCTGATTATTACTGGTGTTATTAATCGGTGATAAAGTGTATGTATAATTTGGCTTAGCTATGCCAGGCAACACCATGCTTAATATTAAAAATAGAATTAGTAAATATTTATACATTTTATTTCCTTTCTTTCATTCAATTTTAGCAAATTCTTTTACAATATATAAATAACGTGTTAACTTCTTATTCATACTTTGTTTTTTTTATTGTTTCTGTGTCGTTAAACTGATTAGCATTAACGCTACTTGAAGTCTGAGAGCGTTCTATCGCCCCCGCAACATTTACACTTGTTCTTTGTGTCCCCTCTGGAAACGTTAATATGCTATTACCATTAAGGGATAAAATAGCTTGTTCTATCATCAATCTTCCTTGACTAGTAGAAGGATTATTATATCCTCTTGAAAGTATTGCTACTACATCAGAAATTCGCCTTTTACTGCTTACATTGAAAGAGTATGAATATATCGTTCCTTGAGGAACAATGTTAGAGAAATTAGAATTTACTAATTCTGCTACTGCATTAGAAACATTTGCACGCCATTGATTCCAAGCAATTGTTTCTTCATATTCCGTTAAAATTTTTTTCTTTGGAGATGTTGAATTAGTTTTTTTAATAATTTTTGGAGTTGTAGCAGCTTTTTCAACTTCTTTTTTTACAGGTGTACTCTTTGGTTGTTCAACATTTTTTTGTACTACTTGTTTTGTTGTTACTTTTGTAGCCATATCTTTCTTTACAATTTGTTTAACAGGTTCAGGCTCTATATTATTCATAACAACTGGTTTTGTTTTTTGTTCATTTTTCTTAAATTCATATTTAGAAAATATGTTTGAAAAATCTTTTACATCAATATTTTGCTTTTCAGGCTCTTTCGTTATATTTTTCGGAGTAACTTTGGGTGCTTGAACTTCTTGTATAAGATTTTTGTCTCTGACATTAACAGTTTTTTTTACGTTTTCTGTTTCGTTTGAAACAACTTCTAAAGAAGATTGACCAAAGCGAACTTCCTTCAATGTGTAAGTATTTGTTACTGCAAAAAAAGTTATTATTGCTAAAATTAATACTAAAATTATTAAAAATATTTTATTCATTAATCATCCTTATAATTGTTCTAATTTTTCTGTTTTATCCGTGATATTTCCCTGTTTATCAAAAGTGTATGTAGTGTGATACATTTTATTTTCTTCTCTTTTTTCATATGTATCTAAGCGAGTTAAAATCCAATTTGTATCAAAGATTGCAATAAATCCATCGCAGCAATTTTCTTTATAATGAATTGTATTTATCAATTCAACTTCAGTAACATAGAAATATTTATTGTTTTTCTTAAAAGTTTTCCAGATTATTCCATTGTTTGAAATATCTCCATAGTCGGTTTTAGCAAACAATATTTGATATTGTTTTTTAGAGGAAAGCTTGTCTGCCCATTTTTTTTCAAAAGGATATCTATTTCCCTCAAGCCCCATTAGTTCAAAGCATTTTCTGCATCCGTTCGGAATATTTTTTGTTTCATTTTTTTTATTGTTATCGCCGATTTGGGTAATAGGTACGGAGACCTCTTTATTTATAAACTGTTCCTGCTGTTTTGAATATGCACAACTTTGTTGCATTAAATTTGATAAACCAAATATTGATAATGATATTAAAATTATTGAAAATAGTTTTTTCATTAATCAAATCCAAATACTACTCTTTTTTATCCAACAAAGACTCACAAGCATAAATATCAAATTTAGTTTGGCTTAGCATATAAGTCTCAGCAATCAATAATGCGGTAGGAACAAGAGCTGCAATTATGCTTAACAAAATAGATTGTAAATCACCGCCGATTTCATTCATAAAATAAGAGGTATTCATTGTAAATTCGATAAGCACGATTGCCATTGCTATTGTAAAGCAACGTTTTTTCTCTGTTTCAAGTTTTTGTATCCCTTGTACACCATATATATCAACACCATGTATCATATAATCACTAAAACCGTCCATTTTGATTACGTTAGAAGCTTGGATTTTTCTTATACTTAAAAACGCATTCACAAAAGAAAAGAAGGCGAAAATAATCATAAATGATGCGAGTACAAGAAATATAGGGCTGAATCTCAAGCCTGATATTCTCAACCAACCTGCTGCTTCCGGAAAACACATAGCAAGAGTATTTGAAACACCATACGCCAAAAACGGTGCAGTCAAAATACCTAGTACAATTTCCCCCCACGATTTTATTTGCAAGTTAAATACTTTATCCTTTATGTTTTCAATTTTATTTTTACTTAGATTGTTAATGAATTGGCTAACCCAATATCTGTAGTCAGTCATAATTGCTTCAAAATCTTCTCTATATTCGTATTTGTCCAACTCATAAGACATCAAATGAAGTGTAAATTTGAAGTATCCGTTTGCACAAGCCAATATTGCAGCTAAACCCACGAAAAATAGCGATATAAAAACTCCAAACATTGGATTTAATGTTACATAGTATAGTAAATTTATTATATAAAAAGATGAAAATGCTATCGCAGAAACCGTTAGCATAATTGATTGCGTACTTTTACCAGTTTTATTCGGTCTTATTTTATTTTCATACCAAAGAAAAGCTCCTTGCTTCAACACAAGGCAAATTCCATAAATTATACCTGTAAAAAGTAGCGTAATTTTAATATTTATAGGTAAATTAATAAAATTTTGAGCTTGTTCAATTTTTAATCCAGTAAGAAAATTCGCAACTCCAAATGCTATTATAAAGGAATTAAATAACATTGCAAGGTGCAAAATAGCACTACCCAGAGAATTTATGAATAATCTTTTTTTAAGATCATTTACAATAAATCCAACTTCTTTTATGACTGTAGTTCTTGCTTTTTCTAGATTAACTCTGTTTTTTTCAAGCGGAGTTCTTTCTGTAGATATTACGTACTCTGGGATATTTTCTGTTATTTGTTGTGATAGCGGATTTTGAGCTGGTTCATTTATAAACATTTTTTCTTTATTTGCTATATTGAATTCATTTTGAACAATTTTTCCGTTAAGTCCAACTGTGAATTTATTATTTTCTGCCGCAGAATAGTTGCTTTCAGAAATTTCGTTCAGTTCTTCTTTATCTTCTACAATTTTTATTGTAATTGACAGGTTTGAATTTAAAATATCAATTTTGGCACCGGTTCTAATCAAACAACGGAGAGGTAACGGATTATTTTTTACTGTAAAACAATTATTTGCAAGAGTATTAGTCAGAGTATATGCTCTTCGAGATTCGTTATATTGTAGTATTAATTGAAAATCTACACCAATGTTCATACTAAAATCAGAGTCCAGTGCTGATCCAATTTTTATATAATTCTTATTGAAATGTTTTTGTTGTGTGTTTGTTGAAATAATTACAGTCATTTTTATTTCCTTTGCATTTTATCGTTGAATCTCATTTAAGAACAATGTTTTTGTTTTATCAGAACTAATTTCTGTTGAAATTATTAATTTTTGTTCGCCCAAAACTGGAAGCAGTTTCGATTTAACAAAATCCAATTTTTGTGGGTGAGCAAAAGCAAACATCATTGTAAATTCCGGTGAAACTTTTTGAATATCTTGAATATCTTTTGGTAAAGTACTCCAATTGACCTGATATTCTTGTTTTCCCTCGTTTTCTAAGTCTCCAATTACGATTACTGAAGGTACATATCCTTCAGTAATCATTGATTTTGAGTAAGATAAAGCTTTTTTTATACCTAAACCGTAAGCGGTACCCCATTCTTTTGAATCATATTGTGTATATTCATTAAGAGCTTCAGAAATGTTTTTTGAATTATGTGGAGAACCTTCAAAAATAAGATAAGCATCTTCGGATACTCTTATTATCTTAATTTTATCCTCTGGATCCAATCTTCCACAAATCTCTTTTACAAATTTCTTTTGTTTGTTCAAATCTTCCTGATTTGAAGCAGACGCATCCACCACAAAAATAACTGAAGCTGGCTTAAAGTCGTCTATTTTTATATTTTTACAACAACTTATAATACCAAACAAAATAAAAAATAACAGTGTAAAAATTATTAATAATTTTTTAATTCTTCTATTCATACATCACCTTCCAATAAAACATTTTACTTTAGTTAATATTATCTGTAACTCATATAATCAAATGATTCTTTCTGCATTTATAAAAGCATTGATTTAT
>CASDPF010000035.1 GCA_949282215.1 uncultured bacterium | reverse complement strand
ATTTATTTCACTTTCTGCAAGTTCAATTATAAATTTACCTAGTGTTTCAGCCATAAGCGGGGGAACTGCATTCCCTACTTGTGTATATCTTGGACATTCTGATTTGCGTCTCGGGCCACCAGTTGTATATCTTCCTTGAAATTCATACCAATCCGGAAAAGACTGTATTCTAGCAGTTTCTCTGACCGTTAATATACGTGATTCAGAATAATGCAACGTATCTTCAGGAATTGTTGTTATTGTATTAGATATTTTATCTGGAGATAAGACAGACAAACAATGTTTTTTGAAATTCACTTGTGCTTTTATTTCGTTAGAGACTGCACAACCTTTTTTTGCATTCGCTAATATATAATCATACCTTTTTAGAGTGTTTTCTTTATGCTTTGCAAGTCTTAAGCTATTTGGCATTTCATTTTTTTTCATCCCCTTGCGCATTATTTTAAGATATGGATTTAAGTTTGCTGGCTGTTCATATTTAAGTTGTTTAAAACCCTTACAATCAACACATTCTACTTTATTTTTATTAGTTAATTCTAAATCTGATATTGCATCTCCAACAGTAACTTCTTTTTTATCAAGCCCTTTGCTTTTCCTCATTTTTTTTGCGGATTGTAGGATTAAATTTAAAACATCATTATCGGTTAAAGATTTAAATTTTTCTGATAAATAATCTTCTCTTATCGCAACCATTATAAAACGATTTCTTAACTGAGGGACTCCAAATTCTGCAGCAGAAACCATATTCATAAAAACTCTATACCCTTGTTTGGTAAGTAACTTTCTTACTTTTTCAGAGTATGGTCTTTTAGTAGCATTTTTGAAAGCAACCTTAAACCCTTTTACATTTTCTAATAATAAAACTTTAGGTTTTATTATAGAAACTATTTCTATATATTCTTCTGTTAATCTATTGCGAGGATCTTTATGATTTCTAAGACCTGCAAATGAGAAACCTTGACAAGGAGGACCTCCAGCAACTAAAAAAACTTTTCCAGATAACTTCTCTAAGTATTTTTTATAATTATTTAATAGATCGCTTGTAGTCATGTTTTCACAAGGCAACCATTTAGGCCAGCAATAACCCTTTGTCTTATCACATAAATTATGCTTTAAAGTTAAAAAAGCATCTTCAGTTTTTTCTATTGCGAATAATCCTTCAAAGCCTGCATTTATAAGACCTAATGATAATCCACCACAACCTGCAAATAAATCAATAAAATTATATGTCTGCATAATCCACCTATTATATCATAAAAAGGCTATCATACTTCTTTACAAAACTTAACATTCAAATGTACGATTTATTATACTTTTAATATTGTAAAGGTAAGTTTTAGCAAATTAAGCATTATTTTCTTCAAAGTTTTCCACTTGTTCCATAACTTTATTAAATACTTCGGGACTATATTGAGGTGGGTATCCGTTTTTAACTAAACAAATTTTTATATCAAGTTTTAATTGGTTTCGAACATTTCTATTATTTAGCCAATCGGCAAAAGAAGATTTCGTATCAATTATTTCTTTAACTTTTTGTGCTAATGATTTACATTTATCATTAATCACTACTCCATCTACTTCTTTATCAGTACCGTATTCGAAATTATGCTGATTCCTTAATGAAATCAAAATATCATAGAAAGCTTTTTCTTCAAAAGTTAAACCAATTTTACGGAAACTTTCTCGACTTTCGTTCATTTGGCTTAATATAGATAAAGCCTGTTCTGTTGCAGTTTTAATAATATCTTCAGAAGCTTTTTCCTGAGTTTCTCCTGCTTCTTCTTCACTTAAATGTTTACGGCGTTCATTATATTCTTCAAGTGTTTTTTCCAGCAATTCTTGGAATGTTTTTGATGCCACTTGATTTACTTTTCCATATTCTTTTATTTGTTTACGAAGCATTTTTACAAGAAGCTCAAGTTTTGTTGCAGGCATTTTCACATCTGATAATTTTTCAAAATATTCAGGAGAAAAAATATCTTCTTCCTCGCTTGATTCTATAATACTTTCAACTTGATTATATTTTAGAGCTTCTTCAACCATTTTGGAAACTACAACATTCATAGTTTCTGTATCAACTTCGCTTGTTCCGCTCATTTTGCGTACAAAACCTGCGATAGCCATAAAACATTGTGCAAGTGCTGATTCTTCTTCGCCAAGTTCGCCTGATGGCTGACAAACGTCGAATGCTGTTCTCATTCTTTTTACAGTTTTTAAGAAATAAGTTTTAAATGAAACTTTCTTAGAACCATTTCTACCTTCTGTTTTTAATTCTTGAGTTGAGACAAAAACAAATTCAGCGGCTTTAGCCAGTAATCTGTACCTCGTAGCAGGATCACATTGCGGATTTAAAAATGGCGATAAATCATAATCCCCAAATAAATTTTTCAATATTTCTAAGTTTTCTCTAAATATCTTAGTTGCCTGTTCAACATCATCGACATTTGGTGCAACAGAAGAATCTCCGCCATATATTTTCATAGCTTCACGCATATTATCACGGATACCAATATAATCTATAACCATCCCATACTCTTTACCTGGATATTTTCTGTTTACACGACTGATGGTTTGAATTAACAAATGTTTTTTCAACGGTTTATCATTATACAAATATGTAAGTGAAGGAACATCAAAACCTGTAATCCACATATCAACAACTATTACAATTCTGAAATTAGATTTTTCTTTTTTAAATAAAGCATCTAATTCTTCTGAACGTTTATCGTTTCTTGTTCCGCCCAGATAATCATACATATCCTTTTTATCATTACTACCTACACTTGCGACCATAGCAATACAAGGCATAGGTTTTAGTTCATTAAGTTCTTCTTGAGTTGCGCAAATCCCGTCAGGAATTTTCTTTTCTTCAAACCATTCAGGATATTTTTCTTTAAATTTCTGCAATAAATCATAAGCAATTTCTCTTTTAGAACAAACAATCATTGCCTTCTGGATTCTATCTGGCTCATTGTTGCACGCAGAAACATAATGGTCATGAATATCTACCGCAAGACGTTCCAAACGAGAAGACTCTCCAAGGATAACTTCCATAGACGACATGGCACTTTTACTCGCTGCAATATCTTCTTCAGTTGCGCCATCATCAGCACACTTTTTATAATAATCCTCAATTTCTTTAACCTTTGATTGATCAAGTAAAACTTTTGCTATACGAGGATGATATTTTATAGGAACTGTAAGTCCGTCAGCAACAGCCTGATCCATAGTATATCGGTCTATTTCATCGCCAAACGTTTGATATGTTTCAGCAATAGGTGTGCCTGTAAATCCAACAAAAGTGGCGTTTGGAAAAGCTTCTTTTAAAACTTTTGCATAAGGTTTCGAAATAAGAGCTTTCATATTCTCATCAGTATCTTTGCTGAACTTAATTTCTTTTGCATGTTCAATTTGGGTTCTATGAGCTTCGTCAGAAAAACAAATAATATTCTGACGTTCGTTTATCAAACCAATTTTATCATCTTTTCTGTCACAGAATTTTTGTATTGTACAAATATAAAAACCGCCGCTTTGTCTTGCACCCAACTCTTGTCTTAATTTTTCCCTACTTTTTACAATAGAAACTTCTCCAAGATTCAAAAACTCTTTGCTTTTTGTAAACAACTTCGCACCTTGTTTTTGCAACTCTTCTCTATCAACAATTAAAATAATTGTTGGGGAACCGATTTGAGGGATATTTGTACACCTTAGCGCAAGTTGTCTTGCTAAAAATGCCATTGTGTAAGTTTTTCCGCATCCTGTTGCACCAAAATATGTTCCGCCCTTTCCACTGCCGGTTTCAACAGAATTAACAATACTTTCTTTTAATAACCTTGCAGCAAAAAATTGTGGGTACCTGCAAACTATTTCTTGTTCTTCTCTGTCATAGATGCTGTCTTGAAAATAAATGTAATCTCTGAATATTTCAAGAAAACGATTAGGCTCATATACACCTTTTATCATTGTTTGAGTTTCTGCAAACGGCAATGTAGAAATTTTGTCATCATGGTTTACTCTTCGCCACGCATAGAAATGTTCATAAGGAGTTCTTACTGTGCCAAGTCTTGTTTTTACTCCATCTGAAATACATGCTAAAGGACAATAATGCAATAAATGCGGAATATCTCTCCAATATCGAATATTAATTTGTTCCCAAGCATCAAAAATTGTGGCATTTGAATCTGCAGGATTTTTAAGTTCTATAATACAAAGAGGCATACCATTAACATACAAGATAACATCCGGTCTTCTGTTTTTGTTTTGTCCGTTATCCGTATATTCTATTGTTAGTTGGTTAACAGCTCTAAAGATATTTTTTGATGTTTTGGTTTGCTCTTTATCATCTAAATATTCAAAATCAATTAACGGAATAATTCTTGTTATGCCATTTTTAGGTGTAAATTGAATCCCGTCAACCATCCAAGTATAGATTTTATGTAATGTCGCAAAATCACTTTCACTACCAACAAGACGAACATTATCAAATATTTGTGTGATTTCGTCTTCTTCTAAATCTGGATTTGTCCTTGCTATAAATTCTTTGAAATCATCTTCTATTAAAACATCTCTTTTGTTTACACGCTTAACGTTATTTCCTAAAAGATATTCCCATCCTTCATCCTGCAAAAAAGCAATAAATGTACATTCAAACTCAGATTCACAAAAAAGACCGTTATATTCTTGTAACTTAGCCATATCACACCTCCACTGTCCTTTTTGCTTCTTCAATAGAACCTTTTATAAGAATAGGGCAAATCTCTTTGATTTGTGCTTTCAATTTTTCATTAATTTCTTTGCGCTTATTGTATGCATTGTAGATATTGACAATACTTTGTTGGATTTTTGTATCTGGAACTGGTATTTTAATTTCGTAAAAACGATCCATATCTAGGTTAGTTCTAATACTTGCATCACTATAGAACCAACCTAGCCTATCTGTTTCTTTACGAGAAAACCACATCATTATATATTCTGCAAGAACATTTTTATCTTGTACTTCTAAAACAGTATATGCTGGAGAGATTATAATAGGTTCTTCTCCTCTGTATAATGCTATGCGAATACATTCATCTCTTCCCGTTTGCATTCCCGAAAATGCAAATTGTCCATCTTTTACTAATTTATATTTTGATAAATCCACATCAAAAGTGTTTGCTACTGATGGCATAAATTGTTTTGTAATATTAATACCTTGCACATCCTTTATATAACCATCAACGTTACGACAGTCAATTTCATTCAAAATACTTCCTATGTTTTTTTTATCTGCACTATGCTTATACTTATCAATAAGAACTTCAAAAGATTTTTTTAAATCCTCCAAACCGCATTCATAGGTTTGTTGGTTTTCTATCATCGCTTTGTTATATCACACATATCTTCCCAACTAAAAGTTTCTCTTGCAGAGCCCCAAGAGTTAAACCTAGTATATCTGTCAAATTCAGGACGATTAAAATAGATAAATAAAAAGTCGGACAATAATTTATTTTTATTTGAAATTTGAAATACTGTTGAAATAGATGATACCAAATAAGGTATTTCAGAATCATTATATGCTAGAGAAATTTTATCCCCTCTTCGGCTTGTATCTGATACAAAGGCAAACATATCAGGTTCAACAATTTTATAACTTGTGAGTGGAACTCCATCCATATTTGCTTTGGTGTCAATAAAAATTTTACTTGTTGCAATACCTCTTACATGCTCTAAACTATATTGTTCATTAGAGTTGCGATTTTCTACAGGTTCAATTAATGTGCCTAATTTAACTTTATTTGATGGCATAACCTATACCCTCAAAAGCTGCTACCAACATTTCTTGAGATTTCAATTCTTCAGTCAAAATATTTTTCATTTCAGACTGAATACGTGTCATTTCTTTTTCATAATCGATATCTAAGTCGTGGTCAATAAATTCGATATATTTACTAGGTGTAAGAGCCCAGCCTTTAGTCTCTATTTCTTCAATATTCACACTGCGATATAATTCAGGCTCTTGATAGTTTTTGCCGTCTAATCCTTCGCCTTGCCAAGTATGGTAAATGTTTGAAGCTTTTTCAATTTGGTCAGGTGACAATAATATTTTCTTTTTATTTTCACCCTTCACAGTATTTTCTCTCCATTGACGCAAATCTATAAAAAGAATTTCATTTTCACGATTTCTCAATCTGCGTCCGTGGTAGTTTCCGCCTTTTTTGTTTTGGTTTAATATCCAAAGAGTTACACTAATATCTGTAGTGATAAATAATTCTCTCGGAAGAACGATTATTGCCTCTACTTTATCTTTTTGGATTAGTTTTTTTCTGATTTCTAAAGTATCGCTATCATTCAAAGCTCCATTTGCGAGTAAAAAGCCTGCAACACCATCAGATGGCTTCAAGTGAGATAGCATATGTAAAATCCACGCATAGTTAGCGTTGCTCTCAGGTGGTGTTCCATAATCAGTCCAACGTGAATCATTTTTTAAATTATCATCATACCAACCCTTTAGATTGAATGGCGGGTTTGCCATAATATAGTCAAAATGTAATCCCTTATGCAAATCATGAGTAAATGAAGAATCATTTGTTTCTCCAAGATCATGACTAAGTCCGCGAAGAGCCAAATTCATTTTTGCCAAGCGGTACGTCGCAGCATCTTTTTCTTGCCCGTAAATATTAATTCTGTTTATATCGCCTTGTCTTGCTTTTATAAGTTCAGAACTTTGGATAAACATACCACCTGAACCGCAAGCAGGGTCATACAATGTACCCTCATAAGGCTCTATCATTGATGCTATGAGTTGTACAACGTCATGTGGGGTGTAGAATTCGCCTTCTTCTTTTGTTGCATTTACCGCAAATTCCTTTAAAAAATACTCATAAACACGACCGATAAGGTCTTTTTCTTCTCCAAAAGCTTTATGGCTGATTTTATTAACTTCATCTACGAGCTTTTTAATATCATTAGGTGCAAGGTTCCTATTGGTAAATGTACCTTCTATAAAACAACCTTTTAATTGGCTTGAATTTGTTGCAATACTATGCAGTGCAGTATCTAGTGCAACATTCAATTTTGGTGCTGTAGTATTTATAATTGTAGACCAACGAGCTTCCGGCGGCAAATTGTAGGTTCCGTCTGTAAATGTTGCATCATCAAAAAATGC
>CASDPF010000034.1 GCA_949282215.1 uncultured bacterium | reverse complement strand
AGAAAATGTCCAAGGAATTAAACCCCAGAAAATATTTACAAAGTAAAACCAAAAAGGTTCTGAACGATTAATGTCATTTGATGTAAAAAATCTTGCAAGATGATGCTTGATTATATATTCTTCATAAAAAGCAGGGTTATGTATTTTCAACATTAACAAATGCCATGGTAAAACTATTAATAAAAAGAAAGTTAATCCTACAACTATATATTTAGGTTTTAAAGCACTTTTCAATTTATCAGCAAGTAATAAGGCAAAAAACATTACACCGAATGGCAGTACAAATCCCGGTATCCCTTTTGCCATAACTGCCAATCCTGAAAATATATAAAATAACCATACACAAAATTTATTATTTTCTTCTTTGCAGAAAAATGTAAGAAATCCAAACATAATTGAAAATGCTACACAAGTCGATACTACAATATCGAGGATTGCAAATTTTGCTAAAATAACAAATTCAAAAGATGTTGCAAGAATTAAAGAAGAAACAATACCATAATTTCTTGATACAATTTTTCTTCCCATAAAATATGTGAGGAAACAAATTAAAGTTCCATAAAGTGATACAGGAAATCTTGCAGTAAATTCGTTGATTTTTCCGAATATAGCAAATGATATACATTCACCCCAAAAATATAAAGGAGGTTTTTCAAAGAAATATTCATCATCTAAAATAAGAGTCATAAAATCTTTTGTATGAAACATATCTCTTGCCATGGAAACATATCTGGTCTCATCGACGTCCATAAGCGGATAATTACCGATATTATGGAAAAATATAAAATAAAATAAAATACATAATCCTAATATAGTAAACCATTCAGGATGTTTCTTTATAAAATCGCAAGTACGGGTAATATAATTCATTTCTAACTCTCCCTAATCAGTCACCAAGGAAAGTCTATCATAAACATAGTAAAATAAAAATATTATCCTATTATATAGCCACATGGTGATATAAATTGATAAATATTTTAAACCTAAAAAGCATCTGTTTTGATAGGATTTTTGAATTTTGTTATATTGCCTTGGAAAAGAAGTTTTACGGTTGCAAGACCGCCGTTTCTGTGTTTTGCAATAATAATTTCAGATTCTCCTTTAGCTGCAGCTTTTATAGCTTCTTCTTCTTCTCCGTCTTCGGTTTTTCTGTAATATTCGTCACGATAAATGAACATAACAATATCAGCATCCTGTTCGATTGAACCTGATTCACGAAGGTCAGAAAGCATTGGTCTTTTATCAGTTCTGCTTTCAACGGCACGTGACAGCTGAGATAGTGCAATTACAGGTACATCAAGTTCTTTGGCAAGAATTTTTAATCCTCTTGATATTGCAGAAATCTGTTGCATACGATCTTCTCTGCCGCTTCCTTCCATTAACTGAAGGTAATCAATTAGGATTAGACCTAGATTTTTCTCTTCCATTTTTAATCGACGACATTTTGCACGGATATCGGTAATGGTACATCCGCTTGTATCATCAATATATACAGGAGCTTGAGCAAATGAATTCATTGCATCTGCTAATTTTTCCCAGTCTTTGCTTTGCATATTACCTGTTTTAATTCTTTGTGAGTCAATTTCAGCTTCTGAACATAACATACGTTGGACAAGCTGATCTTTTGACATTTCAAGCGAGAATATCGCAACAGGTACTTTTGCTCTTATTGCAACATTTTGTGCAATGTTTAGAGCGAATGCAGTTTTTCCCATTGCAGGACGTGCGGCCAGAATTATTAAATCAGACTTTTGCAGACCGTTTAATACAACATCCAAGTCAAAAAAACCTGTAGGAACACCTAATAATTCATCTTTATGATTATATCTGTATTCAATTTTTTCATAAGTATTAAGAACCAAATCTTTAACATGGACAAGATCACTTGTAGATTTTCGAGATGCAATATCAAAAATCAGTTTTTCAGCATTATCAAGTGATTCATCTATCGGATTCATGTCATATCCGAAAGTCACAATTTCAGAACCCGCATTAATTAAGGCCCTTTTGATTGCTTTTTCCTGAATAATTTTTGCATAATATTCAACGTTAGATGTGGTGATTGCATTAAAACTTAAATCATTGATGAATGAACGACCGCCTACCGCATCAAGTTTAGAGTTATAACTTAAAACATCTGATACTGAAATTATATCAATTTTTTCATTCTGATTGAAAAGTTCAAGCATAGCCTCATAAATATATCTGTGAGCCGGTTTGTAGAAACTATCAGGTTTCAGAGATTCTACGACTTTTGTGATAACCCTCGGATTAACAAGGATCGCACCTAGAACTGCTTCTTCTGCTTCTATATTTTGAGGTAGTAAATTCAAATCTTGATTATTCTTTTTTTCTTTAACAGGTGGCATGACATACTCCTTAACTTGTTATTTATTATGATATAACATCAAGCATTAAATATCCCATGTCGCTTTATATATTTTTACAAGTTTTTCTTTAATATTTATTAATAAATTTGCAAATTAGTATCAATTTTTAAATGTATCTATATTTTATATATACAAGGGAAATAAAATTACGGGGATTTTAATATGGGTGATTGGTTAAAACATTTTTTACTTCAGCAAAAAGAATATGTTGCAAGACGAGATAATATTTATATTTCTAAACCTAGAATAGTTCCGAATAGTTTAAAAAAAGACAATAGTTTATTAAAATTAAAGAAACATTTTGATGAAATCAAAAATGTAATATTTCAAAAAGATATTTATGCTGTGAAAGATATTATGGCAAATGATAAGAATGCCGTGAAAAATCTTCAAAAAGTTGATAAAAATAAAATGGCTGAAATGATTGTAGAAGCTGCTTATGATGCAAAAGTTGATCCTGTAATTATTGCTCATATTGCATCACAAGAATCTCATTTTGATCAGTATGCTGATAGAAATTCAGGGAAAGGATTAATGCAAATTACTCCTATTTCAGTGGAAGATATGTACCAACATCCTGACAAATATGAGCCTGAGTTGTTACCTATATTGAAAAAATATAAGACTCATGAAAGACTTTTTGAAGCTGCTAAAAAAGACCCTGCACTTAACTTGAAGTTAGGAGCTTATATTTTTAAATATAAATTAAATAAAGCTCATGGAAATGTTAGAAAAGCTCTTGAATTATACAAGGGGTGCAGCGGAAAATATGCTTATGCCGAAAATTTAATGAAAAAAATCAATAATACAAAAAAACAAATGAGATTGGAATATGCTGCCTAATTATAAATAATATAATATAATATAATATAATATCAAACATTAATGTTCAATGTTGTTTTTATATGTTTTGCATGTCTATTACTATTATTAGAATTTTAATTCTGCATTGGGATTAAATGTCGTAATTTTTTCAAGATAATCCATCAATTCAATGCCAACAAGCCTTGTACATTTTTTATCAATTTCCGCACAATTTCCTGTTTTCGTCATTAATTCTATTAATTTATAATAACTTGCCGGGTATTCTTTTTTTAACCTTATAAAAACATTTTTTAAAAGTTCGTCATTGTTATTTTTTGCATATAAATAATTAAGTGCGAACAGGCTTGCCTCAATGTCCTGATTGTAACTTAGAGATAACCCATACCACCGAACGGCATCATTTAAATACTCCTGTGTATTTGTTTTATCATAAGCCATTAATGCCAGATAGCCAAGCAGGGAATAACTTTCCTTTGGAAAATCTCCTCTTGTTGTTATTTTTTTCAAATATTTATAAAGCATCACAAAATTTTTTTTATTAAAAGCATAATTTGTATAAATTTTGAATTGTTCTTTATCTGCATTTTCTATAATAAATTCCGTCCAGTTAAGGTTTTGATAATTAAAAATAACATTATTATTAATTTTTGATAAAAAGAATTTATTTGGCAGAGCAAAATTTATATTTTGGGAAATGGACGGATTCATCTGCGAGGTTATAATTCCGAGAAGATATCCTTGATTGTTGAGTAATGCACCTCCGCTTGAACCTGAAGAAATTGGTGCTGAGAATTGTATATAATCTTTATTATACTGATTAATCATGCCATCTGAAAATACAAATTGTAAACCTTTTGGATTTGAAATAGAATATACTTTTTCTCCTACTATTAAATTGTCGTATAAATTATACTGTACAGGCTTGAATTTATTTTTAGAGTTTATTTTTAAAATAGCAATATCATTCAGAGGGTTAATATATCGAAATCCGTTTACATAATATCTTGAACCGTTTTTTGTTGTAACTTTTATATAATCTGCATCTGATATCACATGAAAACAAGTTACAAATGTTCCGTCATCTTTTAATATTACTCCGCTGCCGGAATTATTCTGTGTTTCAACCAACAGTACGGAATCTACATTTGAGTAGTACAAACTGCTGCCGGTATTTTCGGCATTACATATATTTGTACAAAATGCTAAGAGTATTGGTATAAAAACATAAATAATTTGTTTTATCATGCGTCTTGACCTTTATTTCTATTATACTGACTTATAAGTCAGTATAATAGAATTATAAATCATTAGAATATTTTGTCAAGCAAGCTAAAATATTTATTATGAACAGGAATGAGATAATAAAAATTTTTGCTGAAAATGTGCGTGCGGAAAGGGCTAGAAAAAGCTTTTCGCAAGAAATGCTTGCAGAAAAAGCTGACATAACGCCTGAATATTTGGCAAGAATTGAAAAAGAAAAATATAGCCCATCTCTTGTAGTCATTGTAAAACTTGCTATTGCTTTGGGGGTTGGGGTAGATAAGCTTATTCCTACAGACAAAATACTTTTATAGTTAACTTATAAAATTAACTGTGTTGCAAAAATTATTCTATGACTATCAGGAGTTGCATCATTTTGGCAGTAAACGTAATTTAATATTAATCTGAGTGCCTGTCCTTTTATAAAATAATTTATACCTGCTGTATATTCTTTACGGTTATTATCAGCGATATCGGTGTTTGGGTCAAAAAAATCGTAACGTGCAATAAGTTGGACTTGGGGAATAATTTTATATCCGATGGTATAATTAAACCCGTAAGCATCATCTGTACTTACATGAAACCCGTTATATCCGTCAGCAACAGCGTATTCAAAGTTTGTCCATAATTTTTTATATTTATAGCCTGCATAAAAACTTCCTACTGCATAGTCAGTTTTGTTATGTCCTGCATTTAGACCCCCGCCGATTATAAGTTGTCCGTATTTACCGTTAGTTTTACCCAGAGGTTTCAAATCTACCCAGCCTGTAAATTCTGTACCGGGAAACCAACTTCTGAAAAATCTGTCAGAGCTGTTTAATGCAAAATTGTAGTCCACTAAAGGATAACTCCCAACCAAACGGACTCCCAGAGCTCTTGTATTACCAAAGGTTCTTGCAATCTGTGAACGGGTCACGAATGGCAATATGTAAGAACTTGACCCTCCTTCTTTGCCGATTTGGTTTCTTGAATATCCGACTACTATTTTATGGTGCGGAATTGAGCTGTTGACAATGTATGCATCTCCTACAAAATTTTGAAAATAACTTAATTCACTATTAGGCCGAGGTTTTACCATTATCTTAAAGTCTGTTTTTGTGTTTTTGAAGTTCCCAATCACACCGACTTCTTCAAATCCATAATCGTATCCAAAATCATTATCGGCAGATTGCCAGTCAGTAAATAATCTGCCCTGATACGCTCCGAAAAATTGCATTTTTCCGATAGGCCCTTTTTCCGGCCTTACAGTAAGTTCTTCTCTAAGCAAATAAGTTGGTACATCTGTTCTGGTTATTTTTTGATGAATAATTTTTCCAAGCAAGGTATCTTCATCAATAACATTATCTTTGTTTTTGTCGAAAATACTATCTAAGTCAAAATTTCCGTTATTTAAAAGTGGTGTTGTTTGTTTGTACATATCAGCATTATTTTCAGGCAAATCATCTTCAATTGCTTCTAAATCAACATCTTTATCGGGTTCATTATGAACAACAGGATTTCTTGGTGCATTTGCGTCAAGTTCAAGATGAATTACTTCTTTATGTTGTTGATTTTGGGGTTTTTGATGTTTCTTCCTGCCAAACTCAGCTGCATTTGATGTCTGAGCAACTGATAAGATAAGTATTATTGTCAATATTCTTAAAAAGCAGTTCACAAATATTAATTATATCACAAAAAACTTGCATTTCATGATTTTTTTATAGTATATTCTAATTATGACAAATGTAACAAAAATAAAAAAAGCCACAAAAGTTCAAGCCCCTATTGTAGAAGCCCTCAAAAAAGCGTATGAAAACCCCACTTATCAGTTTCATATCCCAGGTCATACAAAAGGAAACGGTTCTTTGCCTGAATTTAAAAAATTAATAGGCAGAAAAGCTCTTTGTGTCGATACTACAGATGAGTTTGATAACTTAGGTACTCTTCATCCTGCAACAGGTCCTATAAAAGAGGCTCAAGAACTTGCTGCAAAGGCTTTTGGTGCTAAAAAAACATTTTTCTTGCTTAATGGTTCCACAGCAGGAAATCTTGCTCTTGCAATGGGACTTACAAAAAAAGGTCAAAAAATTATTACAAATAGAAATTGCCATCGTTCTGTACTTACAGGCATGATAATTTCAGGAGCGGAACCTCTATGGCTTATTCCTAACCGTTTTGAAGAATGGGGAATTTGGGGTAATGTCAGCCCTGAAAGTGTTGAAGAAATGCTTAAAACTCATGATGATGTGGCAATGGTATGGATTACTAATCCGACTTATGAAGGCGTTGTATCAGATATCAAATCAATTTCTGCTATATGTAAACGCTATGGAGTTCCTTTGATTGTTGATGAAGCACACGCTTGTTTGTGGAATTTCAGCAAACATCTTCCTACTCCAGCTTTACAATTAGGTGCAGATGCGGTTGTTCACTCACTCCATAAAACAGGTGGCAGCATGAGCCAAAGTTCAATGCTTCATATTGCAGAAAATTCATTAATTGACGTAGATGCTGTTGAAAAAGCTCTTAAACTTTTACACACAACAAGTCCGTCTTTAATGTTACTTGCAAGTCTTGACGCTGCCCGTGCTAACTTAGACAGTGCAAGAGGCAGAAAACAATTAGAACGTGCTATTTCTAATGCAAAATATTTGCGTCGAGAAATTGAGCAGATGGAGCATATTTATGATTTAAAACCTGATTTCGGCTATTTGACAGATGTGACAAAAGTATTTATCAGAGCTGACGGATTGTCAGGTAAACGTCTTGAGTCTATTCTTGAAATTGATTTCAATATAGAAGTTGAAAGTGCTTCTGATGCTGGTCTCCTTTTACTTTCAAATATCGGAAATACTAAAGCTGATATGGAATATTTGGTTAAATGTCTAAAACAAATTGATAAGACTCAATATTCCGATATTTGTTATTTGGAAAAGAAAAAGCATATGCCAATGTTGACTCCTATAATTAAAAAGAGTCTTCGTGAAGCATATTATTCACCTAAAGAAACTATCCCAAAAGAGCTTGCTATTGGTAGAATTTCTGCAGAAGTTATTGCAGAATGCCCTCCAGGGATTGCAATTCTTTTGCCCGGAGAGTTAATTACTGAAGCTCATTTACCATATCTAACGGATTATGATTTTATTGAAGTCTTAAAATAATTGTTTTATCTCTTATATTCAGTATCTGATAAAGATATTAGTATATTTCTTACTTTTAATAGAGTTTTTGTGAAAGATACCAGTTCAGCTTCTGTTAAGAATTTTGCCAAAATTCCGACCATTTTGTCATTTTTAGGTGCAATATCCTGATATATTCTGTTGCCGTCTTTTGTTAATTCAAAGTGATTGACTTGAATTTCTGTTCCGTTATTTTTAATTTCACGTATTAATTTTTTCTTTTGGAGTTTAGAAAGAATTTTTTCAATTGAATTTTTATCTTTGACTAAAGTTTTTGCAAGTGTGCTTTTGTCAATGTGTGGGTAACAAATGATGGTATCAAGCACAATATACTCATCCAATGTAATACGATTTTTTACTTCCTGACTGAAGTAACTTTCTGTTAGTGCATTGAAAATTTTAGCAGTGATTTCAAGCTGAAATGTCAAACTGTTGACAAAACGTACAGATTTTTCCATAGGTAACCTCATTTCTCGTGTTTGTAAGTGCGTATAATTTTCTACCTATTGAATTTAATACTATTTTTTTAAAAGTCAACAAAATTTAAAAAATAATTTCACTATTTTCTAAAATTTTATTTTTTAATTTATTAAGAAGTCGTAAAAACGTTTCTATTTCATCATCAGAAAAATCAGCTAAAACTTTACTCCCGAGTTGTCTAAATGCTTCATTTGTTTCATTATATACTGCCATACCCTTATCTGTTAGAGCAGTTCTTTTGACCATCATATTATTGTGGGTGCTTATAATTCTTGTAATAAACCCTTTTTTTTCTAATTCACTAAGAATTTTTCCAATATGAGCCTTACCTTTGTAAACAAGTTTGGAAAGGTCACTTTGGGATAAATCAGGGTTTGATAATATATGACTTAAGATACGGAATTCGTCCAGTTCCAGAATACTTTTTACATAATTTTTATAATAATTTCTGGCCATTAGTTCGGAAATACGAGCTGTTTCAGCTAACTTATAAGGTATACCCTCAATAAAGGGTACATTTTTAGTTCTGTCAGTATTCATATTATCATCACCTTTCAAACTTTCATCATATCATTGGTAGAATATTTTGACAATATCGGTAGAATTTTCTACTTGTAAATTTTTCTTCATAATTAGATTAATTTATTTAAGTTTTTAAACAGAAATACCGTAAATTTTTTTGTACTTAGTTTTTAAGAGAGAGAAAAACTAGCAAAAAGAAAGGACGGATGTATGACAACATCAATTACGGCAGTGAATGCCGGAAGTTCTGCAGCAAGTGAAGCTGTAACAAAAAAATCCTCGTTAAGCAGTGAAACAAAAGCAAAGCTGGAATCATTAGGGATTACGGCAACAGATGGTATGACGGAATCTGAAGCACAGGCAAAGATTGCATCAGCAGAAGCACAGCAAAATTCTCAAAATGGAGAAGAACAAGAGCAGGAAAACTCTTCTGAAGCAGAAATTATGGCAGATGTAAAATCATTAGCTTCAAAAGTTGGAGTATCAGTTGCAAGTGATGCTGATGTGAGCGAAATTCTTGATGATATCAGCTCAGAATTAGAAGTAATGCTGGAGGAAGCAGAAAACAACCCTTCAATACTTGCACAATTATCAGAATACTTATCTGAATTGACAAGCTTGGATGATCAGTATCAAAGTATTCAAAATTCTCAAGCAAGCATGTATTCTGCAATGAACATGATTTCAACTAACAACAAAATAGCATTAGGCTTGACTTAAACTCACTTAAACTACATTGCTTGAAGTTAAATACACTCTTAAAAATATTTAGGAGTGTATTTTTTTTATCTTTGGAGTATAATAAAAATATACAAAGCGGTATCGTCTAGTGGTTAGGACGGGAGATTCTCATTATTCTTTACCGCAACAACAGGTAACAATTAATGAAAGAGCATGATACTGAAATGCTTATTATTACTTAATTTTATAGAAATGCAAATGTTACCTTTTTTCATGTTTTTTTATACATTTTCTGCAATATAACCAACATTTTGCCAACATTTTTGGTGGCTGAAAGTGAATTATATAGTCTATAATATAGAGCTAATATCATAATAAATATTACATACTTTTCAAAATTATTTAAACCTGGTATTATTGTTTTATGTCAAAAGCAAGATTGAATAATCAACAATATAACTATATAAAATTTTGTTCATACTTATTAAAACATTATGAAGAATTTAAACTCAATGAAATTTTTAATATTCTAGAGGATCGTAAAAATAATTTAAAAGCATATAAACAAACTATTAATCATAGCAAACCTATTGATTTTATGGATTTAGTTTCTATAAATTTATTAGGACAATTTATAAAACCTGAGTATATATTACATTTTGATTTGATTAATAAAATTATTTATTATATTTCTAATGTATTTTTTTATTTAAATGGTTTTTCTTCCAAATATCTACAGAATATAATTTTAGATAGCTCGATCTATGCCGAAAAACATGAAATGATTAAGTCACTTTGTGATTTTGTGATAAGTAATAAATATATTGTAATTTATGATCGAAATTATCAAAATAAAAATATTTTGTTTAAAATTTTATTCATAGGCGATCTGAAAAAGTATAATAAAGAAATAAAAGAAACAAGAGCATACGCAAATGAAATAACAGGACGGGTATCTTTATTTAATACAAGTAAAACTGTTATAGATAACAAGTCTAAGCGTGGTAGACCAACGCAAGAAGATTTCGCTCAAGTTATGTTGATGATCGATAATGATTACATAAACAGTGGTATTTGTGGCGTATCAAGAGTGTTAAACAAAATTAAAGCTGTAGTTTATGGCAGAGTTTATAAACTTGAAAAAATTGCTAAAGATATAAATGGTAATGAATCAGAACAAAACTACTTAAATAAGGAAAATGAACTAAACAACTCCAAAAAAAAATTTAAAAAAGTACTTGATTTACCTAAACAACGATATACTACGGATTTTGCTAATTATAAAATTATTGCAACAGAGATTTTTCGTATCGCAAATAATATATCATTCAAAACAATTAATGCAACGTGTGAACTATGTGATCCTACAAACAAAAATATTAGAAAATGTGAAAATTGTAGACGAATATTTAAATTGCTTTCAATGTTAACATATAAAAAAAATGGTAAAAAACGTGAAGCTAAAAATATAGAAGCCTCAGTTCGTGACTTGAATAAAAAATTTACAGATCCTGATGAGTTACGATCTAAAAGAAGATTTTATTTATTAGGAATGTTACAAAATGTAAAAAATGTAGATTCAGAAGTTGCAGATATTATCAAGACGGCTAACAACCTTATAAATCAACAGTATTATTAAAAATACATGGAATAATTCAGAAATAAATATTTTTATAAGTCAGCTTATGTTTTTCTAGAAATGCTTTATTATTGGCTTTATTTCTGATAAGAATACTAAAATTTTAAAAAATAATAATTACTTTTTTTCTGATTTAGCCTTAAGGAAAAAAGCAATTATTATTTTTTGTTATTTTGGCTTAATTTGACTATATCATTTTTATATGTAAAACTATGACAAGAACAAAAGGAGAATATACGAAATGACAAACAATACATACGAACATAAAAAAATGCCTCAACTGATTTTACTAGTTGACTTCCCTAAAAAGTATAAATTTATAACTTTAGGGAAATTAAGACAATTAGTATTCTGCAAAGACATTAACGGTTTTGATAAAGTTGTAGTCAAAATCGGACGTAGAATTTTACTAGATGAAGATTTATTTTTCGCATGGCTGCGAGAACAAAATCCTAACTGGAATTCTGAGGAGGTGTACATCAAAGCTAATTAAAATTTTTTGAACAATTAAATAATAATTGTTCGAACTGATTTCTGTCAAACTCTGACATTGAAACTTTAAAATCGGTTCAAATCAGGTAATCACAATTATCGTGCAGGTTGTGGTTCAGTTGTAATGCACGAAAAGGTGCACAACTAAATCAAACTCAAGAAAGGAGAAGTAAAAATGAGTAGAAAAAAAGTTTTGTGTGATAGTATTCGTATCAATAATGTCCCTGTCAAGTTTGTTGACAATGGAAAAATAGCAATTGCCGCTATAGTGTATACTGAAGCAGATGAAGAATTATTCTTTTTAACACCTGAGAATGCAAAGCGGCTACAATCTCGGCTTGCACCCAAAGCCCCTTACTCATATACAACATATTCGTTTTATGAGCCAAAGGAAGTAGAACTGGAAATAATGGATATGAATGAAATATAAAACTGTAAAATTAAATAATATATGCATGACAGATAACGCTTAGGCTAAGAATTTTACATCTGTCAAATACAGTAACCACAACTATAGTGTAAGTAGTGGTTTAGTTGGAATGCAAAAAATATTTAAAAACTAAAGAATTGAGTATCAACTCTAGTACGGGATGAGATACAGTGTAGTAATACGTACAATAAAGGAAAATCAAAATGGAAGCAAAAGCAAAATTTATTCAGCTTAAGGCTAGGTGTTACATTGCAGAAATGTTTGTAGAATATGCTAAAAATAATTGCGTAAAAGAAATACCTGCAGAGCAAAACACAGAACAACAAAAAGAATAAACTAACTAAAATGCAAGGGAAAATGGTACTATTACAGGCATTAAACTGTAATCAAAAAAAGTAAACAAAAAAATGCAACGTATGCATGTATACCTTATATAAATACAATTACTGTAAGTAGGTTGTTTTTTTACTTTTGGATTGGTGCTTACACACCAATGCAAGACAGGGGCTAGGGTACTCCTGCACAGTCGTTATTGTACCAAGACTGATATACCCGTTAAAGCCCCTTGCTCTTGGAAACATTACGAAAAGAAAAATAAAAACAGAAAGGATTTTTAATATGCAAATTTTTCAATATAAACTGCAAGGTATTGCAATAATGTTTGAAAATTTAACAGAAAATATTGCAATACATTACAAATCGGCTATACAAAAAACTCAAGGCAAAAAACGAGTATTTCACAAACCTGATGAAGAACTTAAAACTGTTCAAAAAATGATTAATAAAGTTTTTCAACTATATTTACCAAGACCGGATTATTTATATACAGGATATAAAAAATGTAGGATTATAGATCTGATAAATGTTCATAAAAACTCTCGTAATGCAGTTGTTTTGGACGTAAAAAATTTTTATGGAAGTGTAAGTAAAGAACGGGTGTTTAAATTTTTAACAGATGTTTGCCAGTTAAATAAAAACACAGCAGAAATAATACTTAAGCTGATAACGTATAAAGATACTCTGCCTCTTGGCGTGCCAACAAGTAATATCGTGAGTTTTTGGGCTTGTAAATCTGTATTTGATAAGATTTATAATTACTGTCAAGATTTAGGATATAATATGACACTTTACGCAGATGACATGGTGATTTCAGGTAATATACAAAATCCAGTAACTGTAATTTCAACAGTACAAAAAGAATTACTAAAAGCAGGATTAAAACTAAACTATCGTAAAATTAGGATTTACGGAAAAAGAAAACGTATTATGAATATTCACATAAATTCTAAAGGCAGATTGAGTGTTGATTATAAACTACGGCGTTCAATAAATTACTTGAAGGCAAAACCGAGACTATCAGAACAAGAAAAATTAGTTTTGCAAGGTAAATTAAATTATGCACGACAGATTGAAAGAAGAACTTAGCTTATCTTGATCAATTAGCCTGTTTTTACGGCACAAGAACGGCACAAGAAACGTGCCGTTTTTCTTGTACTTTGGGGGCTATAAAGAAAATGCAGATATAACACGGATAAATAAGACAAGTATTCTATAAGTAAAAATCGGCTAAAAATTTAATTTTTTCGAGTAGCAACGTCAGTAATAACAATGCTATGCAACATTATTCAGGAATTTATACAGATTAACAGTAGAAGTCTTGAACTGTTTTGCGATAACAGTTTTGGGCACACCACAGTTAAGTAATTTTATAATTGTGTCTTTATGCTCATCAAGTTTAGATTTACCTTTGCCTTGCGGACGACCGAGTTTTAAGCCGTTTAATTGTTTTGCGTGTAAAGCTTCTTTTGTTCTAAGGCTTATTAATTCTCTTTCGATTTGAGCAACAAGAGCAAAAACCGTTGAAGTTACTATAGAAGTTATAGTTTTGTCGGATGTACAAAAATTTTCTTTCAAAGAGTAGAGCGTAAAACCTTTCTGTTGCGACATATCAATAATTTCAAAAATTTGCGAAACAGAACGTGCAAGCCTTGAAAGTTCAGGAACAATTAACACATCACCCTGTTTAATATTTTCAAGCAGTTGACCTATAAGCCGTTGTTTGTAATGTTTTTTACTTGTTATGTGTTCTTCAATAAATTCGACATTTCCGAGTTTATGAGAATTTGCAAACTTAAGTATTTCAAGTTTGTTCTTTTCTGTATCTTGCAAGACTGTACTAACTCTTAAATATGCATAATTTGTCATAAAAATGCCTCCTGTAAACTAAAAACGCATTATTCCTACTTTTATTTTACACATCTATTAACCAAAACACGACCCTTTTCGGTTTATAGATTTACCAACGGTTAACGGTCGTTTTGGGTTGATCTAATTTAAATAAAG
>CASDPF010000033.1 GCA_949282215.1 uncultured bacterium | reverse complement strand
CTTTTAATTTCAATCGGAGGTCTAAGTCGGAAATACTTGATTTAACTGCTAGTCGGTAGCCCCCCCCCCCGAAATTCTTGCTATACTTATCTTTTGCATATTCGCCTCCTAGTTTTATTCATTTATCTTTATATTATTATATTAAACTATTTTTAAAATTTTTCAAGGTTTAAAATTTTATCAAATTTTAACGTAACATTTTCTTTATATATAATTTTCAAAAAAGTTTTTAAGCACTATAATGAAAATGTTTGTTAATAAATTAAAATAATATTGGGGCATATAGGAGATATAATGGAAGGTTACAGTTTCGAGTTAATCACGGGACCGATGAGCTGCGGGAAAACAGAAGAACTTTTAAGAAGAATCAGAAGATGTATTATTGCAAAAAAGAAAGTCAAAGTAATTTCACCTGATGTTGATACACGTGCAAAAGGAGATTACATTGAGTCAAGAAACGGACTCTGGCTTGATGCAATAAAAGTTAAGCATTCCATTCAAATACTAAGCCTTGTCAGACCTGAAGATGAAGTTGTTGCAATAGACGAACTTCAATTCTTTGACGGTAACATAGCAAAAGTTATTACAAAATTAATGAATGATGGGAAAAAAGTTATCGGAACAGGTCTTGAGCTGGATTTTAAAGCTGAACCTTTCGGACACATGCCTGAATTAATGTGTATTGCAACAAAAATTGATAAACTTCATGCAGTATGCATGAAATGCGGTTGTGACCATGCTACCAGAACTCAAAGACTTATTGACGGTAAACCTGCTGATAAAAATTCACCGCTTATTATGATTGGCGGAGATGAAACTTACGAAGCAAGATGTATCAAGTGCTATGAACTACCGGATCACCAAGTTAAAAAACGCGGAGTTAAAATTTTACCGTTTAGTTTGAAATAACAAAAACATCAAGAACTTATAATACAATAAAATAAGCTTCCTTTAAATATCACTGCAAATAACATGTTAATTGCATTTTGATATTCAAAATATTTTCGACAAAATTAGCTTAACAAATTAAAGTGCTTAATGCACAAAAAAATGCCGGTAGAGTGATACCGGCAGGCTTTACTTTTTAATAAAGTAAAGAGGTGATGATTATTTATTGTTCATTATATCTTACTTCCAACGGCCTTATACAAACTAATGTAATCAACCATACATTCAATTTGTTGTTGAGCTACAAGCTTATCTATCGTAAGCAGGTTTTCTTTAAATTGAATTAAATCAAGTTTTGAAATTACACCTTGATTGTATTTATCACGGTTATACATAAAGTCTGTTTTCTCTAATTCTGCCTGTTTTTTAGTCTGAGTCATTTTTTCTGTATCTTTTTTAACGGATACAAGAGCATCATTAACTTCTTGAATTGCTGTCAAATTTGTTTGTAAATATTTATTTAAAATTTCGTCATATTGAACTTTTTTCAATTTTAAATTAGCGACACGACGACCACCTGTAAATATCGGTAACATAGCTCCGGCAGCTAAAGCAGCCAACATGCCTTTAGTCGACCAAGCACTGCCTATATCTGCTGCATTAAATAATGCTAATCCCGTCAGATTTATTGTCGGCAAAAATTCTTTTCTTGCAACTCTTACATCTATACCGGCTTTTTCAACCATTGCTTCAGCCTTTAAATAATCAGGCCTTTGCACAATTATATCCGAAGAAATTTCTGAAGGAATAACTCCTGTATAATTTATTTTTTCATAAGCTGTTCTTTTATATTCTGCAACATTTTCAGGACTATCACCGACCAGAACCGCTAATTGGTGAAGAAGGAATTCTCTTTGTTTTTGCAATTCAATAAGGTCGGTTTGTCCTTGAACCAATGATTTATTAGCTTTTACGGTATCTGCAGTAGATGCCAACCCTTCTCGATTACTTGCCAGCATTAAATCATATATTTCTTGTCTGAGTTCTACTATTTCTTTTTGCAAATCAATCAGTTTATCTAATCTTACAATATTAAAATATGCAGTCCCGACAGATGATGCAATAGCAATATATGCGGCACGTTCATCATATTTTGAACCTTCATAAAGTTTTTTTGCAGATTTAGTTTTATCTCTGTTTTTTAAGAATATATCAACTTCATAATTTGCGAGTGCAGGTGTCGCAAATGCCCAATCCCAACTCGAATTACCAGGCATTTTTACATAACTTGGAGCAAACCCTGCACCTATTTGCGGTAATTCATTTGCAAATTGAATTCTTGTATTTTGATAATATTCTTCAACCGCTAAGGTCGCATTTTTTAAATCATAATTATTTTTTATTGCTTGGTTTATATACGCATTAAGATTTTCATCATTGAAATTATTCCAAAAATCCATATTTACGTACGCATATTTATAATCATCAGAAGCATTTTTACTCTTTTTAACCATACTCTTGAATTGTTTTGGCTGGTTAATATCTTTATCTTCTACAGCTAAAACCGGAGTTAAAGTCATGCTCATCATACTCATTAAAAGTGTTATTATTAGTACCTTTTTCAATGTTTTAATTCCTTCTAATAAATTGCTTGCATTTTTTACAATGATATGTTAGCATACTATTGTTGTAAATGCAACATATTTTTTTTACAACACATATTCAAATTTGAAACGGAATAAGAAATGACCTTGAAAAAGAAACATTATACAGATAGTATTTACTATGATATAGAATTAACAGCCAGAATTATGAAATTACTTGGAGCTCAGCTTTTTGATGTAATGAATATGGGTATGTCTCCGGAAGAACATGCTGCATTAGATACCATACATTGCCATCCAGAAATTTGCCAAAGAGATTTAGCAAAACTAATTTTAAAAGACAGAGCTAATACAGGAAGAATTCTTAATTCTTTAGAAGCCAAAAAATTAATATCAAGAACAATTGATGTAAAAAATAACAGATTAATAAAAAAAATGACCATTACTGATGAAGGTAATAAAAAGCTCGAAGAAACAAATTATAAAATTAAAGAATATTTACAAAAAGTTTCCTGTAAATTTAGTAATGAAGAAATAGACAATTTACAAGAATCTTTGCGTATTTTTAGAAAAAGTTTAGAAGAATTATTAGAAATGAATATATAAATTAAGTATTAAAAGAGGTTGAAATGGAAGACAATACAAACGAAATTAAAGAAGAAGAAAAAAAAGAAAAACCTAAGGGTGTGAAAAGAACAATTGGTGCCATAGTTGGTGTTATATTACTATGCGGGGTAGGATATTTTATACATGATGCACTTATGTATCAATCAACAGATGATGCCTATGTTGAAACGACAACTGTACAAGTTTCACCAAAAGTAAGCGGACATATTACAAAAGTATATGTTGATGATAACCAGCACATAGAAGCAGGTATGGTAGTAGCTGAAATTGATGATACTGATTATAAAGTTGCACTTGAAAAAGCACAAGCTGCTTATGAAAAAGTATTGCTTGATCAAAAAAATGCACAAGCAAACTTCAAAGCAATGCAGACAAATATTGATGTAGCTAAAAAAGATTTAGACAGATATACAAAATTATTTGAATCAGGTGCAGTATCAAAACAAACTCTTGATGCAGCACAAGCAAAATACGATTCTGCACAAGCTAACTTAACCCAAGCAGAACAAGCTTTATTATCAAAAAATGATAACAAAGTTGCTGATGCTAACTTAAAAGTAGTAAAAGCCGAACTCGACCAAGCAAAACTTAATCTTCAATACACAAAAGTAATTGCTCCTCAAACAGGTACAGTTACAAGCAGACGTGTTGAAAAAGGTATGTTTGTTCAAGTCGGTTCACCTTTATTTGTAATAGTTCCTGATAAAGTATGGGTTGTTGCAAACTTTAAGGAAAATCAATTAAGAAATATGAAACCACGTCAAAAAGTTGATATTAAGGTCGATACATACCCAAATCATATTTTTAAAGGTGAAGTGGAAAGTATCCAAAGAAGTTCCGGAGCTAAATCAAGTTTATTCCCGCCTGAAAATGCTGTAGGATCGTTCGTAAAAATCGTTCAAAGAATTCCTGTAAAAATAGTTTTCACAGAGAAAATTGATCCAAATGAATACACGATAGTACCCGGTATGTCAGTAGTTCCAAAAGTAAGAGTTAAAGAATAAGAAAGAGAGAGTTAAAAGTGAGTAGAGGGACAAAACCAAAGCTCACTTTTTTAAAAAAGGAATAGAAATTATACTATGACACAAACAGAAAAAGAATGGACTCCGTCCGTAAATCCTTGGATAATGGTTATACCTGTAATGCTTGCAGTATTCATCTACGTTTTGGATGGAACGATAGGTAACGTAGCATTACCTCACATGGCAGGCAGTTTTTCGGCCACTCGTGATGAATCCATGTGGATTTTAACAAGTTACCTTATTGCAGCAGGTATCGTTATTCCCGCAGTGGACTTTTTCAGCAAAATTTTCGGACGTAAGAACTTCTTTATTATAAGTATAATGCTGTTTACAATTGCCTCAATGCTTTGCGGAATGGCAAAAAACATTGAGTTTATGATATTTGCAAGAGTCCTGCAGGGATTTGGCGGAGGTGGAATTCTTCCTATATCTCAGGCGATTATGGTAGAAAGTTTCCCGAAAGAAAAACGAGGACTTGCAATGTCCGTTTTTGGCATGGGAGTAATTCTTGCACCTATTATCGGGCCTGTTCTTGGAGGATGGATTACAGACAACTGGACATGGCCTTGGATTTTTTATATTAATGTTCCTTTTGGCTGTGCAGCAGCAATTCTGTGTCATAGATTGCTTGAAGATCCGCCTTATGCTAAAAAACAGAAAAATGTTAAAATTGATGGTAGGGGGTTTTTCTATCTTACAATATGGCTTGTGACCTTACAGACCGTACTTGATAAAGGTAATAATGCAGATTGGTTTAATGCAACTTGGATTAGATGGACATTTGGTGTATCAGTTGTTGCATGTATATTATTTTTTCACTCTCAAATTACAAATAAAGAATCATTAATTGATTTAAGAGTATTTAAAGACAGAAACTTTACTGCAGGTACAATTATACAAGTAGTAATCCAGGCTGTTTTATATGCATCATTAGCCATTCTGCCTCAATTTTTACAAAGTATGATGGGTTATACCGCATTTTTAAGCGGAGAAACCATGATGCCGAGAGGATTTGGAAGCATGGTTGCGATGATTATGACAGCAACTTTATCAAATAGAGTTGATAACAGACTCCTTGTAGTTGCAGGACTTTCACTAATCGGTGGAGCAGGACTTGCTTTCGGAGCATTAAACTTGCAAATATCAAATATGAATATTGCTATTCCAAACTTCTTTATGGGAATGGGAATGGGACTGTCAATGGTACCGATTATGAATTTATCACTTGATACCTTAAAAAATGAACAAATGACAAACGCAACAGGTATCCAAAACTTATTAAAAAACATAGGAAGTGCAATCGGTACATCACTGGTCGCAACGATGTTAACACGATTTGCACAAATCCATCAATATATGCTTGTCGGTAAATTGTACGATTTAAATCCTGTATTTATTGCAAAAATGCAGGCAACAGCAGGAGCATTATCGGCTTACGCACACCCAAGTGTTGCACAATATATGGCACAATACTCATTGTATGGAGAATTAATTGAACAGTCTACATTATGGGCATTTATAGATTCATTTAGGATTTTCGGAATATTATGTTTTATAGTAATTCCGCTTTTAGCATTAATGAAAAAACCTAAAAAAGCATAATTATGTGAGGATAACTATTCAAATTCAATAACTGTAATTTCAGGAAAACAATTAAACCTTAATGGTAATATACTTGTGCCAAGACCTTTTGAAACATATAACCGCTCTTCAGAAAACCATCCGTCGGCATATTTTGTCCCGAAATTGGATGGTACAACCAGAGGTTTTCCAAGAACAATTTGTCCTCCATGAGTATGCCCTGATAGAGTTAAATCAACTTTATCGGGAATTTTTTCTATTATATCAGGAGTATGAGAAATGAGAATTAAGGGAGCATTAACACCAGAAACAGCTTGTTCAATATTCGGATTTCCTGTCTGCAAATCTTCTATTCCTGCAACAGAAAACTTGTCAAAGTCCTTATGAGAATTTTCTAAAACTGTTATCTCAACGTTCTCAAAAGCTTTAATTACATCTCTTTTTCCCTGCCAGCCGTCATGATTTCCCATAACAGCAAGCGTCCCGTATTTTGATTTTAATTTGCCTAACTCATTTGAAATCTTTTCAATACTGAGAGTATTCCCTTTTTTATGCCCGTTTACGTAATCACCCCCGAGCAAAATAATATCAGGATTTTGAGTATTAATTTTTCTTACAATCCTTCTCAGCCTGAATTCATCATAAGGTTTTATGTGAAAGTCTGATGCAAAAACAAGTTTCAGTCCTTTTAAATTTTTATTGTGAATTTTGAGATTTTTTACAACCAAAATATTCGGCTCTATCAAAAACATATAAATAAAAAGTATTAGAATAAACAATAAAATAAACTTCATACCAATATTCTACCGTAAATATTTGTTGTAATATAAAATTAAGAGAAAAAATTTTGCAAAATATAGAGGTGAGATGAAAAACAATATTGCACTAACGGGAATGATGGGATGCGGTAAAACTTCTGTATCAAAAGAATTAGGCAAACTCTTGCCCGAATATTCAATTATTGATATTGACAATGAAATCGAAAAATCTACAAACAAAAAAATATCAGAAATCTTTCTGAAATTTGGAGAACCACATTTTAGAATGCTTGAAACTGATAAAATTCAAAAATTTGTATATGGGAAAAAACAAATCATTTCACTTGGCGGAGGAGCTTTTGAAGACGAATTTAACAGAAAAATTATTCTCGAAAACTGTCTTGTAATTTACCTTCGTACAACACCGGAAGAAATTTATAAAAGGATTAAAAACGAAACTCACAGACCCCTGCTTGCAAAAAAATTCTCAGTAGAAAGAATTACTGATATAATTAAAAAACGCTCGGTAAACTATGAAAAAGCTGATGTAACAATTGACACAGACGGCAAAACTCCATATAATATTGCTAATGAAATTTTGGGAGTGATGAATGGCTAAATTAAGTGTAAAAATTAATGAAACCGAAAAATCTTACCCGATTTTTATAAATAATAAGCCGTTAAATACACTTAAAGATGATATTATGGCAAGATTAGAGGGAAAAAAGTTTTTAGTCATAATATCAGAAAAAGTTGAAAAACTTTATGGAAAAATCCTCGGGTTTGAAAAATCAGAAAAATTTATACTCAAAGACGGGGAAAAGGAAAAAAACTTTACAAATTATAAAAAAATTTTAGAACATGCCCTAAAACTTCAAATGACAAGAAAAGATACCATTATTGCAATAGGAGGAGGAGTTGTAGGAGATTTGGCAGGTTTTGCAGCCTCTACCTACATGCGGGGAATAAATTTTATCCAAATCCCGACAACACTTCTAGCTTGTGTTGACAGCTCTGTAGGCGGGAAAACGGGTATAGATACTGATTTTGGCAAAAATCTTATCGGAGCATTCTATCAGCCGAGTGCTGTCTTTATCAACACAAATTTTTTAAATACACTTGATGACAGACAATTCAAGACGGGTATGGGAGAGGTTGTCAAATATGCTTTTATAGAAAAAAGCTGTAAAGCAGAAGAAGAGTTAAATTTGACCAATTTTCTAAGTGAAAATACTGAAAAAATCATATCCAGAAACCTATCTACACTAGAACAGTTAATAGAAATTTGTATAAAGTTGAAAATTTCAGTAGTAGAAAAAGATGAAAAAGAAAGCGGATTAAGAAAAATTCTTAACTTCGGACATACATACGGTCATGCAGTAGAGAAATTTACCAATTACAAAAAATATACCCACGGAGAAGCAATCGTAAAAGGGATAGAATTTGCATTTAATCTTGCAGTAAAAAAGAATATTATTGATAAAAATTACAAATTTTTTGCAGATGATGTAATAAAAAAATTCGACTTTAAAACCATTCCCGACTATTCTATTGAAAAAATGATTAATCTGATGAAAATGGATAAAAAAGCCGAATTTGAATATATAACCTTCATTCTACCGACAGATTACTCCGAAGTCGGAGAATTTAAATTTACAGAAAAAGATTTATTATAAAAGCTGAAGATAAAATAATCTATTAAAGCTTATAGGGATAATCATCTTTGAACTCCCAATTATCCCATTGTAATAAAGCAGAACAGTAATAAGGTTCATCTTTACAGTTTTGTAAATTTTCATCCCTTGTACTTTCTGGTTTATAAGAAGAAAAACATCTTTTTTTATTTTTTAATACTGAATATTTGCTATTACAGAATACAAAAATAAATTGATCATATCCTCTTTTATTAGGTTTTCTATCACCATTAACATCAAAAGAAATATCAATACAAGAACCAACTTTTGAATTCATAACAGAACCATCAGGAAAAGTTATACTATAACCTTTAAGAATCTGATTTTGTGCAGTAATCCATTCCTGTTCTCTGGAGCCTGTAATTTTCATATAAGGTATCAAATATTTTTTACTGAAGGCTTCAGAAACACCATAATTTGCATTTACAGAATCAGGATTATCATAATCACTCATTTTTTCATACTCCCAATCCCCACAAAAACCGTAATCATTTTCTGCCATGGTAATTGCTTGATTCATTACTGAATAAAATTTTTTCAAACGTGCTGTTGCTTCAGCTTTTCTTGTTTTAGCTGTCAAAGTTGGTAGTGTCATTGATGCAACAATACCTATTATACCTAAGGTGATTAATACTTCTGCTAAAGTAAAAGCATTTCTCTTTTTCATAAATCCTCCGTTTATATACTATTTTCTATTTTAACATTTTTCATACCAAAAATCACCGTGTCACTTGGCACGGCTTGCTTTTCAGCTCTTTTCGTTCAATCGGAGGTCTAAGTCGGAAATGCTTTTCTCAACTGTTAGTTGGTAGCCCCCCCCCCCGAAATTCTCTCTATACTTATCTTTTGCATATTCGCCTCCTAGTTTTATTCGTTTATCTTTATATTATTATATTAAACTATTTTTTAAATTTTTCAAGATTATAATCTTCCATACAGTCCCCGCCAAATTTTAAAAGGATTTCATTTGCAAGAACACATGCAATTCTGGCTTCTGCAACAACCGCACAAGCTTCGACAGCACAAGTATCCGAACGCTCAAAATGAGCTTGAGTCGGCTCCATAGTAATGCAATCAACTGAATTTAAAGGTTTTCTTAACGTCGGAATAGGCTTCATTACTGCAGTCAATACAATATTCTCACCATTAGTCATCCCGCCTTCCAATCCGCCAGCATTATTAGTTTTTCTTATAATTTTACCATTTTGAACAAAAATTTCATCATGATATTCACTGCCGGTCATTTCGCACACATTAGGATTACCGATAGTTACTGATTTTACTGCAGGAATACTCATAACAGCCTGAGCAAGTCGTCCATCAAGTTTTCTATCCCAATGAACGCAGGAGCCAAGACCTACAGGAAGGTTTTCATACAAAACTTCAAACTTTCCACCAAGTGTATCACCTACTTCTTTTGCCTCATCAATAGCCTTATGCATATCATCTTCAGAAGTTGCATTTGAAATTTGGAGAACTTTAGAATAAGCGTTAATACCAAATTGTTTTAAAAATAACTTTGCAACAGCACCGACAGCTACTTCAATAGCAGTCTTTCTTGCACTTGAACGCTCTAAAATATTTCTCAAATCCTTCTGATTATACTTAACACTCCCTGCATAATCAGCATGTCCAGGACGATAGGTAGCAAAAGATTTTTCCTCAGTATAATCTTCGGGCAAAGCACTCATAATCTTTTGCCAATTTTCAAAGTCTTTATTATAGATTACAAGGGTTATAGGAGCACCAAAAGTTTTGCCAAACCTTACACCGGATGTAATTTCAACAGTATCACTTTCAATTTTCATCCGCCCGCCACGACCATAACCGCCTTGACGACGTTTTAGTTCCTCGTTAATAAAATCTACATCTATTTCAAGGTTCGCAGGTAAACCTTCAATAATTGCAGTTAAACACTTTCCGTGGCTTTCGCCTGCTGTCAAAAATCTAAACTTTTCCATATTCTAATTATATTATAAACATAATATATGTTATTGGTACTATTCACTTTTTCTTTTTGTTGCGAAGCAAAAAGAAAAAGTGAACCAGCTCACAACTAAAAACCTAAGTGAGGCCATTTTGCACGTTTCAAGCAAAGC
>CASDPF010000032.1 GCA_949282215.1 uncultured bacterium | reverse complement strand
TAATATTAGCCTTGATTTCATTTATGGATTACCAAATCAAGATATAGAAAGTTTTGGGACTGATTTAAAAACGGCTGTTACACTTGGTGTAACTCATATTTCTCTTTATGGTTTGAAAATTGATGAGGGGTGTTACTTCTGTTCTCATTACCCTGAAAATTTGCCAGATGGCGATATTCAGGCAGATATGTATTTAAAAGCGATCGAAATTTTAACCTCATCAGGATTTGAACATTATGAAATAAGTAATTTTGCAAAAGCAGGTTATGAGTCAAGACATAACTTAAATTACTGGGATAATAATTCTTATTACGGTTTTGGAATTGCGGCTCATGGTTATAAAGATAGTATAAGGTATTCAAATTACGAAGATTTCGATACCTATTTTAAATTCCCTCATATTCATAACTTAACTCATCGTGTTGATAAAACTGAACAGATTGAAGAAGAAATATTTTTAGGTTTTAGAAAGACGGAGGGAATTAATGTAGAAGATATTAACCGAAAATTTGGTATTGATTTTGAAAAAAAATATTCAAATGTTTTGCAAAAATATTTAGATACAAAACATATTTTAAAAACTAAAAAAGGTTATAAATTATCTGATAAAGGTATTCTTGTAAGCAATTACATTTTAGCTGATTTCATATAAAAAACTCCGATTTACTCGGAGTTTTTTATATAATATATACAGTAAAATGCAGTTAAATTAAGCAATCAGACCTTGTGCAGCATCAGCAGCTTTTTTTGTGGTATCGGCTGCTTTTTTGCCTTTGAATATGCTTAATAGAGGATCAATCATTTTAGTGCCAATCCAATCGCCTACTTCGGCAAGATAACTTCCGATTTTTGCAAGTCCTTTTGCCTCTTTATCAACTTTAAGAATGTTTCCTTTTGTTAGTCCGTATAATGCCAGACCGGCAACAACTATTCCGGCAATTATTCCTCCAATAGTTTTACCTATTTTTCCGCCTTTTTTATCTTTTTGATTTGCTTCAGTTGATAGTTCTACTCTATCGGGCTTTGCATTATCAACTGGTTTTTGAGTGTATTGTCCTTCACTTTCAATCAGCTTTTGCCAATCAGAAGCCTGAACATCACCTCTAAAGCTTAAATTAGAGACTGGACTTATCATGAGTGAAAACCTCCTTTATAACTACACACTTTTTATTACCATTACTAAAACGACTGATATTTTAATTTTGACGTAAATTTTGATATTTTACAATAATCTTTACAAATCTTTACAGGATAATTGGAATATTTTTTTACAATGTGTAATCAATATTAATAGGAGGAATAAAAATGGGCATGGAACAAGAAACTTTAATTTATGTAGAAGAGAATGATAAGAAAGAAGCCGGAATTTTAACTAACGGACTTTTAAATAAAGATATTAAGAGCAGGGCTTATATAAATGCACTCGGAGCTGAGCTCGGGTTAAAATATCTTGCACTTGAGAATATCAGTACAGATAAAACTTATAATTTACATAATGTTCACAAACTTCTTGAAGTATTTGATATTTCTGATATTATGCTTTCTAATATCCATATTGATGTTCGTGTTGTATTCAATGAAAATCAGATTTTTATTCCAAAGTCACATTTTGAATATGAAATTGTTCCGGATATTTATTTAGTATTTCTCCTTGCAGAAGATAGTTCTCATGTCAAATTTTTAGGTTTCTTCGAACCGAAGCTTATTAATAAAAATAATCAAAATGCAGATTATTATTTTATTGAAAAAGAAAAGCTTACATCTCCGTTAAATTTAAAAGAATTTATTGAAAATTTTAAAGGTAACAGGACCAAAGCATTATCCGAAGATGTTAATAGTATGGCTGAAACTTTGATGGTATCTGTAGTTGACCAAAATGCTTCTAAAGATGAAATGAAAGAGTTGTTAAAGTATTTAAGTCAAAGTTCAATGCTAAGAGATAGGTTTATTGAATTTGAAAATTTTGAAATTTTATCATATAGGGCAGAACGTTCTCCAGATGTAACGGTTCCAGAAGAAGTTGCAAAAAATAATATTATAGATGCCACTATTGATGATATAAAATCATCAACGGAAACCTCTGATGAAGTGGTTGAGTCAGATCAAGAAGATGCTGCAGTTTCGGAAATTGCTGCAGATGGGCTAATTTCTGATATTGCTTCAGATGTAAATTCAGGGGAAGCTTCTTTATTGGAAAATGCAGCTTCTATGTCAGCTGATTTGGCTGCTGATGCTATGATTACAGAAAATACTGATAATCCCTCGGCTATTTCTGAGGAAACTCAAACTGTTAGTGATTTAAGTGTTATTTCCGATGATATTAAGATTGATTCTGAAGAAATTAATAGTGATGATGTTACTGATATGTTTACGAATGATTCAATGTTCAGTGCAGTAGAAGCTATTGATGATAAAGTAAGTGCTGAAAATAATGCTGAGGTTTCTACTGTTAGCGATGAGCAGATTCATGATTCTAATGAGATTATGTCAAACGAAACGGTTAGTTCTGCTGATTCTTTGACACAGGATACTGTTAGTCATGGTTTTGAGGTAGGAAATCCCGATGATTTTTTTGAAGATATGGAATTCTCGGAATCGGGAGAACCAACTGCTGTTGACAATACGAATGAAAGTGAAGGTATCATTTTTAATGACGAAGAACCTTCGTCTGTTGAAACTGTAAATTTTGATACTATTAATCAATCTCCGGTACAGTTTGAAGATGACATTTCAGCACAAGATGATATGGAAATTTTGGATATTTCTAATGTAAATGCAGTTCCAAATGATCTCGATAAGAATATTAGTGAAACAGTAGAGTTTAATAATATTGAATTATCAAATGAAGAGCCTTGTTATAACGAATTGAACGGAGAAGAGACAGTTCCTGTTTTGAATATGAATGATTTTACTCCGTTAGAACCGCTCCCGATGGAAGAAGTTAAAGCTGAATCTTATGATATGGATAGTATTTCACTTACCGATAATATGCTTCCTATGCCTAAAATTAATCAAGATATGCCTGCTTTAGAACCTATTGAGTTAGCAGATTTAAATGATATGACAGTGCCTCCGCCTCAACCTAAATCAGAACCTGCAGAAGAGTCTGATGATAGTGATATATCGGCTGAATTGGATTCTATTCCTGATTTCGGTTCTATGGATATGGAAACTGCAGATGAAAATTTGGCTGAAAATACAGATAATAATGAAACTATTCCTTCTGTTGTTGAAGAAAAAACAAGTCCATCAGCAGAAGAAATTCAAAATTTGACTGAAGATGATATTGTCGAACAAGTTGCAGATACAGGAGAAGAACCTGTAACTGATTTAGAAGCTCTTACAAGTAAACCTGAAACTTCCGAGGCTGATAGTACTCAAATTCCATCTATAGATAATTTCTCTGAGTCTGATATTTCTGATGAAGCAGATTTAAGTAATTCTGAATCTGAAGATAATGAGGATTTGATTACTGAAACTTCTGAAGCTGTTGAGACAAGTAATGAAGATAATTCGGAGGAAAATACTCCAGAAAGTACTGTTTCTGAAAATGATAATTTAAATACACTATTTGATGAAAATACGGATGAAGATGTTGAAATTGAAGATTTTAATTCATTAAATAATGAATTGACGCAAATCCCTTCAATATATCAAAATAATCAAAAGCTTCCAATTAAGATGGTTGCTGTGGCTGCATTTCTAGCAGTACTCGTTTTAGGTAGTTTTATCGGATTTTCTTTGAAAAATAAACATTCTTCGGCGGACTCAGAGTCTCTTGCTCAGGAAGTTCCAGAAGAAAATATTCCTGCATTACCTGCAGCTCCTGATAATACTGATATTTTAGCAAATACTCCTGAGGTTCAAACTTTGCCTGCAGCTCAAAAAGAACCTGTTAATATTAAAAAAGAATCAAAAGATGTAAAAGTTGATACTAAAAATAAAACCACAGCTCCTGTATCTGCTGTGTCTGGAGTAACTAAACTTTCATGGGAGGTTCCTGATTATCTTTCATATAGTGAAAATATAAAGAAATATTTACAAACCGCAGGAAAAAGTATAAAATTGTCACTTTCAAGTGATTTGCTGCTTGTAACAGAGTATGCTTACTCAAATCAAGTGAAAGTTGACTTGAAATTAAGTAATGACGGTAGTCTAAAGGATTCTAAGATTATAAAATCCAGTGGTTCAACCCAAATTGATAACGTAGTGTTACAAACTGTTAAAGATACACTAAATGTCATAAAACCCGCTACTGGAGAGGTTCCTACGCCAGATTTCCGTTTGGCTCTTATCATTAATTTTTAATTATGCTATAATACTGTAAGATAAGGAATTTTTAAGTGGAATTAACTCAGGATAAGTTAAATTTAATAGAGAGGATTATAAAGAACGACAGAAAGTTTCTTAATAATGAGGACTTGTATGATGATTTCTTTAATGAAATGTGCAAGCGTTCTATGCCAATTGTAAATACTATTACATCTGATGCTACTTTAGAAGCTTATCTGCGTAAAATTGCAACTACAAGTATATTAAATGTATTAAAGGATAGTGGCAGATTAAGACGTACAAGAGGCGGTTTTGAATCTGTTAAATCGACTCCAATTGAGCCATCTGAAAATGCCTCAGATAGTTTTGATTACTCAAATGTAGTTGTTTCTTATCCTAAAGCTGATTATGACAGCAATCCTGAAGATATTGCTATCCAAAAAGAAATTTTGCAAAAAATTGTTGATGCGGTATACTTAATAAATGAAGCCGAACCTGATAAACAATATTTAAGAATTTATAAGTTACGTTATGATGAAGGTATGACCCAGAAGGAAATTGCTTCAGAGTTAAGTTTATCACAGTCAGAAATTTCTAAAAGATTGTTTAAATTGATGGAAAAGGTTAAAGAGGCGTTTAATTAAACGGGAATTTAACTATGAAATGTCCAATCTGTAAAAAAACGATACCGGATAATACTCTTAAATGTCCGTATTGCAAAACAAGAACAGGCTTGATTTGCAAAAACTGTCATACTGTAAATTCTATTTTCGATTTAGTATGTCGTAAGTGTGGCGAAGAATTATTAAAACTTTGTCCTGAATGTAATAGCGTAAATCAGTTAAATGCAAAAAAATGCAGAAAATGCGGCTATCCTTTTACAGAACCTATGTCTGTAAAAGAAGTTATTCCTGAAAATTTTAGTGATTTTGGATATCCTGCAAAATTTGTCAGTCAGGAAGCTGCTAAAAATACTATTGTTAAAGGTATATTAGCTCATTCAAAAAAGGTTCTATCCTTAAGCGGAGATAGAGGTATTGGAAAAAGTGTTGTATTATCTCATGTAATGAATGCATTAAAAGATAAACATTATGTCTGGTTCTATGGGAAATGTACTCCAATTACTCAACTTACACCAGGTGGTTTAATTCAGGATATGATGTTAAATCTTTTTAATCTTCCGAATTTTTGTCTTAATAGTTTAAAATTTAAAAAAGATGCAACAAAATTTTTCCAAAATGAATTTCCATATTTAAATCATGCTGAAGTGTTTGATTTTTTGAATTTTCTTTATCCTTCGCAGATGGGTACATTCGAAGAGTTACATCTTAATAAGTCAAGAACTTTTGATTTATTGAATAAAGTGTTTGAAAAAATTATTTCATACAGTAAATTTGTAATTGTTGTTGATAATTTTGAAAATATAGACGGTTTTTCTTATGAGTTTTTGAGTGAATTTATAAAAAAAGAAAGCATTTGGAGTGAGTTAAATTTATTACTTTTGTATAATGAACCAAAACCGGCGAAAAGTTACTTTAACCTTGCAGAAAAAACAGCGGATGATATTTATTTAGATATAAGTATTTCACAGTTTACACCTGCTCAAATGATAGAGTTTGTAAAAGAAAAAGAGGAAAATATACAGGGTTTTCCTTATATGAATGATACGGAAAAACGTAACATTTTTATGGCTTCTCACGGAAATCCTGCATTTTTGGAACAGGCTTTGAGTTTGAGATTTGATTGTCAAATTTCGGATTTTACTTTTAAACTCCCTGAAACTTATTTAGATTTGATAAGTGAGCGTTTAAGAGTTTTGAACGAATCGAATAAAACAGCTTATGTATTTTTGATAGCATCTGCAATTCTCGGTGATAAAATAAACTTGAATTTAATGAAACAGATATTCGGATTTAATGATGCAAGATTTAGTGATGTTGTGGCATATCTTGAGCAATCAAATTATATATCTCCGTTAAGTGATATATTTTATCAATTTAAAGATTTGCTTTTATGGGAGACAATTATAAAAACTGCTAAAAATGATGAAGGCTTCATTGATTTAAATACAAAAGTTTGTAATGCATTAGGTAATTTTACTCTAAACTCCAATGCAATATTCGGAATTATTGCTCAAAATTTAAAACATCCTAAACTAGCACTTGATATTTGGACACGGAATACAAGACTTGCTGCGTATATTGGTGATACAAATCTTTATGCAATTTCACAAAAGCAATGTCTTGCATTGATAAATGAATTGGATGAGAGTGCAACGTTAAAGACTCGATATAATATTTCAGAAAGATTAGGAAAACTTCTTGCTGATTTTAATCCAAAAGAAGCTATGGATTATCTTCCTGATGCTATTGCTAATGCTCAGGCGATAGGTGATACTCCAAGAGAAATTGAATTACTTGGATATATGGCTCATTGTTGTGAAAAGGTCGGGAATTATTTTGGGAATGTTGAATGTGTTGATGTTGTCTTATCAAAAATTAATTCAGATATGGACTTGGAAATTGCACTTGTTAAATGTTCAAAGCTTAATTCATTGTTATATATCGGGAATTGCGGTCAAATCATAAATATGATTGATAATGAAATAATGCCGGTATTTGATACGTACTTAGGTAAAACATATACAAAGCAGAATATTCCGTTTGATTTTCTATATGAAAGCTGGCTTAAGACATATTTGATTTTGGCAAACGCTTTAATTTTGCAAGGTAATGATCGTTCTTTTGAAATTCTTACAATTCTGTTTGATATAATTGAGCGTAATAATATCAGCGATAATTTGTTTATTTGTAAATGTAAGTTAGGTCTTGCATTTGCAAATACAATGAAGGGTGATTATACATCATCAGAAAAGTTGCTTGAAGAAATTTTGAAAAATTACCGTGAAAAATTTATGGATGAGGAAGCTATTTTACGTTGGAATTTAATAAATATCATAAATAATTTTATGAGGAAACGTTATAATGGCTTGCAGGAAGATTTATTCCAAGTTGTAACGTTTGCAAATAATGCCGGTGATAATTTTACTAAAAATATGTTGAAGTCATTGCTTGGAAAAATCTTTAAAGATAACAATCAGACCAAGCATGCTATGGAAATTTATAATGACCAGATTACATATTTTTCTAAAGAGAAAATGGCACTTGGAGCATTGCTAACTTGGTATTTGATAGCTGAGGGTGCTCTGGTGACAGAAGGGCCTTATGCAGCTCAAGAAATTGCATCTCAAGCTCTTGAAGTTGCACAAAATCCTAAGATTGATAACTATTTCTTTACAATTTTATTGAAAACAATTATTGTAAAAGCTGCAATGGCAACTTCAGACTTTGAAACAGCTAAGATGAATTTAGAAAGTGCGATAATGCTTGCTAAAAAATTCAATTTAAATGATTTATTATCTCGTTTACTTCTTTTATATGGAAAATATTTCCAAGAAATAGGTTTATTATCTTCACCTCAGCAACAGGAATATTTGAACGGTGCTGCGAAAATGTATTTCAAAGCTTCTGAATATGTTCGTCAGACTCGAAATAATTATGTCCATATAGAAATTCAAAAAGCTAAAAATGTGTTAAAGTCTTTTTGCCAGCTTAATAATATTAAATTAGGTTAGCAATTTTTATTTTGTTTTTGTTTTTTTATTCATATAGGTAGTCTGTTAATTTATGTGTGAATAGATGGGACAATTTATAAATTCTATACGTGACGTAAAACAAAATTACAATATATATGACAAATGGGAACAGCAACAGGCTGATGAAAAAGCTCAAAAACAATATCTTGCTAAAAATTTAAATTTACCCAAAGATAAAGTAGAATTGACGGAAGCTAGGGCAAAAACTGTTATCCGTGCTGCAGAAATGCTTGATAACAGGTCTGAAAATAATTGCGAAGATATGGAGATGTTCTCATCTACAATGAGTATTTTTGCACTTTTACCTCTTACATTTCTTCCGCTTCTCGGCATGAAGATGAAATCTCAAAAAGCTGCAACTATTCTTAATCTTGGAAGTTTACTTACAACATTTGTTGTAAGTACAGGCTTTATAATGTGGGGTACTGCAAAGCAAAAAGAAGCCTCCAGAATAGGAAGATTTCAAGCAAAACAAAATGAATTACAAGATGTAAGAAACTTCGTAATTTATACCCCTGAACAAATCGCAGCTGCAGAGAAAAAAGCTGAAGCAATGCCTGATGAAAAAGAAAAGAAAACTTTTTTAGAAAGTTTTTCTAATATAAAACAGATTTTTAAAGACAAAAAAGCCTACCAAGAATTTCAAAAACAAAAAGATGATACATATATCGACAAATTAAAATCGAAAAATTATACTGCAGAACAGATTGCTAAAGCTGATGAAGATAAAGAATTAATTACAGATGCCGTTAAAGAAATTAATATCAGAGCGGAAGAATATTCAGAAAATGCAGAAAATGCATTTGATACATTAGGGGTATTTTCAGCTGTTCTAGCAATACCTGTCGGAGTTGCATTGAATAAATTCCTAAAACTATTTGGCGGTAAAACTGCTAAGTATAGCAAATTTGTATCAGCTGTAGCAACTACACTTACGACACTTTCTCTTTTGACAGCTGGGACTGCTGTCCAAAAAACAGCTTCTCGTATTGGAAGATATAAAGCAAGACAGGATTTGATGAAAGATCCTGCTGCATTAATGGCATTTACTGATGAACAAAAGACTCAAGCAAAAGATGTTAAAGCAGAAGATCAGAAAAAATCTTTCTTGAAAAAAATCGGAGAAAATTTTACCTTTCTCGGCACATATTTTAAAGACGCAAAGGAATATGAGAAATATAGAAAAGAAGAACTGAAAAAGAATGAAAAAGTCTTAAAGATTTTGAAGGAAGAAACAGAGATTTCAGATAAACAGCTTCAGGATGCAAAACATTTGCAGGAAAAAGTATTTATGACATTTGATGAAATTGATGAAATGTCACAACGCTATTCTGAGGATATAGAAGCTGGAACTGAAATTGCAAAACAAGCTTTCGGAGCAGTATTTGGTATTGTTTATTCAGCAGCTATAGCGGGTCTAAGTCTAGCTCTGATAAAAGGTAAATTGCCAATTGATAAGATAATTAAAACTTTCTCAAACCTAACTATCGATAAAAATTCACCATTTAGAGAAATTGTAGATAAAGGTTACAATCTTTTGAAAAGTGATAAAAATTTAAGAAAGGACTTTAATAATATACTCATCGACGGTGTTGATAAGCTTAAAAAACACCCTGAATTTAAAAAAGTATATGAAGCTTTTGAAGAAGAATACGTAAAGGTTTTACTGAGCGGTTCTGATAAAAAAGCTATAAATGAAGCATTAAATAATCATTTTAAAAAAGGTTTTATTCCAACTTGGGGAAGAAATTTGACATTTGATATTTTGAAAATAAAAGCACGTAAGCCTATCAATAAATTAGGTTTGGAAATGCCTGAAGAGTTAAAAATAAATTACGGCAATTATAAAACATTCTGGAATACAATAGCAGCAATCGGTTTACCTGTATTTGGCTCCATAATTGCAGTTCCTTATGCGTTTAATGCTTGGCTTACTAATATCCAAAAGAAAGCCGGTAAAATAGGGATTATGAAAGCTATGGAAAAAATAGATGATCCAAGACTTTATGTAAACGAAAACGAGTCTTCCAAAACAGTTGCAGAACCTGCAACTATTCAAAAGACTCAAAATTCGACAAAACTTTTAGACAAATTTAAATCTATTTAATGATATTTGCAACATAGTTGAAATATTCGTTATTTTTATATTTTAAAATATGTTTTTGCAGTGTGTCTTTGTCTACAAATCCCATTCTATAAGCTACTTCTTCAAGACAAGCTATTTTTATCCCTTGGTTTTCTTCTACAGAATGGACAAATTGAGATGCTTGTAATAGTGAATGATGAGTTCCTGTATCAAGCCAAGCAAAACCTCTGCCTAAAAGTTCCACGTTTAAATTTCCGTTTGAAAGATAAATATTGTTTAAGTCTGTAATTTCGAGTTCCCCGCGAGATGAAGGTTTTAGGTGTTTTGCATATTTGATTACATTATTGTCATAGAAGTAAAGCCCTGTCACAGCATAGTCAGATTTAGGATTTTGAGGCTTTTCTTCTATAGAAATAACATTTCCTTCATTATCAAATTCCACAACTCCGAAACGATGAGCATCTTTTACCTGATAGCCAAAAACTGTCGCTTTTCCTAAATTTGCATTTTCGGAAGCTTTTTTTAATTTGGCAGAAAATCCGTCGCCGTAAAAAATATTATCACCGAGGATTAGTGCTACATTGTCATCTCCTATAAATTCTTCACCTATTATAAAAGCTTGAGCCAGTCCATTAGGGGATGGCTGTTCTTTGTATGAAAATTTCACACCATAGCTATCTCCGTTTCCAAGTAATTTTTTAAAATTCGGAAGATCCTGCGGTGTCGAAATTACTAAAATATCACGAATTCCTGCAAGCATTAAAACTGATATAGGATGATAAATCATGGGCTTATCATATACAGGTATTAACTGTTTTGATAACGCTATTGTGCTTGGATGAAGTCTTGTTCCTGCTCCGCCTGCTAATACTATACCTTTCATAACTTATCCTTTTTGTTGAAATTTTCCATACAATATTATATAATATGTTTATGATAGCATAAACATGTTACAAAGGAGGAATGTATGCAAAAATCGCTAATAGATAGAATTTCGGGGGGGGGG
>CASDPF010000031.1 GCA_949282215.1 uncultured bacterium | reverse complement strand
ATAAGATATAGGAAACAAGCACAAGAAAGGAACGATTACACTAATGGGCATGAGTGCATCACAAGCTAGATTTCTCTGTCTGACCGCTCGAAAAAATAACGTCGAGTTTGAAGGTCAGCAGATTAACCAGCAAAGAATGACCTTATCCGATCAGTCCGCTAATTACTATAGCGAACTATGTAATATGTCTGTTCCAACTCCGCCATCTATCGATGATTATACTAAAGTTTCTTATACTTTCGATGACGGTGCTTTAACCAATACAATTACCTCTATGATTGCAAAAGGTAACGGAGATTATTCTATCAGCTACATTCAACAATGGCAGGATGATTATTCTATTGTTGCTGCATCATCAAGTATTATTTCTCAATCAATAAATATTGTGGGAGATACTGAATACAAAATAGGTTCTACCACATTAAGAAAACTTGGTGATATGGATGGATATAATATTTTAAATGATCCATATTTATCAACATTGTCAGAAGAACAATTAGCAGACTTAATGGAAGAAGAAGAATATTATCAGGTAATGTTGAATGAAACAGTAAATAACAATCCGGCATCAGATAATGAATGGTATGTAAGATATGTAAAAGATTCAACAACAGGTTCATACAAACCATACTTCTATCAAGCAAGTGCAGTTGAAAACGAAGGCAACTACACAGATGGATTTGCAACAAGCAATATAAATTGTTATACATTAGGCTCAACAACCAGAACAAAAGAAGTATTAAGTGCACCAGGCACAGTAGAAAAAGATTCAACCGGCAGATATATTTCAATAACCTTATATGGACAAGATTCAGAAGGAAATATAGATAAAAACAGTGCCGTAAATTATACATTGGTAACAAATACAGCAACAGATGAAGAAGCATATAATGATGCAATGAACCAGTATAATTATGAACAATATAAATATGATCAAAGAATTCAAGATATAAATTCAAAAATAGAAGTTGTACAACAACAGGATAAATCTTTAGAACTTGAATTGAAACAGCTTGATACAGAAGAATCAGCGATTTCAACAGAGCTTGAATCAGTTAAAAAGGTCATTTCCAAAAACGTTGACAGTTCTTTCAAAACTTTTAATGCTTAATAAAAAAAGACCGATAATTCGGTCTTTTTTATTATTAAAACTATGAAATTAAAATTACATTTGATCAAGAGAAATTGCTTTTACGCCAGCAGCTCTTGCACTGTCCATAAGTTTTACTACTGCACCGTGGGTTGATGTTCCATCAGCCTGAATTAACAACCCGTCAGGATAATTTTTCATTTCTGTTATTAAAACATTTCCAAGTGCATCTGGTGAAACTTCTTCATTATGTATAAAATATTTATCTCTATTTGTTACATATACAGTTAAGATTTGCGGTTGTTTGTCAACTTTTGTTTGTTCAACATTTTCAGGAACAGTAAGACTTATTCCTTGTTTATCTAACATTGGTGCAATTACCATCATAATAATTAGTAATACCAGGAAAATATCTGTTAATGGTGTGATGTTTATTTCATTAAATGTATCTCTCATTATCCGTTACCCCCTGGGATAGTCTTGTTTTGGTCGTGTAATTTCTTTTGGTCTTTTTTATTTAACGGTTCACCTGCTACTATTAATTTCTTGTAATCAGCGTTTTGTGCTGCGTTCATAACATCCATAATTTGGGCGCTTTTAACAGCTTTATCCGCTTTTACGATTACTTCAGGTGTTTCGTTATCACCTTTTGCTGCCAGTAACTTGTCAACTAATTGATTTTGCGTTGTTGTTTCACCGTTAACATACATTGCTCCGTCTTTGGTTATTGATACGGTAACTTTTGATTCTTCAATATTTATACCGTTATTAACTTCAGGAACTTCTACCGCATTATCCATTGATTGGAATGAAGGTGCTACTACCATCATTATAATCAACAATACTAAAAAGATATCTGTTAATGGTGTTATATTTATTTCAGTAAATAACTGTTGTTTTTTCTTATTCGTAAATGCCATTTTTTTTACCTGATTTTATAAGTTAACCTTTGAAGATGAATATTTTGGTTTTGTTTCATTTTCACTGTCAACAAAACTTAAGAATAACAATTTGATTAGTTGGAAATCGTCTTCATAGTGTTTTACAACTGATTGGAACGAGTTGTAGAAGATTACGGCAACGATTGCAACTCCAAGACCGAATGCTGTAGCTATCAATGCAGAACCAATACCTGAAGCTACTGTTGCTGCTTGATTACCTGAATCTGCAAGGATGTTGAATGTTAACAAAATTCTTACAACTGTACCGAACAAACCTAAGAACGGTGCAACACCACCAATTGTACCTAGTATTGTTAAGTGACTTTCTAATTTACGTGTTGCAAGTGCTGCTGAAATATCAAATGATCTTGAAAATCCGCTTTTTTGCTCTGTAAAAATTCGAACTGCTTCTTCAATTACATCTCCAATTACACCACCGCATCTTAAAGCTGTGTTTTGTGCACCTGATAAATCGTTCTTAGATAAATACTTGTTTAATTCTCTCATATAAACAGTAATATCTCTTTGGTTTTTTTGGTAAAAGGACCATTTGCTGATAACCACCGCTACTACCAATACAGAACATAAAAAGATTGGTAATAGTACCGGCCAGTCCATTTTAATTGATTCAATTAGTAATTCCATAGTTTTATCCTCATTTCTTTGTAATACTTTTATCTTACTTTGCCGCCATAGACATTGTAGTCGAATGTGAATTGAATATCTATGTTTTGTCCTCTGTATTCAGGCGGTAATGCTCTGAATGGTGCTGCAACTTTTACGGCATTTATTGCTGCTTGGTCAACATTTTGTAATCCGGATGATTTGAATACGCTTACTGAAAGTAATCTACCGTCTTTTGCGATTTTGAATAGTAAAACTACTCGTTTACTTTCATTACCCTTTGGAGGTTCCCAATTCATTTTGATTCTTCTTTGAAGTTCTCTCATGTATGGTCCAAAATCCGGTTCTCTAACCGCATCTATGCCCGGACGTCCTCCGCCGCCACCTGGGTTTCCTCCGCCAGAACCTGAACCGCTGCTATAGCCTGAGCGTCCTGAACCTGAGCCTGTTCCAGGTCTGCCTGCTCCTGAGCTTGATGCTACTTTGGAGCCTGAACCATTTCCAACCGGTGCAAATGTTGGGTTAGGTGCATAATTTCCGCTACCTGATGAGCCACCTTTTGATGATGAACCTGAACCGCCTATTGGACCTGTTGAATATTGTCCTGTTCTTGTTCCGCCTGATGGTACAGGAACTTTAAATGGTGTATTTGTTGGTTTTTGCGTCGGTTTTGGTGCCATCGGTGGTTTTATTGATGGTCTTGCTGTCGGTGGATTTGGTTTTGCCACCTGTGGTTTTGGTACAGCTTGTTGAACTTCAGGCGCAGGTGTTACCTTTTTCTGCGGTGTAGTTTGCTTTTGTTGTGTTTTTACAGGTGTTTTTGTTTCCTGTGTTATACTTTGTGTAATTTTTTCCATTATTGATGTTTTTTGTGGCGCTACAGGTTTCCTTTGAGGTTGTTTTGGTGCTGTATTGCCACCTGTTGATGGTTTTGATGCCGCTGATGATGGCATTGATACAGGTTTTGTTGGGTCGTTTATGCCGCCTGTTCTCGAATTCTTATCAGCTCTGTATTTTGTATTTTTATTCTTAGGAGTTGCCTCTTGGTCAACCAATACAAATTCTATGTCATTTACATGTGGTTTCGGCTTTTCTATTAGCGTTAAATGTATGCCAAATATTGCTAATATTGTAATTATTAACCACAATATGACTATTACTACCGGGTGGAGGATAAATGCCACTAATAATGCCATCTTCATTGATATTGAATCGTTATGATCCCTTGTTACCGCTGGCATTTTAAATTCCGGTGTCTTTAAGCTTTTTGTGTTAAACTCTCTATTCAAATTTTCTGTAAATTTATTTAATATTGACATCTTATTCCCTAACAACAAATATCTGATCTTATTTGTTTATATTTTATTTTTAAAGCAATAATAATATTATTGCCTATCTTACTAATTCTCTATACTAGTCGGGTTGACGGTTATTGGCTGCATTAGTATCAACTCGATTGATGCATTTGCAGGTATTGTTACATCTTCACCTTTATCCCAAATTGATTTTACTAATCCCCCTCCTGCTCCTACTGCTGTTGCTAGTGCGGTTCCTTTTCCAATGCTTCCGCCTGCAAGTGGAGATACTACTACTCCTGCTAGTGCTCCTGCTCCTGCTCCTACTGCCACATCTTTTGTGTATTCTTTGGTTGTGTCAAATTTCGTGCCTCCAACAAGAACTCCTGTATAATCATCTGTTTTGATTATTGCTGATATTGGGATTTCTTGACCTGTTGGTGTTGTTATTTGAGTGAACCTTACTGCAAGTTTACCATTTATGCTGCCATGCTTCGCACTTGAGGCTTCTATAACTGATCCTTTTACTGTGCTGCCGGCTGGTGCTATTCTGTTTGCATTGTAATAATAATCTTTGCCCAATACCATTATTATTTCCTGCCCTGCAGTTGCTGTAGCAGAACTTATTGGTGTTGTAAATATTGCTTTGAAACTCTGTCCTGCTGGTACTGTTATAACGCTTCCTCGCAAAGTTGAATCGTTTATTTTGTAATTTTCTTCGGCCTTGGCAGATGGTATCGCCGGTACTTGTGCTTCATAACTGTAATTTGGCTGAGAATATGCACTGTTACCCATAAGAATTAGTGTTAATAGTAACATCGCTTTTTTCATATACAAAAGCCTCCCTAATACATCTTGTTACTATTTTACTTGATTAAAAATTTTTGTCAATTTATTTCGGCTCAAAAACCCACGTATCAAGTTTATTCGGTAATTGTATGAGTTATTGGGGTGTCGGCGGTTAGGATTATAATTTGTTGATCTCCGGCTGGGATTTTTGTATGTACTCCCATACTCCTTTTGCCCCCTGGTCTTATTTGTAATGTTGCTGCTCGATGGTTCCAAGATATTCCTTGAAATCTTGCTTGATAATGTGGCATTTTTACCCATTCTGAAGGTGGGGTTAATTCGCCACCGATTTTATTATCGTTGGATGTGTAAATGTAGCCTTTTACAGGTATTTCAAATCCGTCAGGCATGATTAGTTTTGTTATTTTTATTTTCATTGCTGCATTTGTTCCTACTACAGGTTCGTTTATTTTTTCGATGTAGCCGTAAAATACAGTTTCTCGAGGGATAATATTTGTTTCGTGCATAAAAAGATCACTTGTTGATATAAATTTTACTTTATAGCCTTCAGGACAAGTTTCTGTAGATATTTCCTGAGTTGAGAGTACAGGAATAAATGAACCTGCAGGTAAATTTATTACATCATAATCTTTCATTTCTAATTGCACATTCTCAATAAGTCCTTCGGCATAAGAATATGTTGGAAATGCGATTGTTATAACTAATGCTACTATTATTGCAACAACTTTCATATCTGTTATTATAACAATTTTATCTAAGATTTCAAGGCGCAGGTTTGTGGGTTATCTTTTTTAATGTATTCGATATATTCTAAAATTTTATTGTAATCTTCTTCAACAACCATAACGGACCTTATTTTTGCTGCATTACGTATTCCTGATATGTAAAACGGATAAAATTTTCTGAAAAATTTTATTGCAAGGTTTTCGCCCCTTAATTTTATTTCTTCGTCTAAGTGGCGTTTCATAATTTCTAATTTTTCATAAAGGTTCGGTTCCGGAACAATTTCTCCTGTTTCAAAATATTTTTCTATTCGCCCAACTAATGTCGGATCTCCTAAAACTCCTCTGCCGATTGCAACTCCGTCAGCTTGACTTTGCTCCATACATTGAATTGCTTTTTCTACAGATGTTACATCGCCGTTTGCAAAAACAGGGATATCAATATTTTGTTTTAATTCTTTTATTTTTTTCCAGTCAGCCTCGCCTGAATAAAATTGGGAGCGCGTTCTGGCATGAATTGTTATAAAATCTGCTCCGGCTTTTTGCATTTGTTGTCCAAATTCAACATAATTCATATCATCAAAAGTGTATCCTAATCTGAATTTTACACTTACAGGTTTATCTGTTCCTTCTTTTACAGCTTTTACCAAATCCATTGCCAGTCTTGGGTTTCGCATCAAGGCTGAACCGTCTTGTCCTTTTACCACTTTATTGACTGGGCAACCCATGTTTATGTCAATCATATCTGCAAATTGTGACAGGTATTGGCTTGAAAATTTCATTAAATGAGGTTTGTGTCCGCATATTTGATATGAAATAGGATGATGGTTTTCATCCAGTTTTGTGATTTCTGTTTGTACGTTTTGTGCTAAAAATTCGGAACTTATCATTTCTGTTGTTAGCAATGCGTTGGGGGCGTATTCTCGAACTAATGAACGCAATACATAATCAGTAATCCCTGCCATTGGGGCAAGGGATACTTTGCTTTTTATTAATTCCTGTAATCTATTTTGCATAATCCTTTAATTCTTCTAATCTTGTTTTTGCATATTGTTTATATTGGTCATCTTCGGCATTTGAATTTGCATAAACAAGATAATATTTGTAAGCATTTTTATAATCGCTCATAGCGTCATAATCTGATGCTATCATATAATTGCAAATATTGAAATCCTTATTTAGTTGCAATGCTTTTGTTAAATCGCTTATTGCTTCTTTTCTAAGTTCCTTTGCATCATATATCATACCACGATAATAATATGCGTATGCGTTTTGGGTGTCTTTTGATAATATTTCGTTAAATTGTGCCAGGCTTTCATCATATTTTTGTTCATCATATAAGGCAATCGCTTGATTTAATTTGTTTGATTTTTCTGTTTCTTCGATTGATTTTAAATATTCTATTGCCTGTGTATTGTTTTTGTTAAAGGTAATTGCTTTTTCCAGATAGAATTTTGCCTCGTCATATTTTTCGTCTTCTCCGTACAGGCATGCAATGTAGTATGCAATATCAGAATCTAAAGGTTTTATTGCTAGTGCTTTTTTGTAATATTCTATTGCTTTTTCTTTGTCACCTAATTCTTGATATGATGTTGCAACACCTAGCATTGTATCTACTGTTGCAGGTTGGATTAATAAGTAGTAACTTATTGCTGTTTGATAATCTTTGTTTTTATATGCGTTTGCAGCTTTATCCAACTGTTGATTTAATTTCATTTCTTTTACGTTTTTCAATGTTGACGGGATGTTTTGATCTTTTGGAAATACAAGTGCTGCACTTTGTAAGGTGTTTATCGCAGCATCATAATTGTTGCCTTGTGCTTGTGCTAGTGCTTTGTTTACGTATATTTCAGAATTTTTAGGACTTTTTTTGATGGCTTCGTCATACATTGTTATTGAATCATCAAGTTTCCCGTTTTTATGTAATTCTATTGCGTAATCATAAATTATGTCAGCTGGGTTCATGCTGGTCATATTTTTGTTTACATAATCAATGAATGCCGTTGCAGTCATTGTCTTTTTCGCATTATTGATTAGTTGTCCCTTAATGTATTCATTATCAGGGTCAAGTTCAAGAACTTTTTTGTACCCTTCTTGGGCAACTTTATTATCGCCTAATTTGTCGTAGCATTGTGCTCGATATAAATTAGCATTTACATCGTTCGGATATAATATCAATACTGATTCGTAGGCTTTGATTGCTGTTCTGTAATCTCCCTTTTGTTGATATAAAGTTCCTGTATTTATTCTTGTGTTTGTGTTTGACGGATCAAGAGATTCAGCTTGTTTGTAGTATGCAAGTGCTTCATCTAGTCGGTTTTGCTTTTGAAGTATTGCTCCCATATTAGCATTTAAGTCCCCGCTTTTAGGTGAATTTGCAAGTTTTTTTCTGAATATTCGCTCTAATGTGTATAAAACTTCCTTATTATCAGAGTTAACGTGTTGTAATACGTATGAATATTCCTTCATTGCATCTTCTGCAGCATTTTGATCATCTAAAATCTTTGCGTATGCAAGTCTTAAATCTATATCTGTCGGATTTACGGCAACCGCTTTTTTATAATATTCTCCTGCTTTGATTTCGTTGCCTAGAATTTTCATGATTTCTGCAACTTGTTCAAAACTTTTGGCTTGAAGGTCTTTTCGTCCTAAGGCTTGTGTGAATTCATAACCAGCTGCTGAAAAGTTCCCTTCTGCTCGTAATCTCTTTGCTGTGTTATATCTGTTTTGTGGTGATGTATCAAATTTTGTAAAGGTTAAACAGTTGTTTAAGTTATTCTGAACCTTCCCGATTGCTGTTGCGGAATTTTGAACAGCTCCTTCATTTGGGTAGTATAACAAATAAAACAATGCACTTCTGAAATCATCAGCCGCTTTGTTCCAGTCTTTATCCTTGTTTGCGTATTCGGTTCCCCTTGCTAAATGTGCATTAATCAGACCGATTCTTGCAGAATTGTCTAAGTAATTTATCCTTAATGCACTTTTAAATTCTTCTATTGCACCGGAATATCTGTACTGTGACATATAGGTTTGCCCTAAATCATAGTGCTCTTTGAAATCGGCATATGCAACCCCATTTAATAAACATAATACGAAGTATAGTTTCGCCAGGTTTCTAAGTGTTCTATTCATAAGTTCTCCCTTTTGAAACTATTCTATTACAATATTCGTATTCTGTATATACAACAACGGGGTAATTGTAAACTTCTGTATCAAAAAAGGGCAAGCTTTAAACTTACCCTTTTTGTTCTAGGACTATTGCATGATGAAATCGCTAACTGAGATATAACTCATGCATTCATCAAATAATTTTTGCAGTGGAATGGAAATCATTTCTTCTGTTACTTGATCCATTGTTACAGCTGCTAAATTTTGTGTGTTGTCCATCTTAAATACTCCTCTTTAATTCTATCTCTGGTAAATGTCCTTAATCTTAACAAAATTATTATCGGTAACTTATTAAAAAACTTTAGTATATCTTCTGTATATCTTTGAGATATTCTGAATAATCCCGTAACGATGGGAATATTTCAGTTTACAAAACTTAATAATTCTCTGAAGTTTAATTATACATTATAAAAGTTTATGTTAATATTAAGAAGGTATAACATAATATAGGAGATAAAATCATAGCTACCGATACAAAATTTAATAAGGATAAAGAAAAAACTATAATGAACGATCGTATTCGTTCTAAAGAAGTAAGATTAATTGATAATGAGGGTGTAAATCACGGGATAGTTCCAACTTCAAAAGCGTTGGAAATGGCAGAAGAGGCAGGTCTTGATTTAGTTCTAATCAGTCCTAATCAGGCTCCTCCGGTAGCAAAAATCCTTGATTTTGGTAAATATAAATATGAACTTGCTAAAAAAGCTAAAGAAGCTAAGAAAAAACAACGTGTAGTTGAAGTTAAAGAAGTTAAAGTTCGCTATAAAATTGATGTTCACGATTATGAAGTTCGTATTAAAAGCGTTAGAAAATTTATTGCTCAGGGTAATAAAGTGAAAATCGTTGTTATGCTTAGAGGTCGTGAAATGCAACATTCTAACTTGGCATTCGACTTGGCTAACAGATTTATTGCAGATTTGGCTAACGATAATATTCAGGTTGAAAAGAAACCTCAACTTGAAGGTAGAAATGTTACTTTGTACCTTGCAGGTCAAGCATAATTAGATAAGTTAAATGATTTTATATAAAAATTTCCTATTCAAGTTCGAATAGGAAATTTTTTAGTTTCAAGGTTTTAGGTAGTAAGTTATTATAAAAAATAAATTCTTGACTTTAAAACTTGAGCAAATATAATAATTAAGTGACCTGCATGGTCATAGATAAAAGTAATTAGCCGCAATAGCTCAGTTGGTAGAGCAAGGGACTGAAAATCCCTGTGTCCTTGGTTCAATTCCGAGTTGCGGCACCATTTTAAAAGAACCCTATAAGGGTTCTTTTTTATATGTATTATTTTATGAAATTGTTTGAGTGGGGTAATTGGTATCATTGAACAGACATTGCAGGAATTTGATTTTTTTGAACTAATAGGGCTGTGTTTCAAATATATCTTTATTTTTTTAGTCGGAATTTGCTAAAAATGAAATTCCTGAACTGGCAAAAAAGTCCGATTACTGTCCGTCAATGTCTAAAACAAGACAGTGTCTCAAAACCTTAAATGGCGGGAAGTTAGACACAGCTCAGGAATTTTGGGACAGGACAGTGTTGAAAAATTTTTTAAAATTTTAAATTTAGGTGGAAATTTATTTCAATTTACTTGGAAATATAAAAATTGTATTAATTTGATTAGCATGAGTAGCTCAACTGGTGTGATTATTTTGGGTAATCGACATTTGGCGTGGGGTTGAGGGACAAGCAGACCATTTGAACCAGCAACCGGTCAAATTACTCTTTTGCTGGTCAGGGTAGATGTATAAAAAATAAATGTTGTCTGCTTAGTAAAAGCGAGAATAATAATTAATTGTTGGGCTATAAGTCCAACCTACAAACTAATATTAGATTAAATCTATCATATCTTCTGTAATTACAAAATCTTTTATAGGTATTTTAAAAGGAAATTTAATCTCTTTTGTTGATAAATTCAGTTTTATATCAGTTGGAATAATTGAATAATTATCATATAAGTATAATCTTCCATCTGCAGAAATCATTTTTAGATATCTCATAAATGCTGCAGAAAGTTTTTTATTAGTTTTTATTCTTTTATAATTTGATTCTGCAAGTTTTTTTTCAGGATCGATTCTCTTTATATTTTTAAAACCATTTGGATTTTTATGTTTATAAAAATTTTCCATCCTTCCTGATGCGATGAATATTCGTGTATTATATTTGCTTAATATTTTTTGAAACTCTTTTAAATCCTTTTTATTTAAGAGCCCACAAAAACTTCTCAAATACAGTTCTTGCATAATATGTTTTAATGTTTCTCGAAAATCATTAATTCTAAAGCCTTTCATTTCTTCTATATTGTTATCTAATGCCCTTATTATTGTTTGAAGTTTTTTAGTTTTTAAAAGAGGTTTAAAAGTTATTAAAGTATTTGCAACA
>CASDPF010000030.1 GCA_949282215.1 uncultured bacterium | reverse complement strand
AACCGTACTTGTATGAGTATTGTTTCCGTTAATCGGTTCGATATTTCCAGCGCTGTCCTTTAAAGTGATTGTTATCGTGCCAGTCATTTCTTTAACGGCATTAAACGCAATAGCTGTATTTATCTTAAAATTTAAATCAGAAGAGCCATTGACTTTTAACGTGCCGGATTGTGCATAGGAATATAATTTGTCGCTGGATAATGTGACATACCCTTTCCATTTGTACCAACTAGATAAATATCCAAAATCTTCCATTACAGTAATGGGGCGATTTATACGAAATGTATAAGAAGTCGTATCTTCTGATGACCATTCCCCTCTGCTAAATGTACTAGTAATCTTTATATGATAAGTCCCGTGATTCATTTGTCTTGTGTTTATAGTAAATAAGTTTCCTTCTAAAGTAACATTATTTAACAAATCAACCGTAACGGAACAAATATTTGTTTGTAATATTTCTCCACTGTTGTTTTCTAATTCAAATTTTATTTGGCCATTAGTCACCAAAAAGGCATTCTTACTAGAAATAGTCTTAACCTCAATTTCCAAATTAGAGCTATTCTCTATAATCAAAACATCATCAGAATTTACCTTATTGCCTTGTGTAAATCTCATTTCAACTAAGCCTTTCCATGAATACGTACTGCCTTCATATCCAAAATCATTATATATATGCCTTCTGGTAGAAACAACTTCACGATGTCCGCAATAGCATTTGCATATCTTTATACAACCATCTTCAATTGTATCGACAGTAGTGTATTCATGAGTATGATTTATTTTTAGCCTAATTGCATTGTTAAACCAAGCTTTATTTGCCCAAATATTTATATATTTACTTGATCCATTAGGATCCCATCCAAAATGTGTAATGTATCCATCATAAATAGTCGTGTCCCCACTATTTGTGTAAGCAGCAAAAGATTGATAGCCATACGCTATAACAGCATGATCAAAAGTTCTTTGACCTACATACGGCGTTCCATTTAATGTACTTGACGTTTGCAATACTATTGGTCTACCTGCATTCAACTCCGTTAAAACTATATTTTTATCTAAATAACCAATTAGTGCACTGGTATATGTATAATTTACATCAGCATCAATATTTCTATCCTCTAAATAGGATTCTAATCCTTCAGATGAACTGTTAAAAGATCCTATAATGTTATAACTATTTAATAACATATCGTGAAAAGATTGTTTGCTACCTAATGTTTCGCTTGTTATCTTATTAGGATCAATACAATAGTTAGGGTTATTTTCTGGATTATTCGATTCATCTCCAAACAAATATATATCGTCAATTATTCGGCGGTCATTATAATAGTTATTAAAACTTAACAATAATTGTATTGCTACTGTAGTACATGAATTACCATTATTATCTCCATGTCTCGGGGATTCATTAGTAGTCAAAAAATATTCTGAATTTTCTATATATTGAGCACCATTTGTTGGACTTATAAAATTATTTTCATCTAATGGCGGCGCACTAACTGCTTTTGCAACAGAATTAACTGCAGAGGGACTAATAATATTAGAATTTATCTGCTGAAATACTGTTGATAATCTATTTGACTTATTAACAATTAATTCAGCATTTTCTTCTATCGATTTACTTTGTACTGAAAAAACTTGCCTTATTTTACCAGCGTTGCTTAAAAATAAATCATCTGTACACTCGAATGTTTCATCTGTCAAAATATTTTGAATATTGTTTTCATTTTTTACATAATAAGCATTAGGCCCGCCGTAATATTTATCCCCATCTATATTTTCATACGGGAAATCCCCTTGTGTTGTATACTCTACGATTTCTAACGTTTCTTCAAGTAAAATTATATATCCGTTAGAACCTGCAAAATCGATATAAATATAATCTATTGACCCGTCATAATTATAAAGATATCCATTATCTTCTATTTCGGTAGCAGATACAATATCATTAATACTGTGCAAATTGCTTTGTTGTAGTGAGGATTGCATTGCATAAACTTTAGTATCATTCTTTCCAATAGCGATTACTACACAAATTGCAATTATACAAATAATTACAGCAATTAAAATTTTTGTATTTCTTTTAGAATTTTCCATAATTTCCTCCTTTGTGATATAGTGTATTTAGTTTATTTTTATATTGACATTGTATGCGGGAAGTTGAGGCAGTCTGATAACTAAAAAAGTCATGTTGTTTGAGACGTCTTTACTTTGAGATTCTTTGGCTTTTTTGTTTAGGCTTATATCTAAAAAACCTTTTTCGTATTGAATATCTGCGATAGAATATACATACGCGTATGCGTCATTGACGTCTTCTTTTATAAAGTACAGTACAAGCATTTCGTCATTGACGTCAAATGTGTTATAAAATTTTTTAAAAGCCGTAACGTATTCTTCGTAATCCTGAATTTTATCGGTAAGCTGATTTTGAGATTCAAGAGCAAAACTTATATCTTTTTCATACTCCTCACGTAACCAATTAATATCTGCATTGTAGAGAGTAGTAGCAGTTTTCAAACTACCCTTCCAACTTAAATTATATAGTTTATATTCTATGTTTAGTTCAGTTTGTTCAACTTGTATCTTCGGCATCAAGAATGCCAAACATTCTTGCGTTGGCATAGATGCATCAGGAGCAAAAATTCCTGAAACAGCCAATGCTGTTTTATATTTATATACATCTATAATCAGTTTGTTTTCCGTTACTGATATATTACTCAATTCATAATAATAAAATCTTTTTTTGTCACTACTGAAAATATTATCCGCCGTGTAAAAACGTAGCACAAGCATTTGTTTGCCAAAATTTATTTCTGTCGGAAACTCATTAAAAGCTTTGTCAAAATCTTCTTGATTAGTAATGATATTCGTAATTTCAGAAGGACAATCGTCGGCATCGGGAAGGGGGCTTGTTCTGTTGGCATAAACATATTCATCTTTCATCCACAAAATAGCATCATCGTATAAAGTAACGCTGTTTTTCAAAGCCGTATCGCTGCTTTCTTGCAAATCGTATGGTATGTCCACTATTTTTTCGCAAGCCGCAACACTTACAAGGCATATTATATATATTATAATAAGTATAAAAACTACAAGAAATTTGTTTTTCATAAGTCCCTCCTTTTTATATCGACCGCTATCTCAAAATAGCCTTTCTTACTTTATAGATACAAAAAATGACGTAAAATGTTACACATAAATAAAAAAAGTTGGAAAATTTTTCCAACTTTTTTATATACAGCAATTTTTCGTTTATTCAAATGAGATTATCATATCGAGCATTTCTGTCAAACCGCTGTCTTCTGTAAAAGCTATATTTTGATACTCGAAATAGAGTTTTGTGCCGTTTATGATTATTTTTCCTTCTATTTCAAACTCGTATATGCCGTCTTCTTTTTTGATTGTTTCTCTATATTCGAGCAGATACCCTTTGTAATTTATACTTTTGTCAAAAACTTTGTTTGCGTATACCCTGTCTATATAATATGGATTAGTAACTATATGCATATTAATAGTATTGAATGCTTCTAAATTATCATACACAAAAATATACATTAAAGATTCTTTTGAAATATCGTCATATATGCGTTTCGTTTCTGAATTCTGTAATGATTTAAATTTAAACCCTGTTAGCTTATCGTTTAATTCCACAACAGAAGTGTTAACTGTTTGTTCAAACTCAAAAGCGTAATGGGGTTCTTTCTGTGATTGATCATTTAATGGCAACGCAATTACCATAACCAAACACACGATTACAATTACGGTCGCAATGGAAGATAACGCCCATATAAGTTTTTTATTTATTTGTTTTTTATTTGAACAGTTTTCAAGCATATTTTCGGTTTTTTGTCTAAATACGCTATCCTCTGCCGATTTCATAGATTCGTCTGCTATGTCTTGCAATTTCTTTTTTATAAATGCCATAATGTTCCCTCTATTCAATTATTACCGCCATTGCGTCGTCAATAATATTGCTTTTAGATAAATTCAAATACCCTCCGTTCAAACTGCTGATTCCCGAAGCCACTTCCAACATATTGACGTTTCCGCTACTTCCGTCCGAAAAAGAGTAGCTTATCTCCTTATAACCAAATGCAACTATGCTGTGATTAGCAAAATACGTAGAATTTTCCACTATATCGTAGCCGTTACCATTGCTAATATCTTCCGTATATACTGATTTCTCCATAAATATTATTACGGGAGTCTGCGCGTCTATAAATGATTTTACTTGACCAAAACTCATTGCTCCGCCGCTAATACAAGATGAATATGTTACGTCATAACCTTGACGATTGCAGTACGTTTCCATACCGCTCTTAAATTGCGCAACTGTAGCTCCTGCCCCCGTTGTGTTAGTTTCCATATCGTCGTATAATTGTAGAATTACCTCTCTTAATTCTTCCCCGACTGAATTATATATATAAATACTTCCCGTCCCTCTTCCCGGGGTATAATCCTCAATTAAATTAGTGCAATATCTGTCATAATATTGTACTATATTCGCTCCCGCAACGGGAACGCATATGTTGCTTCCCAAACCTGTTTCAGCCGTACACGAAGGTATTCTGTAAGCCAAACTAAAATCAGATAATACCGTTTTCGAAGTATAGTAGATTGACTCCTCTTCTGTGGTGATATTTCCGGCAGATGACGCATAGGCAATATCCGCATAATATTCGGACTCTTCTAAGGTAAGCAGCCTGCCGTTTTGCATATAATTGCCGTCGGCATATTCAAGATAAGTCATTTGGCTAACATATATCATCTTGTTTTGGCAATTCCGTCCAAACGGATTTTCGCTTCCGAAAAACATCTCTTCTAATACAATTTCGTTATTTACGTTAATTATAACGGCAAAGCCATTATCCCCGTTTACCGTAAAATCGTATATGTAACCTAATTCTTTCAAATCCATATCGTACAACAATTCTTTTTCCGCAGCAATCGTATATTCTCCGGTATATCTCTCTTCAATAATTTCCCTGCTACTTTGCAAAAAAACTTCATCGTATTCGTCATAATTCAATTCCATAGCATAAGCTTTCGGCGTTGTTGCCAATATACCCATAGCAATAATAACGATAAAAATTAACGACAGCGACAAAATTCTGCAATAAGTTTTATTTCTCAACATTTATATTTTCTCCTTTGTTTTACTAATTAGATACTATAAAACCTGCGTTTCGTTACACGTCAGTTAAATTTTTACCTATTTTTTTTAATGCGCGACTGTGTTTTTGTCTTATTGTACCAGCCTTTATGTGCATAATCGCAGAAATTTCTTTAAAATTGTATCCTTCCCAATAATACATTCGTATTATTTTTTGACTGTCCCCCTCTAGAGATTTTATCGTATCATATAAATCTCCGTAAACTTCGATTTCAAACTGCTGCTCATATTCCAACAAAAGCTCGGGAGCCGATATTCTCTCATTTTTTTCTTTTGCAAGTTTTTTTTTCGCTAAATTTTCGCAACATTTGTATACCCACGAAGCGGGATACTCTATATATTCACTTCCTATGTTTTCCTTATGTATTAATTGCAAAAAAAAGTCTTGTGCAACTTCTTGCGCCAAAGCATCCCCGTATATATATTTTAAATGGAAAACTATTCTTCTATAAAAAAAGTCATACAAAGCATCAAAGGCTTTGACTTTATGAATATTTTTTATTAAATAATTAAACTTATAAGTCTCCATTAATTCCCGCTATCAAACTAATTAAATATAATTATATTATAACATATTCCTATTAGTAAAATAAAGACTTTATCTATCTTTATATAATTTTTATCGTTTGGCACCCGGACGTGTGCTTGTTATAGACAAGTGGCGTCGCTGCGCTCCGCCAGACAAGCACACGTCTGAATAACTCTTTAGCTTGCTAAAATGAAAGCGAGAGGCAAGCGAAGTTGCCCGCTGATCCGCTTGGGCAATCTTTCGCTTTTTGCCTTCGCGCTATTTTCAATAAGGCAATTCTACACTCAAGCCTTAAGAGATGAAAAAAGACTTCTTGTTAATCTATTGATACAAGAAATAGTTCTTTATGATGATAAGATAGAAATATATTTTAACAATCCGACAACAAAGAGTCCTGACGATGGTCAGGGCTTTTTGTTTTACTCAGGCAAATGCAAAATGGTAATCGAAAGCCAAAACAAAAGCCCGCTCATAATAAAGATTACGATAGAAATGTATCTGCGTTAAAAAGCAAAACAAAAAGTCTAAACCAAACTCGTATTCTTACGGTTCAATTTAGACTTTTTGTGGTGCGGATGACAGGACTTGAACCTGCACAGCCTTGCGACCATAAGAACCTGAATCTTACGCGTCTGCCAATTCCGCCACATCCGCATTTGCTGTTTGACAACATATATAATATCAAAACTTTCGGGTGCCGTCAACCTCTTTTGAACAAGGTTAAAAGGTTTGTAATATTTTTCGGTATGCAAAATATACTATATTGACGAAAAAACGATATAAAAGGACGGATTATGACTCAACTGACCTCTAACGTAACAACCAGAGCTCCGAAATACGTAAATATAGATTTCGACAAAAACACCGTATACATAAGCGGTATTACCGCAATGATAGAGAGCGATGACAAGCAAATCCTTGCCAATATGGGGGACACGAATCTCACTTTATGCGGAGAAAAACTGGAGATAATATCGCTGGATACGGCAGGCAATTTATGTACCGTCAGCGGGCGCGTGAACTCTCTTAAGTATTCGAAGGGAGCTAAAAAGCAATCTTTAATCAAGAGAATTTTCAAATGATATTGTCTGAGAGCGTTTCACAGCCCTATGCACTGGCTGTATTTGCGATATTAGGCGCGACGATGGGCGCACTTTATGCGTGCATATATTTTACTGCAGAATTTATCGTTAAGAAAGAGTTTTTCAGACATACGACTAATATAATATTCGTATGCGTATATGCCGCGCTGTTCGTGTTGTGCGAGATAAAATTTTTTGACTACAGCTTGCACGCTTATCATTTTGTTATAGCGTTTTCCGCCAGCGGAATTATTATGGCGGGACTGTGGCTGCTTATGCGACTTTACCGCGAAAAATTAGAGAAAAAATGCAATGCGGCAATTGAAAAAATACGGTCGGGCAAGCACTACAAACGTTTTACAAAATAGTGGAGATTGTCTTTGCTTTTAAATTGCCAATACTGTAAGCAAAAAAGCAACAACATTGTAACTGCAAAATAAAAAACATATTTTATCCATAATTTTAAAAGAGTTGAAATTTGTCTGTCGCGAATCCTTTGCTGACTGACGAAATTAAAGAACAATCGTTTTTTCAAAGACCTTTATTCTACTGCAATTTTGTCCGTTTAACAGCTGATTTTCTTTAAAAAAATCTGAAATTCGCAAAAGAATCACTCAAAGATTCTTAAAGAAATTTTCTCGATAGACTTCAGCCGTAAAATTACTTTCTGCAGCTATTTAAAAAATTACCGCTGTAGCCCGCTAATTTTTCTAAAAATACCGCAAAAGCAGACTTTTCAACACCTGGTATAGTAATTGTAAAATCAGGCTAAACAACAGCGTTTTGCAAGCAGATTGCAAGCTTGACTAGCAATTAAAGAGCAGTTTTTTCACAAGAGGAGAATAAACTTTTTTCTAATGAAAGATAAAGAGGAGAATAAACTTTTTTCTAATGAAAGATAAAATTGAAAAACATATTATTTTATATAAATTTGAGCACTATTTTTTCTAAACAAACAGATGCTTAAAATAGCTCGAAAACCATTTTCAGACTAGCTGAAAATATGTCAAATCGTCCATATTTATATAAATAATAATTATATCGTGTATAATCTATAATTATATACCAAAATACAGAAATATCAAGAAGTCAATAACTGCTTACATTAAGCACCTTGTATTTATTAACTAGAAAAACAGATATTTGCAAATCACTTTTAGTAAAAAATAGAGAAGCCCGTCCTCTGAAACAATATTTAGGAATTTTCGCACCTTGTAAACGATGCTATATTATATCGATGCGCGCACAGGAAACACAAAAGCGAGTATTTAAAGAATTAAATCATACATATTGCCAAATGCGACAAATTTTCCGCATAATTTTGCACGGAGGAGAGCTTAGTTGACGTGATGTAGCTTTCCGCCGCATTCGCAATCGTGTCCGTAAGTCGAATAACAGTGTTCGCATATAAAGCTGTTGCACTTATGGCATATATAAGCCTTGTCATAGTCGATTTGTTGACTGCATATACTGCATCTGGGCATAAAATCTCCTGAAATTGCATATAAGACCTATTGCATAGGCAAATAATAGGGCTTATAGTCTTGTATCTTCGCAATTCTTCTCACGCCGTGTAGGTCGGCTTTTTATGTATGTTTATTCGATATTAATATATATATTTTATATATACGACATAGAGCTTACCGTAAGAGCTTTAGAATATAGCATAAAAGTTTGCAGATATAATTATTTACCGTATTATAAAATTTATACGCGAACATACTTGGTCGGTAACTGAGATACAAAAGAGCAAAACGTATAAAATTAATCGCGCGAATACGTTAGTGAAAATACGATAAAAGCCATATAATTATATCTAATAGAAATAACAAGACGGTTTTTATATAAAAAAAGTTGATTTTTATGCTATTTTTGCGTTTTATTACCAACGTTAAACGTAAGACTAAACTATCCGAGCGTTTAGTAGTCTTATTCAGCTTTTATTATTCTGGAATAAAATACTACGGACATATCTTATATATCTTAGGTAATCAACAAAAAACAAAATCAATACTCGTCAATTCTATTTTAAATACTGATTAAAATCATAGAGCAGAGAAGTATGCAAAACATATACATAAAAGGTACTAGCAAGCCATATTCAGCGCATATATCGCGTTAATCGTATTTAAGGAAGGTAAAATGACTAAAGAATTGAAAGCGAATTTGCTGATTTAAGAAAATAGGAAATAAAACGCACTAAAGAAGAAACAAGAAAACACAATAGCGAAACTGTGCAATAATAAGAAAACCGCTATGTGTTTGCGTTTTAGCCGCGCAATGATTATAAAAAATTATATGGTAAAAACGGATATTTTATATCAATGCATACGCGCGATACGCACACGTGCGCGAGCACAATGCGTATATGCACACACGTCTTTAACGCGTGCGCAAAGCTAAATTTCTCAAACTAACCGAAATTGACAAATAAAACAGCGTTCCAAAGAGACAGCGATTTGAACAGGTTCAGGAATTTTGGGCAAAATTACCCAATTTTTAGCATATAATATGCTGAAAACACCAAAAAACGGGGGTTTTCTGAGGGTAAAAAAGTGTATGTAAATTGTTTCACAAAACGCGTGAAACAATTGAAATTTTTTCAGTAGGAAGTTGCAAAACAGCAGAATTATGGCTAAATTTTTGCCTGAATTTTAGCGTAATTTGAGAATATTATTTTCTAAAATAGGCGTTTTTAGAAGTTAATGTTCTTTAAAATTGTTTCACGCGAAACTGTTTGCCTTATATAGGAAAAGGTATTAAACCTTTATGAAACACACCGATAAACCGACCATTTTTTGATTAAAAGCACACGAAAACCGCATCAACTCAAAATCTGATTAATATTAAAGCTTTTATCTCTTTGTTTGCTTGACAGACTATAAGCACAGCTAACAATGCTTTCTTATACTTATCTTTAAGCTTTCTCTTTTATCACATTAATAGCACTACTCTCCTGCGACAGAACAATGTCAATGCTCGGACAGTCGAACAGATAAAAACCATCTAAGTTACCGAAATATTGTCAACTTACTCAAGACTTTCCTCGATAGAGCAGAGAAGCCGTGAAGACTTATTAGATATAAAGCAATATTTATTCAGTAAAATATGATAATCATATACATCGGGCTTGCTGTATAATGTCTTAGAGGTACAAAAGCAAACAAGTCATACCGTTTAATAGCACGAAAACCATATGGACATTTTGGATTACAAGAAATATACCTTCGTTTATCCTTTACAAAGTGAGTCTACTTTACAACCAAATGTTTCACGCTAAACATTTTTTTAAAGCATTTATTCTCAATGATAATTTATTATAACTTTCGTAATTTCCTCGTGAAGATTGCTCAGAGTATTTACTCCTGATTCTCAACGTGTCGAACAAAATTGGTTTACGTCTTCTGTTTACTGAAATAATTGTCTTCGCTATTTGCAGAACTTTCGTACAATCTTTTTTCGTTAAGCAACAAATAGGCAAAAATCCAACTGACCGCTTTAACTTTTAAAAATGCTTATATACACAATACACGTTGCTAAATACATCAAGTTAAATTGAATTGTTTAAGATATCTTCAGCCGCTATCTATCTTCGGCTATCATCCATATTAGTTTCCTGTTACAATCCATATATAGGTTAATTATTAATTACTCAACTATTTCTGCCGCAGTATGTGCCGCTCACACAATTGCCGACCTATAATCATAGATATTTTACCTACTTTTGCATTGCGCTTTAGTTATTTATTCATTATATTATAAGACAAGGCATAAATTCAGGCCTTTTAAGCGGTGCGCCAAACAGCGACCGCTAAACATAAACAATACGTAGGTTAAATTCAACGAAAACCAAACGCGTAAAAAGAAGAGAGTTTTCAATCTCAAATAAAGCGATTATTGGCAACTTCCATTATTAAGCCACTGGCATAACTATTGTGCGCGCACCACACATATACGCAATAAAGATTTTTCAGGCAAGCTTCTAATTTTTTTGCCTACAAAAGGCGCATATTTTAAATTTTTACTTATTATCAACTAAAAAACAATATACGGGAAAGATAAAAGCATTGCAAAAGATATTTGCTAACATAACCAGAGTTAGCTATATAATAAATCGTATTGCGCCGTATGGCTTAAACGTGCGCGCGAATTCTGCGAATTTATTTGTGACAAGCCCATTCAATTTATTACGATTACCATATACAATGCAAATTATAGATTAAGTATATCTCCTTCTGATAGCCGTTGTATTGTCAAAATCGGTTATCGAGCGAGCGCGCGAAAACAAAAGCAACATTAATAAGATTATTTATAAATTGCTTATAGCCAAATATGCTTCTTTTACTACATTATTACGCTTAACTAACTCAAACGAAAAATTAACAGCTTGCCGCAGATAAATACGCTAACGCGCGCTCAGATATCGAGAATATCAAAATAACATAAATGCTAAATGCAATATCGTGATTTTGTTTAGCACGCAACTTCTCAAATTTCTTATTATCCAATGACCTTATCAAGAATAATTAGCATTCGCGCGCGTAATAGTGCTCTCCCCACGTATTAAAATCCAAATGTTGCAATACAAATAGCAAACAGCAATAACGTAAGAATATTCAGTAAAAGTTTCACGTGTAACATTTTTTGTAATTATAGCCCTTAACTAACGTCATCATAGTAAAATGCTTCGCAAATTAAGTCAACTTATGCTCATAGGGTATATCGGTAGACACTATTCTGCTTTATATACGTGTAAAAATTCAGAAGCACGGAGATTGTCGCGCTCGCTCAATTTGCCGTATTTGGTCATTTTTGAAAATTTTTGAATTTTCGAAATTTTAACTTTGTAAAATTAGCAAAAATAATACTGCATACGAGACATTATACTGCTTTTCTCCGATGATTTATACTTAGCCGCAATCAGCGGTTTTTTATTAATCGAATAATTTGCGTACTGACTGCTACTTGATATTAAACATAGTATTATCAGAGCAGAATTTTATGTTATAACTATGACTTATTTTAACACAATAAAATGCCTTTTAATATTTTATGGACAAAATGGGAAACTTGCTTAAAAAAATACACGCTCCGACTAAAGAACATTGCTTAATACGGCATATATAAAATTATTCGGTTGTGAATCGAGGTGTTTTAATTTTTGTCATATTATAAACTTAGATTATAATTAGATTTTTGCGTAAAAGTTTACACGCTCACAAATACTTACTTGAATCATATTCCGGATAATAAATTCGAAAAATAAATTAATTAGAAACTAAATTTAATCATACCGCGAGAATGAGTGTAAACCGGGTTTTGAGTTAACAGGATTGTGGGTTGCGGATTTTACGATTTGCGTTTTGTGAATAAGTCGATAAATATTAATACTAAATACTAAGCACAGCCGAGATGGGGTGCGAGCTAGGCTGTAAGCCGTGTATTTTGTGTTGCTTTTCTTTGAGAAGGACGAAGTAATACTGGATGTATTTCGAGGACGACGAAAGTAAACGCGCGGATAAAATTAGGCTAGTTTTTTTAATATAAACCTCAGTACCGCCGAGAAGGGGTGTGAGCTAGGCTGTAAGCCGTGAATTTTGCGATGCTTTTCCGCGAGAAGGAAGAAGTAATACTTGCCGTATTACGATGACGC
>CASDPF010000029.1 GCA_949282215.1 uncultured bacterium | reverse complement strand
AGCGGCAATGACAATGCCGACAGTAATTAATAAAGGTAGAGAAAAAGAGACAGTATCAAAATTAAAAAAGATGCATTCGGTATTAAATCAAGCTTTTATTATGGCTGTAAAGGATAATGGTACTCCAGATTTGTGGGGAATGACAACTTCTGTAAATTCGAGTAATACAACCGCTTCTGATGATGAGTTAGCAAAGGATCATGACTCACGAAATATGTTTTTAAATATGCTTGCAAAAAATCTAAAAGTTACATCAATCTGCCTTGTTGGCGATACTGAATGTGAAAACAGGTCTAAAAGAACAAAATATAGTTTGAATGGGGATGTTTACAATACCACAATAACTTATATAAAGCTTGCTGATGGATCTTCTATTGAGGGTGTATATATTAGTAATCCTTCTTGTAGCAGAGTTGTTGGCGATTCTAAAGCCTTAATGAATGTTTGTGGTGATATAAGTGTTGATATAAACGGTATTAAACCTCCTAATGCAAACGGAAAAGATTTATTTGTCTTTTGGATTACAAAGTTTGGTATTATCCCGCAAGGAACCGGTAATGATATTAATAGATCGTTTGATGTAGATTGTAATATGACAAAGACAGCATTATCAAATGGTTATGGATGTGCGGCATGGGTAATATATAATGAAAATATGGAATACTTAAGATGCAATGATTTAAGTTGGAACGGAAAGACAAAGTGTAAGTAAATAGTTTAAAGAATACAAAAAGGGGGCTGAGTTTTATAACTCAGCCCCTGTTGGTAAAAAAATAAAAGACTTCAAAAATATACAAAAATATGTTATAATAATTATACGAATAAACGAAGGAGGAATGTATGCAAAAACTGCAAATAGATAGAATTTCGGGGGGGGGGTTAGACCTCCGATTAGATGAAAAAGAGCAGAAAAGCAAGCCGTGCCAAAAGACACGGTGATTTGTCGTGCAAAATTTTTGAAAAACGAGTAATAAAAAATATAAATAAACGGAGGACTTATGAAAAAGAAAAACGCATTTACGTTAGCAGAAGTGTTGATAACATTAGGAATAATCGGAGTCATAGCGGCAATGACGTTGCCGACTCTTGTACAAAAACAGCAGGAAAAAGTAACGGTAAGCAGATTAAAGAAAGCATACTCCGCTCTTTCACAAGCTTATTTAATGATTTCAAAGGATTATGGTGAGCCTACAAACTGGGGAATTTCGGCCAGCGTTACAGATGATGATGGTAATAAAAATGCAGAAGGTGCTTTAAATGTTGCAAATTTATTCGCAAAATATATGAATGTAACAAAGAATTGTGGAGTAGCTGATGGTTGTTGGCATAGTGGAAATACTTATCATTTAAAAGGTACTCCATTTCTTGATACTAATAATCGAGCAGATCTTGCCAAATTAAAATTATCAGATGGTACACATGTTGCATTTGGAGGTTTAAATGCCGACTGTTCGCTCAATCGTGGTGAAACAAAGGCTCTATCATCTGTTTGTGGCTGGATTATTGTTGACGTAAATGGTAATGACAGACCAAATACTTATGGAATAGATATTTTTGAATTTAGTATTACTAAATATAATATTATGCCTTATGGAATAGATATTTTTGAATTTAGTATTACTAAATATAATATTATGCCTTACGGTACACAAGAGGATACAGCTTTCTCTTTTAATACTCATTGTCGAGATAAGTCAACTGCATTAGGTAATGGTTGTACTGCTTGGGTAATATATAATGAGAACATGGATTACCGAAGATGCAATGACCTTAGTTGGGATGGGAAGAAAAAATGCAGTAAGTAATTTTTGGGATAAAGTTACTCTCTAACGAAGAATTGAGCCATTGTCATAGGTTCTTGCGGGCGGTCTTTTGAATACACTTTCATTACATACGCACCGGGTTCATTTATTACGATATAATCGTCGTAATAATACATCTGCTCGTCCTTTAATCTTACTGTATTTGCCCAGTATAGTTTGTATCCCAAACGTTCCATTTCATTATCTTTTTTTATGATTTGGATATAAATAAATCTTGAATGAACTTTTTTGGGCATTAATATAAGATAATAAATTCTGACATTCGGCTTAAATACAGAGGAATAGTCCATAACATTCTCTTTTGTTATCGGGTTCTTGTTAAACAAAATGGCAGGTTTATCTCCTGTGCAGGCCGTTGTTACGGACAATAATATTAGTGCTGTAAAAAATAAGATAATCTTTTTCATTATTGTAATTTTTTAAGTTTATCCTGAACGTCTTGGATTGCGTTTTGGTCTTTTGTATATTTCAAAAAGAGGTTGTAATTTTTTACTGCTTCTTCTTTATTCTTTTCTGCTTCATAAGCAAGACCCAATGCGTAGTAGGCGTAAGCATATTGAGGGTCGATGGAAATTACCCGCTCAAAGCATTTTTTGCTTCCTGCAACATCTTTTTGTGAAGCATATACAAGTCCCAGATTGAACCACCCATCTGCGTATGAAGGATTTACGAATATTGCTTTTTTATAAAAATCTACTGCATTTTTCTCATCATCTTGAAGTTTATATATATTCCCGATTTTTAGAAGTGTAACTTCATCAGATGGATTTAATTTTAGGGCTTCTTGATAGTTTTTAATTGAGTCTTCATATTTTTTTTCTTTATAGTTTGCATCTGCAAGTGCTATTAAGTCTTTATTCTTTGCCATTTTTTCCGCATCTTGAGTATCTTGAGCAGTTACTTCTTGGCTTTTTGTTTCATCTTCAATAACTACAGACGGAAGCTGACCATTATCAGATACCGGAGTTTCATTTATATTTTGTGATGGTGCGGTTTCTGAAATAAATTCTGCAAACTCATCGCTGTATAATGTTTTTTCCGGATCCATTGCAATTGCTTTTTCATAGTATTCTGTAGCTTTATCATTAATTTTGCAAGCTCTGTATGCTTTTGCAAGTCCGTAATATGCAAAGCTGTCTTTTGTACCTCTTGAAATTGCTTTTATAAATTCATCTGTAGCTTTTGAGTAATTATGCAGTTTTAAGTCTTCATGACCTTGAGAAACCAATGCTTCTGTTAAATTATTTTCGACAACATCACTGCTTTTGACAGTTAAGATATCATTGTATAGTTCGATTGCTGCTTCATACTTTTTCATTGCATGAAGTGCAATTGCTTTATTAATTTTTACGTCATAATCTTTATTATCAATTGCAAGGACTTCATCATAGTATTTGATTGCATTCGGGTAATCTTTCATTATATGGTAACAGCTTGCTAAATCTTTTTTTACATCAGCATCTGCAATATTAAGACTGATGGCTTTTTCGTAACTTTGGATTGCTTTTGCATAATCTTTTGTACGCTTGTAGACAAGCCCCATATTTTTATAAGCTCTGCCATCATTTGGAAAACTTATTACATATTGTTTGTATTGTTCGATTGCTTCTGTATTTTTTTCCATATCAGCAAGCAAGTTTGCATAATCAAATCTCAAGGATTGCAAATTAGGTTTTTGTTTAAATATTACATCATATTGAGCAAGTGCTAAATCATTTTTTTCCAGTTCCTGATATGATAATGCCAAGCTTACATGAGCTGAGGTGTTTTCAGGATCTTTTTCAATTGCTTTTTCTAACATTTCAGCTGCTTTTTCGTAATTTTTTGTCTCAAATAGAGCAAACCCAAAGTTTACGTAATCATCAAAATTCTGAGGGTTTTTTTGATATAAAATTTCGTATTCAGCGGCTGCTTTATCGGGGTTATTATTTGCAAGATAAGTTCCTGCAAGGTTTTTACGAGCTTCATTATGCTGAGAATAAGTGCTTAGAAACATATTATAATTTTCTATCGCATTTTTATAATCTTTTAATTGATATTGAACGTTTGCTATATTTAGATAATTAAATTTATATTCGGGGAATATTTTTAGGGCGTTATTATATGCAGCAAGTGCCTCAGGGTATTTTCCCATAGTCTCATAAATACTTCCAAGACTTATATACACAAAAGCGTCATTAGGACGTAGTTTTATAACTTTATCATAGGCAGCTATTGCATCATCAAGTTTGTCCATATCAGTATAAATTCCTGCAAGCTTTGTATATAGCATAGGATCGTCACCAGTGAGTTTTAGAGCTTCAAGAATTTTATTTGCTGCACCTTGTAAATCTTTTTGGTATTCAAGTGTGCAAGCTTGTTGATATAATGTATTTGCCTGTGGTGTCATAGCAGCATAGTTTGGTAATGCTGTTGAACAAATTAACAATGCCGATATAAGTAAACGCTTATTAATGATAATTACCCCCTATATTTAACAGTATATTATCAAAAAATTATATTTGTGTAAAGCTGTGAGAATATATTTTTTTACCCGTAAGTATATTAGCTGTCTTAATAATGAGTGATTGTTCTTCACTATTTTTATCGTAATCAATACTTTCTATTTCTGAAAAATCTTTTATCATATCAGATAGTTTTATATATAATTCATCAGTTGAATTTGATGGGGTATTGCTAGATAGCATTTTGAATATTCTAACAAGTTCTAAATCAGTTGAATCAATAATTGCAGCGTCCAGTCCTGCACCAAATGCTAATACTCCGAATACTCTGTTTATTAGCGGTCTTAATTCTTTTGGAGAACCGTTTGAGATATTTGATAAGCCAATAATTGTATTTACAGGAGGATCAAAGCTTTCTTTTATCATTTTTATGGTATTAATTGCTTCAATAGCTTGAGATTGTTCAACGCTTACAGGTAATATTAAAGGATCAAAGTATATTTTTGAATTATCTATCCCTTTTTCCATACATTTTTCATAAATTTCAAATGCTATTTCCAGTCTTCCATCTGAAGTTTTTGGAATACCTGTTTCTTTGCTTAGTGTAAGTGCAATCAAATTACAATTATATTTAACTGCTAAATCTGTCATCTTATCTAATCTTGGCTCATCTTTACTTGTGCTGTTAATAAAAGCTTCTGAGGAATTTTTATATCTTTCAAGACCTTTTTGCATTTCATCAGAATTTGTAGTATCAAAAGATATTTTTAGATTAGAACTATTCTGTACAATATCTGCAAGCCAAGGCAAAATATCTGCAAGTTTATTTTTGGCAGGTCCGACATTCAAATCAATATAATCCATATTTTGTTGCATACTGATTAAATTTTTTACTGCACTTTCATCTCGTGATTCTAAGATTTCTCTTATGGATTTTGAAATAATATGAATATTTTCGCCTACTAAAATCATGTTATCAATATAGCATAAAAATTTAAAACCGTTTGAAATTTACAAAAATTAATACCTGAATTCAAAGACCTGTATATGTTTTAAGAAAACTAATTCTTTTAGGTAGTAGTAAAATTCCAATAGGCACGTTATAATAACAACATTAAATTAGGGGTGTATAAATTTGCTAATGGTAAAAAAGGAGAAGGTTCTATGGAAACAATGACAAAAACTGAAACAAAAAAAGTAAAATCAAAATTTAATGATGAGTTTGAAAAGTATTTAAAAAAACAATGTTTAAAAACGACCTTCAATGGAATTGAATTAGAGACATTCACTTGGTACAAAAAAGTATTGGGGCTTGCATAGGATTTAAAAAAGGCAGTTAGAAAAACTAACTGCCTTTATATTTTATATTATCATTTTGCCGTTTTCGTAAATAAGAATATCATCTGCGTAAATTTTTCCGCCATTTTTCATATTTTTGATTAAATCCCAATGCAATCCTGATACATTTTTCCCGCCTGTTTCAGGATAAGATGCTCCTACTGCCATGTGGATTGCTCCGCCGATTTTTTCATCAAAAAGAATATTTCCGGTAATTTCTTGGATTTCATCATTTGTACCGATAGCAATTTCACCGATACCTCTTGAACCTTCATCCATATCAAGCATAGCGTTAAGGAAATCTTCGCCTTTTTCTGCCGTTGCTTTTATTACTTTACCGTTTTCTATTGTCAAATGAACTCCTTGGGCTTCATTTCCGCGATAAATTTGCGGAAAATCAAAATAAATTTCGCCGTTAATTTCATTTTCTACAGGGGAGGTAAATACTTCACCGTCAGGATAATTGTTTAAACCTGAACAGCTAATCCATTTTCTGCCTTCTACTCCAAAGGTAATGTCTGTTTTTTCTCCTACTATTCTTACTTTTTTAACTTTGTTTAGATAATCAGCCCATTTTGTTTGTTTTTCATCAAGCTCTTTTAATTTTGCAACCGGGTCGTCTAAATCTAAATAGCAGGATTTGAATAGGAATTCTGAATACTCATCAAAAGACATTTTAGCTTCCTGAGCTAATGCGTGGGTTGGCACATCTGCGATAACCCATTTTGCTGTACCTTCTGCAGAACGTTTCATTAATAATTCAGATAGAGCTTTTGTAGCTTTTCCTCTTCGGGCAAGTTTTTTCATATCAGCGTGAGCCATAGTTTTTGTATTCATAGGCCCCCCGATTGAAATAAATTTATCTACTTTTTCATATTCAAGTTTGGTAATAGGATCAACATAATCAAGTTGTTCATCGCTTGCTAATTTTATAAAAGTGTCTGACATATCTTCAATGGAAGTTCTAACAAGGGGATGTCCGCCTTTTTCCAACACTCTTTTGAAAACTGCTTTCACTAAATCTTTTGTATAAACGCTTGTTCCTCTGATTTGTACAATATCGCCTTTCTGGACATCCACAGAATAGTCTACCAGTACTTCTGCATATTTATCCCAAATTGTTTTCATAAGTTTATTCCTCCTATAATTAAATAATTCTTCTTTTTTATGATAATTAAAAACTCCCTTCTTCTGCAATCGGAAAAAGGGAGTAATTTTTATGCTTTTTATTTAAAAAAATTATTCTTCGCTTTCTAAAGATTCGTGACCAGATTTGTGAGATTTTAAAAGTACGCCTCGTTTAGAAGTTTTTACGAAGTCTATCATTTTTTCAATATATTCATTCATTGGAATTTCAGCTTTGATTTTTTCAATAGCTTGAGTTGTGTTATATTCATCAGAAATTAAAAGTTTAAATGCTTCGTTAGTAGCGGTTCTAATTTCTTGAGGAACTCCGCGTCTTTTCATTGCGATAACATTAAGTCCACGAGGAACAGGAGGTCTGCCTTCACCTTTTGAATAAGGAAGGATATCCTGACGAGAAGCTGAAAATCCGCTAATAATAGCCATATCACCTATGCGGATATTTTGGTGGAATACGCTCATTCCGCCAACAAATGCTCCAAATCCTACGTGTACGTGTCCGCCGAGTGTTACTAAGTTTGCAAGAATAACCTGATCTGCCAAAACGCAGTTATGTGCAACATGTGAACCAACCATTAAAAGACATTTATTACCTATTCTCGTAGTGAAGTCACCGCAAGCAGCACCTCTGTGAATAGTTACGTTTTCTTTAATAATAGTATCATCGCCTATAACGACTTTTGTAGGTTCACCCTTGTAACCCAAATCCTGAGGCTCAGAACCAATTGTTGCAAAAGGAGAAATTGTACATCTTTCACCAATTTCCGCATGTTCAATATAAGCATTTGCAATAACTCTTGTTTTACTGCCGATTTTTACGTTTTCTCCAATAATAACGTAAGGTCCGATAATTGCATCTTCTGCAATTTGTGCTGATGGATGGATTACAGCTGTTTTGTCTATCATAATTACCTCTCTTTTCTAATCTATGGATTAATTATATTATAAATTACGAAAGTACTCAATAAATTAATATAATTTTAATTTGAATTATCTTGGTTGATAAATAAATTCAAATGATATATAATAATAAATATAAATCAAGGAGGATTATATGCAAAAAACGCTGATAGATAGAATTTCGGGGGGGGGGGCTACCGGCTAACAGTTAGGACAAGCATTTCCGACTTAGACCTCCGATTTGATGAAAAAAGCAGAAAAGCAAGCCGTGCCAACAGACACGGTGATTTTTGTTGCGAAAATTTTTGAAAAACAGGTTATAAAGTTTAAAAACGGAGGTTTTATGAAAAAGAAAAACGCATTCACTTTAGCCGAAGTGCTGATAACATTAGGGATAATAGGTATTGTTGCGGCGATGACATTACCTGTACTAATTCAAAAACAGCAGGATGTCCAATTCAAAGCAGCTTATAAAAAGGCATATTCGGATTTGTCACAAGCTTTTGCTCTAGCTATAGCTGAGGATAGAATGCCTTATAGGGTGAATAAATATGATGAGCAGGCTACTGGTAAAGAATGGGATATAATGAAGGAGGCTTTTAAAGTTACAAAAGAATGTGATAAGAATAATACTTATGACTGTTGGAAACCCGGAGATACACTATGTGGCGGGTCTTGTACATCAGGAAATCCTTCTGACGGTATTAGTGAAGAGGGTGCTCCAAGAGAAGGAAATGTCCCATCCTTTGTAGATGCTTCAGGTAGATCTTGGACTCTTTTGGGTGTACGCGAGAATATTTATATTGTTGATACAAATGGTTTTAAAGGGCCGAATAAATTTGGAAAAGACCGATGGTATTTTGTTCTTGGTGATAAAAAAGGTAATAGAATTTCTAATGGTATAGCTGTAAAGGTAATTGTAGATACGGATGATAAATTAACCCGAGATTCTTTTTGTAAGTATCCACCTTGTTATTATCGTTCATGGTTATTAAATTGATAAAAAGCTTGTTTATACAAGCTTTTTTAATAAATTGAAATTTCTCTTTTTTAGGTTATAATGAATTTGAGCAAAATTTTATGAGAGAGGGAAATAATGAATAAAAATCAATCTGCGGGTATGTACATAGTCTTAGCAATTATCGTAATGGTATTTGTCTCATCAGTATTTATGTCAGGGCCTGCTACCAGTACATCAGAGTTATCATATTCAGACTTTGTACAAAAACTTGAGAATGGTGAATTTTCAAAAGTTGAAAAAGCCGATGATTTTCTGATTGCGGTACCTAAAAATCAACCTAAGGCAGAACAAACTCAAAAACCTACAGAGTTAAATCCTTTTGGTGTCGAAAAAAAATCTCCTATAGTTCAATATAAGGTTTTGACTCCTAAAGATTCTAATTTGATGACAAAGTTAGAAGAGGCAAATGTTGAAATAGCTGTTAAAAAGCCTAGCGAATCTTCTCAATTAATGGCTGTTTTAGGAACTCTTTTGCTACCTCTATTATTCATTATTTTCTTGGTTGTTATGGCAAAAAGTATTCAAGCAGGCGGTTCTCAGGCTATGTCTTTTGGAAAAAGCAAAGCTAAAATGATGCTAGACAGCAAGGTGAAAACAACATTTAAAGATGTAGCAGGTATTGATGAAGAAAAACAAGAGCTTGAAGAAATTGTAGATTTCTTGAAAAACGGTGATAAGTATATAAAACTCGGTGCAAAAATTCCGAAAGGTGTCTTACTTGTAGGCCCTCCTGGAACAGGTAAAACTTTAATGGCAAAAGCTGTTGCAGGTGAAGCAGGTGTACCGTTCTTTTCAATAAGCGGTTCAGATTTCGTCGAAATGTTTGTCGGTGTAGGTGCCAGCCGTGTTAGAGATTTGTTCGACCAAGCGAAAAAACATCAGCCTTGTATAATTTTCATCGATGAAATTGATGCTGTTGGTCGTCAAAGAGGTGCCGGTATGGGCGGCGGACACGATGAACGTGAACAGACTTTGAACCAGTTGCTTGTTGAAATGGATGGTTTTGACGAGAATACTAATATTATTGTTATTGCAGCTACAAACAGACCTGATATTTTGGATAATGCTCTTTTAAGACCCGGGCGTTTTGACAGACAAATTGTAATTAACAAACCTGATATTTTAGGTCGTGAACAGATTCTTCAGGTTCATGCTAAAAATAAACCGCTTGATAGTGAAGTTGAATTAAAAATTCTTGCAAAACGTACTCCTGGATTTACAGGTGCAGATTTGCAGAATTTATTAAATGAAGCAGCTCTTCTTGCAGCTCGTCATGATCAAAAAACTATTACAATGGCTAATTTAGAAGAAGCTATTGATAAAGTTATGGCAGGGCCGGAAAAGAAAAGCAGAATTATTTCTGATGAGGAAAAAGAAAATACTGCATACCACGAAGTAGGTCACGCATTATTAGCTAAGTTACTTAAAAATACCGATCCGTTGCATAAAGTATCAATTATTCCAAGAGGTATGGCATTGGGTGTTACTTTAACTCTGCCTGAAAAAGATCATTTGACGATGAAAAAATCTCAAATTTTGGACACGATTACAATGATTTTAGGTGGCAGAGTTGCAGAGGAAATAGTTTATGGAAAAGATGCTATCACAACAGGTGCAAGCAATGACTTGGAAAAAGTTTCCTCTTTAGCTCGGAGTATGGTAACAAAATACGGTATGAGCGACAAAATGGGTAATATGGCTTACGGTAAAGATGAACAGCATATCTTTATGGGACGTGATTTTGGAATGCGTCGTGATTTCTCAGAAGAAGTTGCTGCTGAAATTGATAAAGAAGTAAAAAGAATTGTCGATGAACGTTATGCAATAGCTAAGGAACTTTTAACAAGTAATCGTGATATGCTTGAAGCTATTTCTAAAGAACTTCTTGATAAAGAAACTCTTGATGAAAAAGAATTTGTAGATTTAATGGAAAAAGTTAAAAGTGAACGTGCATAGTATAAGAACCATAAACTTACAAAATTTAAAAATTGGAGGAGAAGACTTTTTACAATTCAGACCGTTATTTTGCCTTGAAGTCGCTATATATAATCTTGATGAAAATTTTCAGATAGTCAAAGATTTTTATAAAACAACTGATAGAACCAAGATTTTAGAACTAGCTCAAGAGTCTGATTGTGACATCATAGGATTAAAATTTAATATTGATGATGCTGATAAAGTTTCTGATGCCTGCAATTTGTTAAAAGCACTTTTGCCAAAAATTAATAAACCTCTTATGATAAGAGGGGTTAATAATGATGGTATTGATTCTGTTTTGATACCTGAATTAGTAAAGGTTTTGGATAGAGAATCCATTGTTGCTTTTGCAAATGAAAATACTTATAATTCAATTGTTCCTGAAACCTCCAAAGGCGGACATATTTTGGTTTTAAGAAGTCCTATTGATATTAATTTGGCAAAAGAATTAAATATTTTATCGTCAGATTTAGGGCAGTCGCTTGATAAAATTCTTATAGATACTGATATTGGCGGATTAGGGTACGGACTTGAATATGGTTACAGTATTATGGAAAAGGTTAAGCTTGAAGGATTTAACGGTGATGATTATTTGAATATGCCTTTGATAAGTTTTGTGACAGAGGAATCTTTGAAAACAAAGGAAGCAAAATCCGACACATACTCCTCCGGTTGGGGAAATCTTAGTGAGCGGGCAAAGATGTTTGAGATATCTTCGGCAAGTGCTGTAGCTGCGGCAGGAGCGAATATCATTGTATTAAATAATCCTGATAGCGTGAGAATTATGAAAGGACTTTTCAAATAAATGGAACTTTCCGGATTACAGATTTTTAAATATTTACCTGGAGCAAAAAAAACTGAAAATTCAAACTGTAAAAAATGTGGTTGCCCGACTTGTATGGCTTTTGCACTAAAGCTTGCTAAGCATCAGGTGGAAATTTCTTCTTGCCCTTTTGTTCCTGAGGATTTGAAAGAATTTTTTGAAAAGAATAGCAAACAGCCACAGAATACTGTCGATATAAACGGTTTAAAGGTCGGTGGAGAAAATGTTTTGTACCGCCATGAAAAAACTTTTGTTAATAAAACTGCAATAGCTGTGTTGATTGATACGTCACAAAGCGGATGGAAAGAAAAGCTTCAGCGTGTCAAAAATTTTGAAATTACACGCGTGAGCGAAACTATGAGAGTTGATTTAGTTGTATTAAAGGGAATTGCCTCAAAAGAGTTAACAGAAGGGCTGAATGTAATTTCTTATGATGAATTTAACTCCTTGCCGATTGAGGTTATTGAGGATAATGATTTTATAAAAACTCGTGAGAAATTAATTGAAATCCGTACTTCAGCTATAAAAGAAAAAGATGAAAAATATGCAAAGCCTGTGTGTGTCATAATGCGTGGGCAAAATGAAAATTTATGTGCAAGAGCTTCGTTTTATATTTGTAAATATGCAAATATGCTTCTTTTTGATGAGTTTGATGAGGCTCTGATTTCAACATTAATGACATTAAGGCAAAATATTTTTACTGATCCGCAAAAGCCTTTGCAAGTTGAAGCTAAAATTTATGAGTTTAATAATCCTGATGAAAACTCAATAATATTTATGACTACTAATTTTGCTCTTACATTTTATGCTGTTGCAAATGAACTAGAAAGCTTGAATGTGCCGTCATATTTAATTGTTACTCCTGCTGATGGTATGAGTGTCTTGACGGCGTGGTCTGCTGAAAAATTCACAGCTCAAATGGTTGCTAGAATTTTGAAAAAATGGGATTTTGCAAATAAGGTTAAGACCAGAAAGATTATTATCCCTGGATTGCTTGCTCATATGAAAGAAGAGCTTGAGGAAGAAATTCATAATGCAGGCGATGATTTTGAAATAGTTGTCGGAACAGTCGAGGCTTATGCAATAAGTGATTTTGTAAAAAATTACGTAAAGTAATTTTACATTGATTTGCATGTCTGAATTGTTTATTTTAAAATCATCTTAAGAGGAAATGAAGTGAAGATCTTCAACTGCTGCCGCAGCCGTAAAAGTCGGAACACTCAAAGAAAATACATTATCCACGTGCAGTTTGGATGTGTACATAGCTTCTTTGAGTCCTCTATCGCAGTAAAAGCTGGAGGATTTTTTAATGTCATTTGCAGCCGTACAGGCCAGTACAGTAAGAAATGCGGGAACTTGTCCGCATGGATTGCCATTAGGTGCATGTCCTATCTGTAATGGTATGGGTGGCGGCGGCGGTGCCAGAAAAGCCGATTTTTCCGCAAAGCCCGGTGAAATGAGTTGGAATGAATGTGCAGCAATCGGAGCTTTTTTGAAAGCACAGCAAAATGCAAAACTTGCAAGACAGCAAGATGCACAAAATTTTGCACAGCAGGCTATAGCTTTTCAAAACGCAATGGCAAAGGCTTCAGAAAGAATGGCTGCCGTGACTCAGTTTTTCTCAGTAAATACACCCGCAATAATTGCTAAGCCGATTAGTTTTGTTCTAAATACCATTGTAGGCGGAGCTGTTAATGCTTTAAAAAATATACCTGTTACAATTTCAAATGCAATACAGACATTGGGGCAAAAACTTGCCGATATCTCCGATAAACTTGCGGCTGTTTACGGTGAAGTTAAAACAGCAATTGCGAAAAAACTCTCTGAAGTTGCTAATGAGTTTAAAAAGAAAGTAAAATCTTTATTTTCGATTTTTAATCCTCAAAAAGCCGATGATGAAGATAAACAAATTGATGAAACTAAAAAAGCTTTTGAATTAAAGACTTTTATCCACGATTTATATAAAAAGCTTACAAATGATGAAAACGAAAAGGATTTAGATGACAATTAGTGTATCACAATTTCATGATGGGGAGACCCTTAGACAGCAAAGAAACCTTACAAGACAGCAGAAAAAAAATAATGCTGATACAAAGGAGGGCGTTGTTGTTAATAGTTTTATAAAAGACGGTTCAAATAAGATAGAACTTAATCTTAATGATACCAAGGATTTGCTTGTAATTTCCGATAATGTAAAAATGCCGTCCAGACTTAATGAGCGGGAAACTCCGAAGGAAAAAAGTATTGTGCCGATAAGTGCTGCCGCTATTGGAGTTATGGGGATAATTACTTTATTTACGGCTTTTGTAAGGCGAAGTGCAAAAATTAACAGTAACGCAGGAAAGCTTGATAGATTGCCTTCTACTACTCGAAATGTTGCAATTAACGAAGAGACTCATCAGGCTATTTATAGAATGATTCATAATCCGACTCCAAAAACAATTCTTGCCGGTAGTGGTGTTTTAGCCCTTACTGCTATGGCGTTTATGGGTAAAACTTTCTTTGACGGATTTAAAGAAGTTTGGGTCAAAAAACGAGAAGCTGATATTCAAAAAAATCTTCAAGAGCAGTTGATTTCTATAGAAACCCAATCTTTTGGCGGTAAAATTCAAATCATTAGAAGTATGCTCTCTGAAAAAGCAAAAGAACTTAACCGATTTGTATCAAATGCCAAGCCTGCAGATCCGTCTAAAGTTCGCAAAACATTCGGCGGTATTAGTTTTGGCGGCGATTACGGAAATCATAAACCTGATGAAAATAAAAGTAACTTGAAATATTTCCTTATAGGTGCAGGTACTGTTGCATCAATTGCGGGACTTGGTTATTTATCTATGAAAAACCTTAATGCAGGGAAAAAAGAAATTTCTAATTTTATGCAAAAGGCAAAGAATTCCATTAATGAAATTGTAAAAACTTCTAAAAAAGAATCTATCGAATTAGATAAGATTACGCTTAAAACTCTTTTCCATGAAGCTGAATCCTCAAGAGCTGAGATTGAAGATGCAATAAGCAAGTTAAATTGGAGTGAGGATGCTAAAAAAGATTTTCTAACAGAAGCTTTGCGTGCTACAGCTAAAGTAAACGAAGCTATGGGGGGGGATGGGTCTGATAAAACAACTTTTTATTCTCATGTAAACGATTATCGTGCTCATTTATACAATTATCTTTTAGATACGGACAACAAATCATTTAAGCAGTTGTTCTGGGGAATTACGGGGCTTACAGCCGTAAGTTATGGCGGTAAGTTAGTTGGTGATGCAATAAAAGAGGTTCAGGTCAAAAAAATCAATGCTGAAACCGAAGTTAATTTACAGCAGCGTCTTGTTGCAACTGAACTTAGAAATTTTAAATCTAAAAAAGATGCTGCTATACAGCCACTTGTAGAAGAATTTTACAGACAAGTTGCTCTTGGTAAGCCAAAAGAAGAATTAAAAATTATGGCTGACAATATTTTGTTGGAAATTAAAAACGGTCCGCCGTTTGTATATTCATAAGGGAGGGCTGAATGTATATTTATAATATTAATCAAACCCAACCATATTATAGGCAAACACCAATTTATTGTATAAATACAAATCAAAACCAAAGACAGGTTTCTTCAAATAGAGTGCAAATGCCCACTCCACAAAGAAATTATTGTTTATTTAATCAGAATAAAGTGGATTTTTTTGTGAAAAGGAAAGAGCTTGCTCTGCCATATTTATCTGGAATTCTTGCTAAATCCAATGATGAAAAAGAAATTACTGAAACTCTTTATATTGTCGATAGAATGATTGATAACGGAACCAAGGGTGTCGATAAAATGTATCCTGTTCTGTCTCGATTTAATATGACAAATTCACCGAATATACAAACTTTTTTAGCAGGTATTTACAGAAAAATACAAGTTCCTGATGCTTTTGGCCCTTTAGTTGCTATGTTAATAAGAAATTCTATAAGTCCGCAGCCATCATGTTTTGATCCAAATGAAGAGGTCGGAGGTGCAATTCTAGCTTATCTTTCAGACAGATTTAAAGGTTAATAATTATATTCTATTGTTACAATTTTGTAACATGAATGGTTATAAAATTAAAGAATGATGCCCAAAATGCCGTAAAGCCATGATGTAAGTACAAAGTGACTAAGAAAGGAAAGGTCGACGAGTCATGGGAATGGCAGCATCACAAGCTAGATTTTTGGGCCTAACGGCACGAAAAACTAACGTTGAATATGAAGGCCAACAG
>CASDPF010000028.1 GCA_949282215.1 uncultured bacterium | reverse complement strand
CCATTTTTTACCCCACAATTCCCCGTGTCTCTTGGCACGGCTTGCTTTTCTTTTCTTCTTAATCAAATCGTTTGTATTAGTTGGAAATGTTTACTCTAACGTTTTTTTGGCTGCCCCCCCCCCCGAAATTCTATCTGTATAAGCTTTTTGCATACATTCCTCCTTTTTCTTATATTATAAACTATCTTAGTAGAAATTTCAATAAACAAGTCCATGAAATCCATGGACTTGTCCATTCTATATTATCTACACCATACCCTCTTTAACAGCCTTTACTGCAGCTTGAACTCTATCGTTTACGCACATTTTTTGTAATATTGAACAAACATGTGCTTTTGCGGTATGCACACTGACGATAAGTTCTTTTGCAATTTCGGTATTGCTTTTACCTGATACAAGGTGTTTCAAAACTTCATATTCTCTTTCTGTTAAAGGAACTCTTCCTTCACTTTGAGATTTTCCAGGAAGAAATCCAATATTATCAACTTTTGGGAATGAATTCAAAGCCATTTGAGCTACCATCGGATCAATCCAACATACTCCGATTGATACATCTCTTACGACATCTGCAAGTTTTGTCGGATCAATATCTTTCAGACAGTATGCTGAAGCACCTGAACTTAATGCTGCAAGAACTTCCTCCTCTCTATCGTGAGAAGTCAAAGCTATAACCTTCATATCAGGATGAATCTCTTTAATTTTTATTGTAGCTTCAATTCCGTTCATGCCTGGCAGACCTAAATCCATTAATACTACATCAGGCTTTTGATGATCGATTAATTTTAACCCTTCAATCGCATCTTCCGCCTCGGCTACTACCTGCAAGTCGCTATTTTCATTCAACGCACAACGCAACCCCACACGGGTAAGTTTAAAATCCTCAATAATTGCAACTTTAATTACTTTCTTTTCTACTAACGTACTAACTTTTTCTGACATTTTGTAAACCCTCTATGTTTCTTACCTTCACTGACAAAATTATTAAATAATAACAATGAGGATTAATCCATTACCCAAGTGGCTATAATTATTAAGTATTATTAAGAAGTGTTTTTGAATGTAATTTAATCGTGATATAATCTTAGAACAGGAGAAAGGGAGAGGACATGCTGGATTTTCTGTTTAAGAAAAAGAAAAATGAAGTAAAAAAAGATTTAGCTTTAAACGAAGTTTACGGGAAACTAAAAAGAAAATATAACTTCGATAAAATATCTGTTAAACGTAAAACAGAGATAAAAAATATAGTAAACAAATACGGATACCTCAATTATCCGCATATTAAAGCACTTGAAGAATTATCAAACGAAGAAGTGCTTTATGGCTTGGAAATTAAATGGAAAAAGAATCATATATTTAAGGACGGCAAATTTACTTTCAAAAATGATGAAATAAGTCCTCTTGCAAGAAACAAAGTAAAAAACTCCGACTGGATAAAAAAAGAAGGACATAATATTAAGCTAATAAACCTTGCAGGTCTTGGTAACGGTAACGAAACTAATGATACAGGGAAATTTTTTGACTGGTTAAAACAATTATTAATTTTACCGACAGGAGATTTAAATAATAATATATTTAATACTACTATATATTTAATACCATTCCACCCAAGAGAATTCGGATGTGCTTATCTTCCCAAAAGTTCAGATGTAAGTGAAGCACTTAACGATAAAGAAATTGAAAGTATCACAGGACTAAATACAAAACAGCAGGTTCAGTTATTTATTAAATTAGCTCAACTTGCGGGACACCCTGTAATTTATGATATATTACCGCAAACAGGCAGATTTTCTAAAGCTGTACTTGCAAATCCATATATCGCAAGATGGTTTGATATTAACGAAATTCAAGCTTTAATATCAAAGAAAATTGATTTTGCAGCAGAAATTTTAAAAGAAGCTTATGACAGTGAAGATGTAGATGTTGTAAAGGATATTTATATACAATCATTAAACGGAAGTACAGGAAACTTAACTGAGCATTATCAAAATATATTTAATCATTTTGAAAAAGAAATGGATGAATTAAAACATCAAATATCTAATAATATGTTGCTTAAAGATAATCAAATAAAAATTCATAAAAGAGTAAAATATATTGTATCTAACATCCATGATTTCAAAAACAATCAAAAAATAACAGAAGCTGATATAACAAAACAGATTGATACAATACAAGCACTTATAAAAGAAGGATTATGGCCGGCTCCTGGAGGAGCATGGTGTTCTGCAGGGATACCAATATATGACAGAATGAGTGAATGCGGAGGATATCCGATATTTAAACATTTTGATTACAAAGGTGAAGATGTTACAAACTTCGCAAACCTTGATTGTCAAACTCCATATTACTTTGCTTTCTTAGAAGACGGTACTTACAACAGACCTGTAATTGACTACTTCATAGAATATATGCAAAAAATACAAGAAGACTACAACTTTGACGGTTTTAGAGTAGACCATATTGATCATATCGTAGATAAAGTTTCAGAAAAAGACGGAAAACCAATAAGTTATAGAGCACCAAGAATTGTTCTGAATGAACTTAATACTGAAATGAAGAAAAAACTTCCTTATTTCGGAACGCTTGCAGAATACATGTTATGGGATAATTACTTAAAAGAATACCATGAAGATATGAACTTCGATATTCTATGGGGAAACGATATTGTATCGCAACAAAGTAAAAACCCGGAATGCATAGTAGAAGATAACCAAAACCTTACTAACTATAATATAAACTTCAAAGACGGAGAAAAACTTTCTATATTAAAAACATATAATAACCAAGACGGAGAATTCCGTGCTATTGATCAATATCCGGGACAATTAACAGCCGATGGAGCACTTTTCAAATGGGCAAAATATAAACTGCTTCCTGGAGGCAAATTTGCACAAAGACCCCTTTTATATGTAGATGGAGATGAAAGCTTTACAAAGCGAGGAATAGAAAGTGTTATCGGAGAAGAAAAATCCATGCCTCGTGAAAAAAATTATGAATTCTATAATAAATTTGACGCTATAGACAGATTCATAAAATCTCAACCGATTATAACTGACGGAGAAGCTCAAATCATAGTTCAAGATGAAGATGGTTTTGTTGTTTGGCTTATATCGAAAGAACCACTTAAAAAGGCTTTCCTTGTAGCTGCCAACTACAATTATCCTACAGAATTCATCACAGTAGAAGATGAAAACGGAAATCACAAAGAATGGAAAAAGGGTAATATAGTTAAAGAGAAATCATTAAAATTACCAGGAGATTTCACGTTAATATCTGAGTATATATTTAAAGATGACAAATATTCAAGTAAAAAAGTTGATAAACAGTCTTCAGAATTACACTTTGAAGAACTCAAACCTTCAGAATTCCATATATATTCAATACAAAAGATTTAATTCAATACTATTTAAATAAATCATACATATACTTGACACATGCTTAAAATATTGATATTATAATGGCAAGTATAACAAAAAGATATTTAGATCATAGCTTTATTTAAAAAGAAAGGTGAAAAGATTATGACAAAAAGATTCGGTTTTACTTTGGCAGAAGTATTGATTACTTTGGGTATTATTGGTGTTGTAGCTGCAATGACAATGCCTACATTGATGAATTCAACTAATGGTGCACAATACAAAACAGCTTATAAAAAAGCTCTATCAGTATTGTCCCAGGCTGTAGTATTGAACGTTGCTCTTGATGACTACGATTTGTCTCAAACAACTTCTACAACTACAAATGACAATGCGTCATTGTACAATTTGTTTAACAATCGTATGAATGTTGTTAAAACTGAAGGTAATGAATATACAGCAAGTAATGGTAATACTGTAAAATTCGGTGCTTCAGGTAACTATACATTATACTTTAATGATGGTATCACATTTACATTCCCTACCAATGCTTCAAATTGTACAGAAGGAAATGCTACTACAGCTGCTGCTGATAACGGAACAGATGGAACGCCGGGTTATTGCTACGGTGTAATCGACGTTAACGGTGAAAAGAACCCTAACAAACTTGTTTTCAAATCCTACAGATATGTATCCTGTAATTATGTATGACCAAACAGTTCTTCCTGCTACAAGAGCTGCTGAAGCTGTTCTTTACGGTGCAGGTAAATAGTTAAAAAACTAGTTTAACGAAAAAAGATGAAGCTAAAAGCTTCATCTTTTTTTATTATAAAATTTATAACTCACAAATAGAACTTATAACATTTTTTATTTCATCAGAAAGATTAATATTTACAGAAAGATTTTCCTTCACCATAGTTGCGAATTCAGCTTTTTTAAACTCATGTAAACCTCTGTGCTTAAAGAAATCCTCGAGAAATTCTACAGTATGCCCAGACTCAATTTCATTAATAGGTGAATTAGAAATATTTTCTGTTGCATATTTTAGAGTTTTTTCCAACAATTCACGAGGGAGAATATCCTCAAACTCTCCACTTTGCAACAAATAAACTTTATCAAAATGTCTAAGTTTTGGTTCAATTTGCAGTGAATTATATTGAGCATCCTTATCCAGTAATACGAAAATAGGTAATCTAACTATATCAGCAAGCTTATAAAAAAGCTTTACCACCTGATTTTTCCCTCCTGCAGACAAAATATATACCCCATTTTTATCAAAATCATAACCTAACATTTTGGAAAACTCAGGCAATAATATTTCTTCTGTTATTCCCTCACAAATTACAAGCTTTGTCAGGGGATATTTTAAAGAATGTAAAAATCTGTTATTAGAATCATTAATTGAAAATCGCAAAGATTTTAACCACTTTAAATTTAAAGGTGCATTATCACTTATAAAAGAAATAGCAACCTCATAGTTAATAGTATTATCTAATAATACTTCAATATTATTATCAATAAAAAACACAGACTTTTCATACTCCGCCAATCTTTGATTAATCACCAAAGAAGCTGGCTCTCCTAATGTATAATTAAAAATATCTGTTGCTAACTGAGTTATATCAGAATAACTCATACCATCCAAATCTTGCTTTTTGAACTTTGGATATACTAAATTAGAGGTAATAATATCTTTAAAAACACGTAGGTATTTATCTTCTGTATATTTAAATCTGGTTAGTCTATCTAAAGATACTAATATTTGCTCATTGGTTAATGGTTTAATTTTTAAATTCTTCAATACTTCCTCGTCAAATTTGTTACATTTTTAACATTAATATATCTACACTAGCAACTTTTAATGTTAATCGTTTTTTATTAATATAGTTAGTAGTGGAGTGAAAATGGTGTATTCAATAAATCCCAATTTTCTACAATACAATTATAACACAATAAGTAGTGTTAGAAATGCTCCTGTCGCAGAAAAAACGACTACGACATCAAATAATGCTTTGTCGTTTACCGCAAACACTATAGAATATCCGCAATATGGTAAAACAATAGCAATAGCACCATTAAGAACGACTCTTGGAAATAAAGAAGAAAAAGAAAAATATAATACAATCCTAAAACTCCTTGATAAAAACTCTAAAAAAACATTAAAACTAATGTTAAAACAAGGATTATTGTTAAATTCAAACTCAAATGACAAATCTACAGTTTTGGATAACTTATACAAAATAGCTACAACTCCGAGAGCAACAGGGCTTTCAAGTATTGGAATACTAAAAGATACAATCAATACAATCTATTCTCCATATAATGTCACTCAACAATTCGGAGATCTACCAAAAGGTATTTCTGAATATGTGAGAGATGTCTATATGGAGCAAAATTCAATGAGAATGACAAACCTGCTTGATAGAAAAATAGCAGATATTAATATTAATGTAGATCATTCAGGGACTTGTGTAGCCTCCAGTATAGAATTTAACTTAGCTAAACAAATGCCAGCAGAATTTGCAAGATTTGTGGAAGGTATAAGCTCACCGGAAATGGCTGTAGAAAAAGAAATAAAATTATCAAACCTTGCAGATAATACTCTTGATGCAGTTTGGTTATTAAACGCATTTGAAGTTCCATTTGAAATGAATGATTTTGAAAAAGCAAAACTTACATTCAAACCTGATAAAAATGCAATAATAAGAGCTAAAATACAAACCTTATATAAAGATCCATACGAAAGATCAGCAGTCGACGTATTATTACAATCAACATTCATGCAAGTAGGTTCTCAACAAAGCTATGATTCACTTAGTGATAAACGTGCCGGAAAATTTAATCAAAATGACAAAGGCTTAATAGAATTTGAAAAAACATTTACAGAATCTGTAGTTGAAGATAAAAATAAAATTTCAGTAACCTATCAAACAGTAGATGAAAATGCAAAATTAATAGGTTATGAAACAGATTTAAACACAATGAAAAAACAGCTTACAACCTCACTGGACAGAGGTGAAAATGTAATTATCGGATATACACAAGTTGATGATAATAACTACATTATAAACGGTCATGAAATTACAATAATAGGCTATAAAAAAGCTCCTAAAAACCCGAACGACCCAAATTCACAAGAAAAATTAATCTTTATTTGCAATGATACGGACGATAACTTATTTGAGCCGATAGAATATGATGAAGATTACTTATTACCAAAAATTCACCACGCAGCACTTCCAAATGACATTGTTGAAAATGATGTCAAAATGACAGAAAACTGGGTGGAAGGACTTAATACATATAATGAAATGAAAAAGAAAGCAGCTTAATATGATTAACAACATTAACGCATACCAAAATACAAACTTAGTAAAAATGCTTGCACAACAAAAAAATACAATACCCCAAAACAATAGCAAGACAAACAACAGTAGTCCTAGTCCGGAACTCAATAAAACAGACAAGGTCTCAACTAGCATATTCTACATAAATGATATTCATGGACGTATTGGAAATATGTCAAGAATTTTCAATGCAAAACACGCTTATGATGCATACACAAAAAACAATTCAGCAGACAAACTGGTTTTATCAGCAGGAGACATAGCTGCTGGTGCAGATGAGCATATCATAAAAGCTGCTAACACATTTATGAAGGGTCTTGGTGTAGATGCAACCTCAGACGGCAATCATGAATATGATGCAAATCCGCCTGAAATTGCAAAAGCAAAAGAAAATGCTCCATTCAAAAGTCTTGGAATGAATTTACAAATTCCAGCAGACAACCCCTTAAATAAAGTTATTGATAAATATACAGTTATTGAAAGAAACGGACATAAATACGGTATAATAGGAATTGCACCACCTGATTTACATGAAAGAATCCGAGATAATGATTCCAGAAAACAAATCGGAGTCGATGAATTTAAAACAACATTACAAGAACTCCAAAAATACACAGATGAATTTAAAAAACAAGGAATTAATAAAATAATAGTTCTTTCTCACTGCGGGCTAACAAAAGATAAAGAAATCGCCCAAAACATTAATGGAATTGATATTATTATAGGCGGACATACACATGATTTAATTTCCGGAATTGAAGAAGGTAAAAATTTATTCTACTCGAAAACAGGAGAACCAATCATTATAACCCAAGCAGGGAAAGATGGAGAACACTTTGGAATTTTAAACATTGAATTTGATAACAACGGCATAATTACAAAAGTACAAAATAATGTAATGCAATCAAATAAATTTAAAAGAAGCAATACATTAAGAGGGGTTTTTGATACCATAATGGGTAAAGCCGAAAGATTAGGGGAAATCAAATCCGCAACAGGTCCGACCGTAAATAGGCTGATTGATCCAAATCCAAACGGATACTTTATTATGGATGCTGTAAGAAACGAATTCGGAACAGATTTAGCACTTATCAATGTTGGAAATATAAGAGGCTTTTTTGAACCCGGACCTGTAGATTCAAGACAAGTATTTGAGGTAGTACCTCTAAAAAATAATATGGTTAAACTCAAATTAACAGAAAAAGAAATTGTTGATGCACTCAAAAATGGTGCAAAATCATTTATCAATCCCGGTAATAAACCAAGTATCGTCATACCATCAGGATTAAAATATACAGTGACACGTTCTGGAGAAATTAAATCCGTAACAATTATGGGTAAAGACGGAAATGAAATAAACGTAGATGTAAACAATCCGGACCCTAATAAAACATATACAGTTGCAACTGATGACTTCTTTGCATCCGGAGGAGATAACCTGATTCCAAATAAAATTCAAACAAACGAAATTGATGAAACCTTTGATTTTGACAAAGACAAACTTACTTGCGACTACATAAAGAAACTACAAGAACCAATTGAAATAAAAGATGATGGCAGAATACAAGTTATCGACTAATACCCGTACTGTTCTCTGTTATTAAGATACTCTCGAATACTTCCAAGTGCAGCCTGCACGATACGAGTAACTCGAGATGATGACAAACCGACTTGACGAGCAATATCTTTAACCTGCATATTTCTATAAAAACGATATTCAACGACTGTTCTATCTTTTGGCGGGAGTTTCGAAATTGCTTCTTTAATCATACGAGCCATCTCTGAGATTTCTGCATTTTCATCAGGTGTAGCATGAGTATCTTTCAAAAAGTCAAACGGAGAATCATTATCACTGGCAGCATCAGCTAAACCGTCAATAGAAAGAACGGTTTCATAAATAGCCTCTCTAACTTTTGCTCTTTGACCTTCTTCAGAGTTATCATTTTCATCTTCAGAGTCATCCTCTTCGACTTTATGTTTTAAAGAATACCATTTATATCTGATTCTAAGTTCGTTTCTTATAGCCCAACGGACTGCAGTTGCGATATATGCAGCATTATATCGAGCTAACTGCTCTTCGGATTTATTCTTTATTAAAGCCTGAATTGCAATAATACCTATAGACAAAAGTTCTTCATATTCAACCATGTGAGACGGAATACGTCTATGCTCTACCTTCGCAACCTTTTGCACTATATCTATATATTCTTTTAGTTTATTTTTATCCTGCATAATCATAATTATTTATTCTTTTTAGGCTCTTGATTTATTCTACCTTGATTTTTATTTTTTTTCAAGTTGTAAACAAACAGTAAGATTTCAGCAACAGCCTTGTATAATTCCGGCGGAATCTGCTGATTCAAATCGACCATTTTAAATAATGCTCTAGCTACAGGCGGGTTTTCAATTACAGGAATTCCATGCTCTCTTGCAATACCAATAATTTTTTTGGCAATAAGTTCAGTTCCCTTAGCAATAAGCATAGGAGATTCCATTTCCTCAGCCTTATACTTCATAGCACAAGCAACGTGAATCGGGTTAGTTACAACAAAATCGGCATCAGGCACAGCATCCATCATACCTCTTTGAAGCATCTGCATGCGACGTTGCCTTAGTGCAGCTTTTACATTAGGATCACCTTCAGTATTTTTATATTCATCTTTTATTTCTTTAAAAGACATCTTTTGATCCTTTAAAAATTTCCATTTTGTCACCCCATAATCTGCCGCTGATATTACCAAAAATGCAATACAAGCTTTAAAGATAAAGTCTGTAACAAGCTTTCCGAATTCAATCATAACAGCAAAGTTATTATCAATTGAGGCCAGCATCAAAATACTTTCGATATGCTCCATATAGACCATATAACCTATATAGCCGAGAATTACAACTTTTAAAATATTTTTAAATAACTCAAAAAGGGTCTTAATCGACATAATATTTTTGAAATATTTTGTAGGATTAAGCTTATCAAGCTTAGGCATCAACGGTGCAATCGCAACGAGGGGACCCACTTGGATAAAATCGGCCAAAATAGCAACAAGCCACGCCAGAAACAAAATTGGGCCAATAATAAGCACAGCAGTTTTGACAGTAATTGTAAAAATATAAGTCATACCTATTTTATCAAGATGTGCATTAGGAATTTGTTCATATAAAAGTGTATAAAGCTGAGCTATCTGATCCCAAATAAAAGGAGCAAGACCAAAAATTGCAACAAACAAAATCAATAAGGAAATAGCCGTTGAAAAATCTTTAGATTTTACAACTTGTCCTTCCTTTCTTGCCTGCTCCAACTTTCTCGGGGTGGCATCATATTGCTTATCTTCATCACCCATTATCTAATCCTTTTCATTTTCAAGCTCATATAAGATATTCAAATATTATACCAATATTATAATAATTATGAAACAATTTTCACACCTGAAGAAGTACCAAGTCTTGACGCACCTGATTCTATCATTTTCAAAGCAGCTTCTTTATCCCTAATTCCGCCTGAGGCCTTTACTTTTAATCCAAATGGAGAAACTGTTTCATACATTAATTTAACATCTTCAGCCTTTGCTCCGATACCGTTTTTTACAAATCCTGTAGATGTTTTAACAAAATCTGCTTTTGCATCTATACATAATTCACAAGCTTTTTTTATTTCGTCTTTTGTTAACAAATCTGTTTCTAAAATAACTTTTAAAGGAGAATTTTTTGCAGCAATTTTAACTGCCTTAATATCCTCTCTTACATAATCGTAATCTTTATTTTTCAATGCAGAAACATTTATGACCATATCAACTTCATCAGCCCCGTCAGCCACAGCACAAGAAGTCTCAAACGCTTTCACCTCTGTTTTATTTGCACCTAAAGGGAAACCAATTACGGTCACAACTTTTACATCAGTATCATCCAAAGCTGACTTTGCCATTTTCACATAAGCAGGATTAATACAAACTCCTAAGAAATTATGTTCTTTTGCCTCAGTAAATAACTTCTCAAAATCTTCTTTAACCGCATCCTGTTTTAAAAGTGTATGCTCAATATATCTATTCAATTCAACCATAGAAATTCTCCTTTACACAAAAGAAATAATATTATCCAAAATATGAGACGTTGAATATGCCTTATTAAGAGTGTAGAAATGTAATCCGCTCACACCTGCTTCAATTAACTTAGCACACTGAATACTTGCATATTCTATTCCAAATTTTCTAATATCATCAGGACTAGCTTTATACTTTTCAAGATTATCCCTTAGACTAGTCGGAACTGATATTTTTGCCATAGAAGTCATACGCTCAACCTGTTTATAACTAATCACAGGCATAATTCCAGGAATTACTGGAATATTAATACCAAGCTTTCTGACTTTTTCTACATAAGAATAAAACACGTCATTATCAAAAAACAACTGCGTATAAATCACATCAGCACCACAATCCACTTTATATTTTAGATTTTCAAGATCAGTTTGCAAATCCGGTGCCTCAATATGCCCCTCCGGATATCCTGCAACAGCAATTGATAAATCAGTCTTAGACTTTATAAATGACACAAGCTCATTTGCATAACGAAAGTCATTATGACAAACTTCTATATCTTGAGGCTCATCTCCGCGGAGTGCTAGAACATTTTCGATTCCAAGCGACTCAATTTCTTTTATATGTTTTTCTACTTTTTCCTTACTGTTGCAAATGCAGGTAAAGTGAGCCATAACATTTAGTTTTAATTCAATAAGCAATGCCTTTACAAGCTCCATAGAATTATTGTTATTTCCGCCTGCCCCCCAAGTTAAGGATACAAGTGCCGGATTGTATTTTTTTAATAAATTTAATTCCTGATATAAAGCAGGAAACTCACTTTCTCCACCCTTTGGCGGAAAAACTTCAAAAGAAATCTTTGGCATTCCGTTTGAAGCAATTGCTCTATCCTCGTATATCTCACTTAGTTTCATAGGCAAATTATACCATGAAAAAATTTATGCTAAAATAAAACCATGATTACAGCTAAGGAAATAAAGCTAAAATTAGACATACTGACAGGGGATATTTTTGGAGGAGTTAACGCTGCAATTATAGCACTGCCTCAAGCTTTAGCTTTTGGAGTTGCAACAGGATTCGGGGCAAGTGCAGGGATATGGGGAGCGATTATTCTATGCTTTATTGCAGGCATTTTAGGCACAAAAGTACCTATGATTTCAGGGATCACAGGACCTTCTGCAATTGTTATTGCATCAATAATGCATGCTTTAAACAAAGATATCAATTCTGTATTAATGATTATGATAATCGCAGGCATACTCCAGCTTATCTTATCACTTACAAAACTCACAGATATTGTAAAATATGTTCCATATCCAGTAATCTCAGGGTTTATGAACGGAGTCGGCACAATCATTATAATAATGCAATTAAATCCGCTTTTGGGTTTGAAGCCTTTTTCTAACACTATCGAGAGCCTTGAGCATATTCTTACATCTCTGCATACTATGAACATTCAAGCTGCACTGCTTGGATTATTAACTCTTATAATTGTTTTCGGAATTCCAAAACGACTAAACAAATACCTTCCATCTCAAATCTTAGCTCTGATAATTTGTACAATAATTTCCATAAAAATGGGGTTAAATATCCCGAAAATTTCAGAAGTATCAATTTCAATTCCCTCAATTCACTTACCATCAAGCAATTTGCATGACGTAATTACTTATTTCCACTATGCAATAACACTTGCAATAATACTATCATCAGAAACACTTTTAACAGGACTTGTTTGTAATTCGCTTACTAAAACTCAACTATCGCCAAGAACACTTATAGCATCTCAAGGTATTGGTAATGTTATATGTGCATTAACCGGCTCTTTACCCGGTGCTGCAGCTACAATGAGAACCGTTGCCGCAATCAAAACCGGTGCTACAACTAAAATTGCGGCAATAGTATGTCCCATAGTGCTATTACTTTTGTTATTTAAATTTTCAGGGTTTGTCGCAGAAATACCGCTTTGTGTACTTGCTGGAATTCTAATAAAAATAGGATATGACATCATTGATGTTAAACTTTTAAAAGTCTTAAAACTCGCACCAAAGGAAGATAAATATGTACTCGCTGTAGTATTTTTACTTACTGTTTTCTATAATTTAATAGTAGCTGTCGGTGCAGGAATAACTCTTGCAGCACTGCTTTATGCTAAAAAAGTTGCGGACAACGCAAAACTTGTACACAAAGAAGTCTATGATAAAGATATTATTAAACTTGAAAAAGAGGTCGAACGGGATTACAAATTAAAAATACGTGTAGTCCATATAGACGGACAATTTTTCTTCGGATCAGCTACTCAACTTATTTCACAATTTGATGAACTTTTAGGGACAAGGTATTTAATACTAAATTGCGATTTTGAGGACAAACTCGATATATCAGCACTTTTTGCTTTTGAAGATATTGTTCTGCGTCTAAAATCTCAACATATCAAACTGATTCTTGTTTTGCAAAATACTGAAATTTTTAATCAATTAAAAGAATACAAAATGATTGAAGAAATCGGAGAAGATAATATCTTCTATTCTGAAATCAAAGCCATTGAATATGCAAAAAAATCATTCACACAAAACGCAAGAAAAAAATATAAAAAATAGAAATTTACTCTTTCTCCGTCAATAAATAATCAATCGTTTTACCATAATAATCAGCAAACTTAGAAGCATTTACAAGCGATAAATTATGCTTGCCAAGCTCTACATTTGACAAATATACGGAACTGAAATCAAGTGCTTCTGCAACTTTTTCCTGTGATAGATTACGCTTCATCCGCTCTATTTTTATATTCATTCCGAATATTTTTAACAAATTTTTATTATCCATAGTTTAAATTTATAATCTTGACTTTATTGTTACAATAATCTACAATATAAATATATAAACTATAATTTATGGAGTAAATTAATGAACAGACTAGCTTTTACACTAGCAGAAGTATTAATAACCTTAGGAATACTGGGATAATCTTCCGGAAAAAAAGCGGGTTACTTAACCCGCTTTTTTAAAATTTGTAATTAGGAATTACAAACGGCTCATTATTTGCATCCTTTTCAACAAAATCAAGGTAATATTTCATTGCCTCATCTTTTGTTTTTTCATAGAATTCATCAGAAATAAATTTTTTATGCAAATCAGTTCTATCACCTGAATAATTCCCTAAAACATTTGCATAAGTTTCTATCATTTCTTTATTAGAACCGCCGCCATAAGCTTTAGTTTTAGCATCAGTTCCAGATGGCCTTATTTCAATATATTTATGGTCAAATTTTAAATACGTACCATCTCCGACAAATTTAATTTCATTAAGGTTATCAAAAATCAAACTCTTAAACGAATCATTGAGTACTTCTCTTACATCCTCAATAGTCATCAAACCTTCTTTTACACCCATTGCCATAGAAAGATAGAACAAATCATTTTTAGTACGTTTTTTCTCACCTTCTATTTTCGCTAATTTTAATTTTTCAATATCTGGCTCAGACTCATTATAATACGCAATATCCACTCTGGTATCATAACGTCCTATAATATCATTTTCGTCAAATATTTCTTTTAAACAAGTTGATAGAGGTTTTTTATCAAGTTTTGCAATTAAAGCAGAAGCTACAATAATAGCTTCAGTAGCACTCTTTTCTCTCATTGCAATAGCTTTGCGACCTGCTAAAGATTCAATCAAATCTTCAGTACCCATAATCATACCGCCTGATTCTTCGCCACCGAATAACAATCTAGGATTTTTACCGAGATTAATAGAATTACCGAAAACATCATCAATAATGACATCTTTATCAGGGGAATTCTTCAACTGAAGCTCAACCTTTTTCATAATGTTTGCAATTTCTTTAAAGCCAACAGGGACATTCACGACTTTAACACCGTTTTTACTAGCCCACTCATCCCAAGATGAAGCAGAGGCTGTTGTTTTAATAATAAATCTCGGATGTTTATTCCATAATCCTTCAGCTTTCAACTGCTTCGCCCAGAAATCCATAAGCATTAAAAAGGCTTGATTTGCAGTGAAAACAGTTAATAGCGTTTCATTATCAAGTTTTACAAAATCAATACCGTTAGCGACTAAATAATCAATTCTTGAAATACTTTCAGTCTGAGCTATTGTCAAACGGTCATGATCAGGATCAGTAATTAAAACAACAGTACCTACAGGATAATCTTTTAGTTTATCCTGATAATTCAAAGTTTCAATTACAGGGAAAAACTTTTCACCGTTTAGTCTTTTGGCAAGAACAGTCGCATCTACAGAGTAATCATAAAAAGCATGTTCACCTTTTGGAGTAACGTCATATTTACCTATTGAATGAAAGAATGAATCTTCTTCAATGTTAAACCAAACAAATTTATCAGATATATCAAGCTTCTTTAAAACTCTTGATAACGTTCTATAAGCTGACCCTCCAACGTTTTCAATTATAATTTTGTTTTTAAAGTTTTTGATTAAATTTAAATTAATTTTCTTAGCAACGCCTGATTTTAAATACTCAACATATAAATCGACACCGTCATTAAGTTTTGACATTATTTTCTCATCAATCAAAGGATTATCTTTCGCCGCAATCCTAATTGAATAGGTGCCATTTTTCTCAGTTGCATCAAAAATCTCTTGTATTTTATCAACAAACTCTAAAGATTCCTCAGGCAAATATTGACTACCTTGAGAATTTAAATCTTTTGTTGCGTTTTTAACAGAAATTCCATGACTTGATGTGATATATTCACCACCCAGCAAATCAAGTTTAAACGCTAAAAATGAAGCTAACCAAATAGGAATAGTTTTTCTTTCAACAGGGATAAGAGTCTTAATTCCGTTAGCTGCCTGAATTCTAGCTATAGCATCCAAAAACAACTCAGAATTATATCTTACTTCACGTCCTGCAACTTTTAAAATTTCTTTGCCTTGATATTTTTCCTTTGCAACAAGAGCTTTTGCAAGAGTTGCCAAAACTATACCAACTAAATTAATAGGAAATCTTGTATCCTGCGGATATAGAATATTTTGAGGCCCGCGAATACCTGCAGTAGAGACTTTAGCCTCTTTTGCATAATTTGCAAACCACTCTTTCAAATTTAACCCCTCAGGATTTTTTACCTCATCATAAGGGTATAGATGTTCTTTTTTTAATACAAATGTAAACTCACCATTTTTAGAAAAATCCATTAAATTAAGATTTTTTATATAATCAGGAGTCTTTTCATATACACTTTTAAACAATTCATTTTCTAATTCAACATTTGATATCTTGGGCATTGTCATAGCTCACTTCTCCTTATTTTTTGATATAATTATACAATAAAAATTTTTATTGTATAATGTAGTTGAGGGATAATCTTTATGACAAAGAAGAAAAAAGAGTATACAAAGCGTTCATCGTCTCAATATAATATATGGAGAGGTATTTTTCAAAATATAGTCTGCAAGTTTGGCTACATGATTAGATTTAAACTTGTATACAGACTTGAGGTAAACGGACTTGAAAATGTACCAAAGGATAATGAATACATTGTATGCCCGAATCATCTCTCAACTCTTGATCCGCCGTTAATGGTATCAATAATGCCAAGACACGTAGCTTTTATGGCAAAAAAAGAGCTTTTTGATATTCCGTTTTTACGTTGGTGGATTGACTGGTTGGGTGCTTTTGCCGTAAATAGAGAAAGTCTCGGTCCATCTACAATTAAAACTGTTATGGAAATCAAAAAAAGTAAATGGGTTTTTGGAATATTTCCTCAAGGTACACGAGGAATCCCCGGAGAAATAAAAGGTGTAACTAAAGGTTTTGCAGGTCTTGCTAAAATTACAAAATGTGCAATTTTACCTGTAGGAATAATCGGCACAAATGAAGTAAAAAGATGGCCGTTTACAGGTAAAATTATTGTTAATATCGGAAAACCAATCCCTTACAGCAATGATGTAGATGACGTGGTCAAAAAATGGACTGAAGAAATTCAAAAATTGACAGGATTTACATACGTGGAAGATGAAAAAACAACTGAGGAAAATACAACTCAGCAAAATTAGGAGTTAATTATGGTTAAGAAGGAACGTAATTATAATAGAAGATATCCATACGAATACAATATATTTAGAACAATGTTTTATTATGGATTTCTTTATACTGTAGTAGTACCTTTTATGAAAATATTTTATAATTATGAAATAACAGGTCGTGAAAATCTTCCAACAAAAGCTAAAAGCGGAAAATTTATTTATACCGCAAACCATGTTTCAATATTCGATCCGCCAATGGTAACAATGGCTTGCAACAGACCTATTGCTTATATGGCCAAAAAGGAGCTTTTTGAAAAAGGAGAAAAATTGTCTTGGTTAGTAAAACGTCTTGGAGCTTTTGCAGTTGACAGAACCAAACCCGAAATCGCAACTTTTAAAACGGTCAGAGATATATTATCAACGAGTTGGTCACTTGGAGTCTTTCCTCAAGGCGGGACAAGACCCTATGGAAAACTTGAAGGTATAAAAAAAGGATTTGTTGTAATCGCTAAAAATGCAAAAGCTGATATTATTCCTGTTGCAATTGACGGTTGGGACGGATATCCTAAATTAAAACCTTTTACAAGAAGAAACGTAAAACTCCATATAGGAAAGCCTATTTCATATAAACTACCTGAAGATGTAATTATTTATGAATGGTGTAAACAAATTTCAGACATGGCAAATTATGAGAATTGTGCACCTGTACCTGAAAATATTGTTCCCGAATTAACTAACGTTTAAACAAACAATTAAATTAAATTAAATTAAAAATCCCCTGAAAATTCAGGGGATTTTTGCTTGTCGTTTTATTTAAAGAAAGGAATTATTAATTTATGCAGCTTGTGCCGGAGCTTGGTTAGCAGGGTTCATAGCAAATGTTTTACCTTCACCTTGAGCTTGTTCAGCCGGTTGTGGATTTGGAGTCATTTCAATTGTTTTAGCTCCTGCTGCATTTTGAGATTCATTAGCTAACTTTTCAAGTGCTAAATTAGCTGCTTTTTGAACTTCACCATCTACATCATTTTTTGCGTTATTAAAGATTGTTTGTAAATCTTTTTCATAAGCAGGGTTTTGGATATAACTTAAAGCTTCAACGGCAGAAGTTCTTACTGTAGGGTTCGGATTGTTTTTTAACTGCTCTACTATTGTTACTGCACCCGGTAACTCTGTCAATGGAACAGTAGAGTTTGTCAATTTAGCTACTTCATCACCGTAAAGTTTTTGAAGAATTGCTAAAGTATACATTGCATAGCTTTTGTTTCTTTCAGCAGCTTCATAAGGTGATGGCGTATCAGCTAATTTCAATTCCTCAGGAGTTAACTGCTGATTTGAATCTTTTTTCTTACGAGCTGCAAGTTGTTCTGCTGTAGGCTCAGCTAATTTTGAAGTATCCAATTTTACAATATTATTTAAGGCATCCATAACTTTTACATCTAATAATTCAGTAGCTTTTTGAGGATCTTCTTTCACCATATTAGCAATTTCTTCCATAGTAGCAGCCTGAACTTCATAATCAGGGTTTGTCAATTTAGCTACAAAGCCATTCAAATCAACTTGCGGAGCTAAGGGAGCTGAGGGTACAACCTCAACAGGCTTTACCTCCTTTGGCGATTCAGCCGGTTTTGTGACAACTGCTTCTGGAGCTTGTTGAGGAGCATTAATGTTTTGTTGTACGATTTGCGGAGCAGGAGCTACAACCTGAGGAGCAGGAACTTCTACAGGTGCAGGAGCCGGAGCTGCCGGAGCTTTTGGAGCAACTGGAGCCTGCATTTGTGGAGGCATGTAATATGGTTGTTGCTGAGCTTGCGGATAATCATACAATTGAGCTTGCGGATAAGTGTAATATGGCATTGTAGGTGCTGCATATTGTGGTTGTTGAGGTACATTTACTACAGCTTGACCAACACCAGGGGTATTAACACTAGGATTGTGAACATCAATCTTTACTGCATTGTAATTTGGAGCAGGTGTAGCGTATTGCTGCATCTGAGGTTGCATGTAAGGATTTACGTAATTTGGAATTTGCATCATATTATTTTCTTCCTTTCAGTAAATAAAATTATTATCGTATTCCTATTCTACCTTTTAAATACCCCTCAAGAAATAAAATTGCTAAAATAACGATTTTTTTTAATAATTCTTAACAAAACCCCAAAAAGCGAGGCTGATACCTCGCTTTTTTATCTCATAGACCTATTCAATTTTTAAGTTGCTTCGTTCCGAAAAACGGCGCACTAAATGCCTGAAGGATTAAAGGATTAATCACTTAGACAAACTGCCTGGTAGGTGGCATCGTCTTTGTAGCTACTGGCATAGACAGTGGCTTTAGAGGAGAAATACCGGCTGCCAGAAAGGTAATCAACACCAACTGTCTCATCTCCTGACCACAACCAGAAGCTGGGTTCTGGAAGACCTAATGTGGTTGCACTTCCAGTTATGTACTCTAAATTTCGAACTTCACTAAATTTCCCTATACTTGGATTACCCTTGTAGATTGCACTTGCTATCTTTGCAAGGTCGGCCATTGTAGGCATGTTACTGACTCCCCCGCACTGTTTTACGGCACCTGCCCAGTAGTCAACATTATAGGAACATCCTCTTATTCCAAGTTTACCTTTTTGGGCTTCACATTCTGCTTTCGTCATTGGGGTTGGCGTAAATGGGGCACCGAAACATCTTCCACTATCCAGTTCTATTGCACAACTTGAACCTAAGCCATTTGCATTGAATAGAGCTACATCCTCATTTTGTTTATTCGGTTTCTTACTTCCGTTTATTTCAAATACTGCTGCTACACAATTTGATGTCGCATTACTTACAGGCTTGTTGTCTTCTGTTGCCCAGCCGTAAGTTTTTACTGGGTCTAACGCTTCACATTTTGTATTGTAACTTAGTATCATTGGAGTTCCGTCTGCTGTTATTATACCCACATTGGGGCTGCTATAATCTGCACTATCACTGTTTTTCATTTGAAAATTCTTGCCTGTCTGGAGTTTTTCTACTTCATATTCTTTACCGTCTAGTAGTGTTATCGTATCATAAGGCCAGCATTCTCTCAATTTGCTTGATGGACATACTTTTGCGATTTTCAAATGCTTTTGTAATTCTGCCACAAATGCTGCCGTACTGTCATACGGGCCTATTAAGCCTAAGTGTGCCATCTTTTCCGTTGCTTTCGTAAACTTATATTTTACCGTACGAATTTGTTCTGCACGTACTTTCTTGTTTACTGCCTGATTTAATACTGGTAGTGTTATCGCTGCGACTATTCCGATTACACCTAATGTAATTAGCACTTCTGCCAATGTAAAAGCATTTTTCTTATTCATAAGTCCTCCATTTATATACTAATTTCTATTTTAACATTTTCTATACGAAAATTCACCGTGTCACTTGGCACGGCTTGTTTCTCAGCTCTTTTAATTTCAATCGGAGGTC
>CASDPF010000027.1 GCA_949282215.1 uncultured bacterium | reverse complement strand
CTGAAACTCGTATGGGTTCAGGTAAAGGTAATTTGGAATACTGGGTTGCGGTTGTTAAACCGAACAGAATTCTTTTCGAACTTGAATACTTCGATAGAAACGTTGCAGTTAATGCTCTTGAATTAGCAGCACAAAAATTACCTATCAAAGTTAAAGTTGTAGAAAAGTCTAAGTTAGAAGCTTAATGCGAAAACATTAAGATTCACTAATCGTAACCAAAACAATAAGGAAATTATAAAATGAAATTAAGTGAAATGCGCGAAAAAACAGTTGAAGAGCTCCAAGAAGCGATTGTTGAATGGAAAAAACAATTGTTAGATTGTAAAATAAAACTTTCAACTCACAAATTGGAAAACACAGCACTTGTTTCAAAAACAAAACGCTTAATTGCTCAAGCTAAAACTGTAATAAAAGAAAAAGCGGATTGCGAGCAGAGGGCGTAGAGCTTGATACTCTGCCGGACAGACAGTAATGTTTGTAAAAGAGGGTCAAGGTCGAAGACCCGTTTAATGCGAGCAACCAAGGAGAATATAAATGCCTAAGAAAGAAAAACAAGGAATAGTCATCAGCAACAAAATGGATAAAACAATTGTTGTTAGAGTAGCTGACTATGAACCACATCCAAAATACAAAAAAATTATTGAATCAAACAAAAACTATAAAGCTCATGATGAAAACAATATCTGCGGTGAAGGTGATACTGTAAGAATTGTTGAATCAAGACCAATTTCTGGCGGAAAACGCTGGACTTTAGCTGAAGTAGTTGAAAAAGCTCGTTAATAATGAGCTTGGCAGCATTACCTTATGAGTAATGAGAGGCCGAAAGTAGTAAAATTACTTAAATTAAAAGGAAAGTAAAAATGATACAACAAGAAACCAGATTAGAAGTAGCAGATAATACAGGTGCAAAACAATTACTATGCATCCGTGTTATGGGCAGCTCAAATAAGAAATTTGCAGCAGTTGGCGACGAAATCGTTGCTTCTGTAAAAGACGCAACTCCGAATATGGCTGTTAAAAAGGGTGAAGTTGTAAAAGCTGTTGTTGTAAGAACTAAAGCTGACATCAAACGTGCTGACGGTTCAGTTATCAGATTTGATGAAAATGCTGCAGTTATTATCAACAAAGACGGAAACCCTAGAGGTACTCGTGTATTTGGCCCTATCGCACGTGAACTTCGTGATAAAGGCTATATGAAAATAGTTTCACTTGCTCCGGAAGTTATTTAGTTTTCAATAGCAAAAATTAAAAACTTTAGGACTTATGTGAATAGCGAAACAAAATTATTAGGTCGAATTTTGTTTCAGTAAATGTAAAAATGGAGAATCTAGAAATGACAGATAAAAATAAAAAAAGCTTGCATGTAAAAAACGGTGACAGAGTTATCGTTACTTCAGGCAAGGATAAAGGTAAAATGGGCAACATCAAAAAAGTAAACCCTTCAGAAGGTAAAGTTGTTGTTGAAGGTTCTAATATGGTGACAAAAGCTCAAAAACCTCAACCTATGGCTGGAATTCAAGGCGGTTTAATCAAGCTTGAAGCTCCAATGGATGCTTCTAAAGTTATGGTTGTATGCCCTGCATGCGAAAAACCGACAAGGATCAAACACGATGTCGTTGATGGCAAAAAAGTTCGTGTTTGTAAAAAATGTGGTGAACAATTAGACGTTTAATTTTAGACGTCCCAGAATTAAGGAAATACGAAAATGACTAAAACAGAAAGCTTAAAAACCAAATACGAAAAAGAAGTAAAACAAGCTATGAAAGAAAAATTCGGATATAAAAATGAAATGCAAATTCCGAGACTTCATAAGATTGTTTTAAATATGGGTGTAGGTGAAGCTTCTCACAATTCAAAAATTGCTGAAGCTATTGAAGCACAATTGACTAAAATTGCAGGTCAAAAATGTGTTATCACAAAAGCTAAAAAATCAATCGCTACTTATAAATTAAGAGAAGGTATGCCGGTTGGTGCAATGGCTACGCTCAGAGGTGAAAGAATGTATGATTTCTTGCAAAAATTAATCTGCGTTGTATTCCCTCGTATTCGTGACTTCAGAGGTATCAGTGCAAAATCTTTCGATGGTCGTGGTAACTATACTTTAGGTTTGAAAGAACAAGCATTATTCCCTGAAATTACATATGAAGAAGTTGATCTTGTAAAAGGTATGAATATTTCAATTATTACTACTGCAGAAACTGATGAAGAAGCAAGAGAATTATTGAGATTAATGGGTATGCCTTTCAAAGGGATGAACAAATAATCATAATATATAGTAAATCAACTAAAATAAAAGAACAAAGGAGATATTCATGGCTAAAAAAGCGATGATAAACAAAGAACTCAGACGTGAAGCACTTGCTGCTAAGGGAAAATATCCTACAGTAAGATTGCACAACAGATGCAGTATCTGTGGAAGACCTCACGGTTATCACAGAGATTTTGGATTGTGCAGAATCTGTTTGAGAAAAATGGCTCACCAAGGTCTATTACCTGGTGTAACAAAAGCTAGCTGGTAGTACCTGATTTTGGTACAATCCCTGAAATGATAATTTACAGGGTTGCTCAGAATGTGTTTAGCAATATATGAGCAAACTTGATTAAAATGGTTTGAATACCTAATAATCCAAAGCTAATAAAGCTTTTGCTAAACTGCTAAAAATCGTCAAGGCGGAGTTATCCGAACCGGACAAAAATTGGTAAGTAGCGTCGAAATTTATTTTCGACATAAGTAAAAAGGAAATTTAAAATGAATACAGATCCTATAGCAGATATGCTAACAAGAATCAGAAACGCGAATATGGTTTCTCACGAAACAGTTGAAATTCCTTCTTCTAAATTAAAAATTGAATTAGCAAAATTGTTAAAAACTGAAGGATTTATTTCTGATTATGCAGTTAAAGAAGTTGGAAAATTTAAAATTTTAGAAATAACATTGAAATATGATGAAAAACGCAGACCGGTAATTTCAAAATTACAAAGAGTTTCAAAACCTGGTTTGAGAACATATTGCAAAGCTAAAAACCTTCCAAAAGTATTGGGTGGTATGGGTGTAGCAATTGTGTCAACAAGCAAAGGTTTGTTAACAGACAGAAAAGCTCGTAAAGAAAATATTGGTGGCGAAGTTCTTTGCTATATATATTAGTTTGAAGTTTTGCAACAAGTCGGGAAAAAAATTCCCGACTTTGCTGCGTTTATGTTAATATAATTCTTGTCAGGTGAAATTGGTAGAAAGACCTGATTTGTATACAATATACTAAAAGGAGAAAATTAAAATGTCACGTATTGGTAAATTACCTATCGAAATTCCACAAGGCGTGGAAGTTAAAATTGAAGACCATCAAGTTACAGTAACAGGCCCTAACGGTACTGAAGTTGTAGCTGTTCGTCCGGAAATTAACGTAAAAGTCGAAGATAATCACATTGTTGTAACAAGAGTTGATGATTCAAGACAGGCTCGTTCTTTACACGGTTTGTCAAGAACTCTTATTGCTAATGCTGTACACGGTGTAAAACACGCTTTTGAAAAAAAATTAGAAATTCAAGGTGTTGGTTATCGTGCTAATATGGAAGGTAAAAATCTTAATCTTTCATTAGGTTATTCGCACCCTGTAATCGTTGAACCACCTGCAGGAATTACGATTTCTGTAGAAGCTAATACTAAAATTACTGTAAAAGGTTCAAATAAACAAACAGTTGGTGATGTAGCAGCATTTATCAGATCTAAACGTCCGCCTGAAGTTTACAAAGGTAAGGGTGTAAGATATGAAGGCGAATACATCAGACGTAAAGCTGGTAAAGCCGGTAAAAAATAGTAAATAGCACTCCCGTCATTTATTTGACAAAATAAATAAGCCCGCATAAACCCTTGAATTGGGTACTCAAGAAGGTTTGGGCAGAAAGGACAAAAAATGATTAAAAGAAAAGTAAGAAAACCACAAGTTCAAAAAAGACACCAGTCTATTAGAGTTAAAATTTCAGGAACAAAAGAGTTCCCTAGATTAGCAGTCTACAGATCAACTAAGCATATTTATGCTCAGTTAATTGATGATGAAAACCACGTAACTCTTGCAGCAGCATCTTCTGTTGATAAGGATTTAAAGGAAAAACTTCCTCACGGCGGTAATATTGAAGCTGCTAAAGTTGTAGGTGCTGCAATTGCAGAAAAAGCTAAAAAAGCTGGAATTGAATGTGTAGTTTTCGATAGAGGCGGATTCTTATATCACGGACGTATCCAAGCTTTGGCTGATGCTGCTCGTGAAGCTGGATTATGCTTCTAATTTAAATTTTTAAAATCAAAAAACGCATCCTTTTTAAGGGTGCGTTTTTTGTATATTTAAATGTTACATTTCTGTTATGTTTTTCGTGGGACTAGCAATTTTTTTTTTTCTTGTGTATTATTTTAAACATACTTTATTTTTATAAAGTCAATAAAGGAAGTTATGAAATTATTAATAGATAAAGAATTAAATTCTACAGATAAAATACTAAAACCTGATTTTAATTCACGTACCGGCCGAGAACTTTTGGTATTTTATCTTCAAACGAAGTTTCGTCAGATACTTTCGTTTGACAGAAAGTGTGAAAATCCTGTATTTATCGATGTTAATTCAGATTTTATTTCAAGATTTTCTAAACGTTTAATAAATAACCCGCATAAACGTTTATTAGTAGGAATTACAGGTGAGTCGGCTTCCGGAAAATCTACGATTTGTAAGGAAATTAAGAAAATTATAGAACAGTTTCATATGCCTGTATCGGTGTTAAGTACTGATAATTATTTTAATGATATTTCTGCACTTATTAAAAAGTTTGGCTCTTTTGACAATTTACGTGATAATGGTTATGATGTTGACGCTCCAACAAGTTTTCAGCTTGATACATTAACGGAAGATTTAAAATTGTTATCTGAAGGAACGGATGTTATGATTCCTATGTATCTTCCGAACGGGACTGGAGTTTCTGTCCCTCATGCTCAGAAAATATCTTCTCAAAAGATTATTGTAGTTGAAGGTATTGCTACCATGTATGAACAAGTCAAAGATATTTTTGATGTAAAAATATATGTAGAATCTGATAATTCTATAAGAAAAGACAGGTTTATTACAAGAGCTTGTGAAGAAAGAAATCAAAGTATTGAAAATGCATTAAAACATTGGGATTATATTGCTCAAGCTGGAGAAAAATACGTTAAACCTTTTAGATCAGAAGCTGATTTGGTACTTAACGGTAATGCTGATTTAGATTATTTTTCTGAAATTCTTGAATATATACATGCAATAACTAATAATTTTCAATAGATATATTAAAAAAACTTAATAAAGTGAAAGTTTTTGCCTTTTATTATTAAATATGATAAAATTTCACTTGTTATATTATTATAAAAAGTGTGTCTTGTATAATTAAATACACTAAATAATTGATACAATTAATATTATATTTTTATATAATCAAAATGTAACTTATATAATAACGTAAAGAGAGTGGAACAGAATACAGGTATGATTAATAAGAGAAAATTTTTAAAAAAGAAAATAGGTATATTGCTTTGTTCAATGCTATTTCTCTTAATAACGTTGGTTTTAAGTGGGTGCTCAGGAAGTACTACAAGTGATTCAATGGAGTCTGCAATACCTCAAGAAACTGTAGATACAAACTCTGTCCAAGAAAGTACAGAAGAAACTCCTGGAGCAGTGGGCTCAGTGGTTGATATTGATAGTGAAACCAGTCAAAGTCAGGATAAAATGGTCGCTGTATCTATGGAAGCAGTTGGTAGAGCAAATCCATTTGTCCCTGCAACAGAATCTTTTGCTCAAGAAGTCGTTACAACTAATCAGTTGCCTAAGTTTGAATTAGTAGAACCTCCTATGGGGTCTGAAACTGACAGTGATGCAGCAAAAGTTGTTACGACTAAAATATCTGGTATAATGTTTGATAAGTATAATCCTTCAGCTATTATAAATATAGAAGATACTGATTACTTAGTACGTTCAGGGGATGTGGTTAATGGTTATAAAATACTTGCAATAAGTCCTCAAACAGTTACTGTCCAGTTGGGTTCCAATATTTATAAGGCAGGAGTGGGTGAGATTGTTACAAAAGAAGATGGTATAAAATATAATCAAATATCGAATTTATCAAAGAAATTCGGTGGTGCAGCAAATAATAAGAAATAGATTTAAATAAGCAGGAGCAGTAATGAAAAATACGGTTAAAAAAATTTATACTACAATGATCTTGTTATCGTTTATTTTATCGAATACGATTACAATTGCTGATGCTAGAGATTTTAAAAATCTTTTATCATTTAGTAGTGGTGTAGGGTATACGGAAGAAAAACCGGTTTTGCGTGATGCAGAACCTTCTGTTTTAGATTTGTATGGAAAAGTTAGTATTACTGACAGAAATATTCCGATAAATCTTAGTCTAAGAGATTCGGATGTAAAACAAGTTTTAAGAATGTTTGCTGATAAAGCTGGTTTGAATATTATTTTTAAAGCGGATGTAAATGGTACTGTTACAATGGATTTAGTCAATGTTCCATTAAACTCTGCATTTAATATGGTATTGGAAACTACTGATTTAGCCTATGTTTTAGAGGATAATACTCTTATAATTACTAAACCTGATGATAATACAAATGTAACAAAACAACCAATGACTGTATTACCTGTAAAATATGTAAGTTCCTCTGCGATTGCAGACTTTTTAAATAAAAATATATTCGGGGTAAAAAGACCAGGGTTTTCATCTACGACTTTGGTTACTACAAATCCGGCAACAAATGACTTGATAGTTTTTGGTTCTAAAGAAAATGTTGCTATTGCTCGTAAGGTGGTAGATCAATTTGATAAAAAACCTATAACAACCTCTTTCAAAGTAAATCATACAACTCCTGAAGCTATGTCGAAGATGATTTGTGATTTATTATTACCAAGTACTGGTGGTGGAGCTACCGGTGGTGCAGCAGGAATTGTGACCGGTGGAGCTGCGTCTTCAGGTGGAAGTTCTGGCGGTGATATAGTGCTTGGAGAAGGTGTAGTAGCTTGTAGTCTAAGTTCAGGTGGAGGCGGTGGCAGTAGTGAAGGTGCTGCAGCCTTAGGGCTTGGCAGTTTATCTGTTGCTTATTATACCCAACTTGGTACAGTTAATATTGTCGGTGGGTCACAGCAGCAAATTGATATGATAAGAGAATTTATTGAAAAGAGTGATAAAAAACAGCCTCAGGCATATATTGAATTTTCAATAATTGAATTAAATGAGGATGGTTCAAGAACGTTTAATAACGAATGGAGTTTCACAAGCAAGCATTTCTCTGTATCATCAGATCCGGCTTCAGGTTCTACTAACTTTAAACCTTTTTACTTAATGGGGCCAACTCAACGTTATACCAGCGGATCTCCATCTTTGGTTTATACAATCAAATACTTGTTACAGAATAACAAAGCAAGAACAATTTCTAATCCTAGAATTGTTGTTACCAATGGTCAAGAGTCGACAATAGATATGACTTCAGACTATGTAAAAACAGTTACAACTCAGATTATTTCTGGTAGTACCAGCCTTAATACTCCGACTCAAAAACAATATGAAATCGGTGAAGATGATGGTATTAAAATTACAGTAACTCCGTTTATATCTCCGGATGGTTATGTATACCTTAATTTAACTCCTGATTATGCTATTCCTTATAAGTATATATATGCTGCTGCAGAAGATGAAGATGCAGCTGCTGAAGGAGAAACAGATCTTCAAGCAACATTATTACAAAGACGTAATTTGGAATTAAAAAATGTCAGGATTAAAGATGGTGATACCCTTGTTATAGCAGGTATGATGAGGGAGAATGATTCGAGAACAATCAGTAAAGTTCCGTTTTTAGGAGATCTTCCAGGTATAGGGTCTTTCTTTAGAAGTACTTCTACTACCCGTACTAAATCAGAACTAGTCATTCTTGTAACACCTAAGATAATTACTGATGATGAAGAAAATGCACTGTAGCGAATAATAAGAAGAATGAGCGAATTACTAAACAGACTAAAAAATAGTATCAATAGGCAGATACTCAATAAAGTTGATAAAGCACTAATGGAACAAATGAAATTTGTTCCACTTAGTGTTAAAGATAAGTTTTTATTTGTCGCTATCAATTCAACTTCAGATAAAGATGCAGTGAATGATAAGTTACGAACATTATTTCAGTATCAAATAAAATTGATGCAGGTGCCTGATGCTGATTTAAATCAGCTTATTGTTGAATTGTTTAAAGATGATAAAAACGCCTCTTCATCTTCGCAAAATTCAGTTCAAGGCAAATTGGGTGAACTTTTAATTCAAAAAGGTTATATTACTGATGTTCAACTACTTCAAGCTTTGGCCGAAAGTAAACGTAATAAAACTCCTATTGGTTCAATGCTTTTTAAATTAGGGTTTATTACGCTTGAACAATTAAAAGAAATTCTGCATATTCAAACCGGATTTGATGTTGTAACGTCAAGTCAATTGGCTTCGCAATCTAAGTATATCGGCATATTGCCTGAGGATTTTATCAAAAGTAATAAAGTTATCCCGATTTCCTCAGACGGTAAAACATTAATACTAGGTGCGGTGTCCCCTGTTAAACCTGATGTTTTAAAAGAGATTATTTACTTAACAGGTCAAAGTCCTAAGCAGTTATTGATGACTCATTATGAGTTTGAAAACGCTTTAAATACCTTTTTCTCTGAATCTAAAAAAGAAACACAGCAGATTATTAAACAAATCGAGGAAGAGGCTGAAACTTTTCAGGTCGAAGAATCTCTTGCTGAAATGGTTGATAACCAGCTTCAAGATTCAAGCGGTTCTATCGCAAAGTTTGTAAACCAAATTATTACTACCGCAATTGATACAAAAGTTTCAGATATTCACATAGAACCAAGGCTTTCAGGATATATCGTCCGTTACAGAAAAGACGGTATGTTGTCAAAAGTCCTTGATATTCCTACAAAAGTTGAGACCTCAGTTATTGCTCGTTTTAAGGTATTATCCAGAATGAACATCGCTGAGCACAGAAGACCTCAGGATGGTACTTTTTCTATTAAATATAAAGGCGGATCTTACGATTTTCGTATAAATACATTGCCTGTTGCTGGTAAGGAAAAGGTTTGTATCCGTGTACTTGCACCTGCTGTAAGTTTGAATGCTGCAGATAAGAATATCAGCCTTGTCGGTGGCGGCGATGATGATATTGCAAAAATTAAAAATATGGTTAGTTGTCCGAACGGTATTATTCTTACATCAGGTCCTACAGGTTCAGGTAAAACGACTACTCTTTATTCTGTATTAAAAAGTTTAAACGATGAAGATGTAAATATTACGACAATTGAAGACCCTATAGAAATTAAATTGGAGGGTATTAACCAATCACAAATTAACGCAAAAGCAGGTATTACTTTTGCTTCTTGTATGCGTGCAATTTTAAGACAAGACCCTGATATTATCCTAGTCGGTGAAATCCGTGACTATGAAACTTTAGAAATTGCGATTTCTGCAGCATTAACAGGTCACCTTGTATTAAGTACTGTTCACACAAACTCAGCTGCAGCTACTGTTACTCGTATGATTGAAATGGGTGCAAAAGATTATCTTGTTGCATCTACATTGTCTGGTGTAATCGCACAACGTCTTGTGAGAAGACTATGTGATGATTGTAAGCAGGAATATTTCCCAACTTACGAGGAAGCTCGTCAAATTTCCGCTAATGAAGAAGAAATTCAGCAATTGATGAAAACTCCAATATATAGATCTGTTGGTTGTAATAAGTGTAATTTTACCGGATTTAAAGGGAGACTCGGTGTATATGAAATTATGTCTATAAATAAGGAAATTAAAAAACTTGTAGCATCAGGTGCACATGATATTGAAATTGAAGAAGCTGCTGTACGAAATGGTATGAAAACTCTTAACCAAGCTTGTATGGGGCATATTCTAAACGGCTTGACGACTATTGATGAATTTGTCCGAGTTTTGGGTGTTGTAAATGAATAGGTGAAGAATGACAATATATAATTATGTAGCATTAAAAAATAATAAAGATTTAGTTAAAGGTAAGGTTGAAGCCGAAGACCTTCGGGATGCGCGTGAGCAGGTAAGAAAATTAGGTTTTTTACCTACAAAAGTTTATGAAGAAAAGCTGGGTAAAGATAATAAACAAGACGCTGCTGATGAAGTAAAAGGCGGTCAGATGAAGACTTTAGGTCTTGCTGATAAGATGGATTTCACGTCTACTTTACAGATTTTAGCTTCATCAGGAATTCCGATGATTGAGTCTTTAATGTTTATTGAAACTGATGCTGCAAAATTAAAAATCCGTTTAGTAGCAAAAGAACTTCGTCGTCAGATTATGGCGGGTGCAACTTTTGCTGATACTATCGCAAAATATCCAAATCAGTTTGGGCAGGTTTTTATAGGTTTGTGTAAAGCCGGTGAGGATTCAGGTGAATTGGAAAAAACTCTTGATCGTTTGATGGAGTTAATGACAAAACAAGCTAATATCAGAGGTAAAGTAATTGGTACATTGATGTATCCGATGTTTGTTATTGCTTTGGCTGTAATTATTGTACTTGTTATGTTGATGTTTGTATTCCCGGTATTTAAAGATATGTTTGATGGTATGGGAAAAGAGTTGCCTTGGATTACCGCGACTTTGATGTCTGCAGGTATTTTCTTAAAGAAATTCTGGTATCTGGTGCCTCTTATTTTAGGTTCTATAACTTTTGGTATTATTTATTTATTCAAGTGGGAACCGAGCAAACGTATTATTGACAGATATTCTCTTCAAATCCCTTTGCTGTGTGATTTGCTTCAGTTTTCAAATTTTGCAAACTTTGTTGCTGTAATGCAGGTTGCTTATGATGCCGGTGTACCTATTGTAGAATGTTTATATCTGGCGAATTTGACTTTAACAAATTATACATTGAAGGAAAAAATTGAAAAGGCAACAGGTATGGTTCAGCAGGGGCAGCATCTTTCAGTAGCTTTAAGATCAACTGAGGCTGTGCCTAAGATGATTTTGTTTATGATTGCAACAGGTGAGCAATCAGGTCGTTTAGGTGATATGCTTTTGCAGGCTACAAAGTTTATTGATAAAAAACTTGATGGTATTATTGATACAATGACTAAAATGATTGAGCCGTTAATGTTGATTGTAATCGGTTCTATCGTATTAACTTTGGCATTAGCTTTATATTTGCCGTTATTTGGTTCTTATATGGCAGATTAATTTTAAGGGTAATAAGATGAAGACTTTTGTAATAACCGGTGCTACTTCAGGAATTGGAAAGGCACTGCTGGAAGAATTTTCAAAAGAAAATAAGGTATTTGCCGGATATAGAAATCCTAAATATGAAACTGAATTATCTTCTATGCAGAATGTTATTCCGTTTTTTATAGATATGGAAAAACCGTATACAATAACTGGTGCATCGGATACAATAAGACAAAATACGGATAAGGTTGATGTACTAATCAATGCGGCAGGATGTGTTGTAGCAGGTCCTATTGAAAATATGTCAGTATCTAAAATTCGACGTCAGTTTGATGTTAACGCTTTTTCTCATTTGGATTTTACCCAAAACTTGCTGCCTTTGATGCAGAATTCAAGAATTATTAATATAAGTTCAATGGCGAGTTTTGGAATTTTTCCGTTTATTGCTCCTTATTGTGCCTCAAAACGTGCTTTGGATATATTATTTAATTCTTTGGAATTAGAAACACGCGGCAGAGTAAAAGTTATTTCTATAAAGCCTGGTGTGATTGCTACTCCTTTGTGGGGTAAGTCTGTGGAGTTAAACAAAGATTGTATAAATAATAGCGAAGCTTATCATCATGAGATGGAGTTTTTAGCTCAGAATGCTTTGAAAAATGAAAAAAGAGGGCTTCCTGTAAGTGAGGTTGTAAAAGTTATAAAGCGTGTAGTTGAAATGAAAAATCCTAAAGCTTCATATACGATTGGAAAAGATGCTGTGGCTGCAGAAATAGTTTCAAGATTGCCCCAAGATTTTATAAATTCCATAATGAAAATAGGCATGAAGAAAAAGTTCGGTTAGGTTCTTTTTTTAAGGTAAATATCATAACCAAGAATGTCTGCAATTTCTGCAAGTTCAGATACTCGAAAAGTTTTGTTTCGCAGTTTGTTGCCGAGATTTCTAATACTATCCTGTTTCCCGTATTTTCTGTTGACTTCCTCTTTAAGTTTTAACATTGTAATTCCTTGAATTGCTGCAAGAAATTTAATCTGTTCTTTTATGTTTTCTATTTCGAGTTGGTATTCAGTATTCATCCTATTATGATACTATTTAATGTAGTAAATATAAAATCAATTGACTTAATGCACTATATAGTGTATAATAATATTAAAAAATGTATTTTGTTTAAGGGGCGTCTTTTATGAAAATTTTCAAAGGATTTACATTGGCTGAGGTTCTGATTACTTTAGGTATATTAGGTATTATTGCAGCTATTACACTTCCTGTGATAACTCAAAAAATTGATAAATTGATAACTGTTTCCAAGTTAAAAAAGAGTGTAGCAACTCTTAATGAAATTATAAGATTGTCAGAAAAAGATAATGGTGAAGTTTGGGAATGGGATTTTCCTGGTACTGCTAATGAAAATTATGATAGGAATTTTATTGAGTCTGAATTTTTTAAAAAATATTTTGAACCATATATAAAAATTGTGGGTAAATGTAAAGGTGAAAATATCCAGAGTGCAGCTTATCCTATTTATAATATTGATTGGGGGGTACGTTCGACAATTTGGTCTTGGATAATTCTTCCGGACGGAACTGCAATTGGTATATTTAATAATCCGGGTCTTGAGAGTGAACCTGGAGGTGGGTATTATATGTGGATATTCATAGATATAAATGCTGATAAGAAACCGAATATGCTTGGTAAAGATATATTTATAGCCGAACTTGTTAGAAATAAACGGATTGTTCTTTGGGGAAGTTCTGTAAAAAATAGAGACGGCTTAATAAATGATAAATATCATATATATTCATGTACAAAAGGAACAAATCAACAATATGCAGGTGGATATTGTGGAGCATTAATTCAAGCAGACGGATGGGAGATTAAAGATGATTACCCTTGGTAGGGCTTACAAAAACTTTTATTCATGTTAGAGTATAACCTAGAGGTATATGTAATATGAATAAAAAAATAGCTTTAATAAATCACGGATGTGCAAAAAATTTGGTTGATTCTGAGCTAATGCTCGGATTATTGGCAGAAAAAGGTTATGAGATTACATTAGATGATAATGAAGCTGATATTGTAATTGTAAATACCTGCTCATTTATTCATGATGCTGAACAGGAGTCTGTTCAATCAATTTTACAGATGACAAATTCAGGGAAAAAAGTTATTGTAACAGGCTGTCTGCCTCAAAAGCATAAAGATGATTTAAAAGAAGCTATACCGGAGATTTGTGCGATGATTGGAACGTCGGATTTAAAAGAAATTGTCCCAATTGTCGAAAGAGTTATCAATCAGCATGAGGATGAATATATATCAAAAATTTCAGAACAGCCTGAATATATATATCCTGAATCTGTAAAACGTCAGCAGATTACAATAGGTGCAAGTTCTTATATAAAAATAGCTGACGGTTGTAATTATCATTGCGGTTACTGTATCATTCCTCAATTAAGAGGTACTTATCATTCAAGGACTATTGAAAATATATTAGAGGAAGCAAAAGAGCTTGTATCAAAAGGTGTTACAGAGCTTGTTTTAATAGCTCAAGATACTACAAGTTACGGAATAGATATTTATGGAAAACCGTCACTTGCAAAACTTCTTGAAGAACTTAATAAAATAGAAGGTTTAGGGTGGATAAGGATTATGTATGCATATCCTTCTCAAATGAATGATGAATTAATAAATGCAATTGCGAAACTAGAAAAAGTTGTTAAATATATTGATATTCCGCTTCAGCATTATGATGAAAAAATTCTTGAAGCAATGAGAAGACCTGCTTTTGATTATGAAATTCTTATAAAAAAACTAAGAGATAAAATCCCCGGAGTTGCAATAAGAACAGCATTTATCGTGGGATATCCGGGTGAAACTGATGCTCAATTTAAAAGATTATATGAATTTGTCAAGAAAGCCAGATTTGATAGAATGGGAGTTTTTGAATATTCTCGTGAAAAGAATACGACATCTTATTCAATGGGAAATCAGGTACCTAAGAAATTAAAACATAAAAGATATAAAGAGTTAATGGCTTTGCAGCAGCAAATTTCTTATGAAATTAATCAGGAATATATAGGAAAGACATTACCTTGTATAGTAGAAGGAATAACTGATGATGGAGTTGTAATTATGCGTTCTGAGCATGATGCCCCTGAGATTGACGGATTGGTTTATGCAAAAACTGACAGATCGGTTGTTCCAGGTGATATTGAGAATGTATTGATTGATAACGCTGATGAATATGATTTATTTGGTGTTATAAAATAGACATAATAGCTTTTTTATAGTAAGATAATCCTATTATTAAGGTTAATGATGGAATACATAGAAAATAAGGAAGAAGAAAAGATACAATTAAAAGCTATCTTTAGGGATATGCTTAAATATTCTCCATCTAAAATTTGCGGCATGTTGGGGAATGCAATTATTGTACCTGTCTATACTAGTCTTTTGCCTCCGGAACAGTATGGGTTGTATTCTTTATCAATAGCACTGTTATCTTTTTTATGTATTTTATTTTCTGATTGGGTAGGATTATCTGGTTTAAGATTTTTTAGACAGCACCAACTTGCTCAGGATTTGCCGAGTTATTTGTCGATATTAGTTACTATATTAGGCTTTAATATTGTAGCAATGTTTGGTATTGCATTCATTTTTAGAGAGCATTTTTATTCGTTTTTTAAAATAGAACCGATTTATTTTCTTGTTATACTATTGCTTATAATTCCTGTAGCAATAAGAGCTTTGTTATTTCAGTTATTGCGAGCTCAGTTAAAATCTGTTGCTTTTACATTTTCTACAATATTAAATCAAATTTTAACAATCGGGTTATCTGTATTTTTTATAAAAGTTTTTCATATGGGAGCTATTGCTTTACTTTTAGGTATGGCAATTTCTATTTCCCTAATAGATATTTTATTAATTTATCAAAGTAATATATGGGCTTATTTTAGAATTCCAAAGCTAAAGCTGGGAGTACTGCTTCCAATATTTATGTATGGTATTCCGATTGCTGCGACATCATTAAGTGCTTGGATTATAAATCAGAGCAACAAATTTATTATGAATAATATAAGCGGATTTACTGATGTTGGATATGTCGGGGTAGCGTATGGAGTAACTTTACCATTATTGATGACGATTTTTTCTATAATTACGGTAGCTGCAGTCCCTCGTATAATACGTATGTTTGAGGCTAGAATTGATGTAAGACCTATTATATCCAGATTTACGGGGTATTATATTTTGATTTCACTCCCTGTCGTAACGATTATGGCATTGTATGCACAGGATTTCGTTGCGATTTTTTCAGCTCCAAAATTCCATGAAGCTTATAGATTAATTCCTTATTTTGCTTTTGGTACATTTTTTATGGGGCTAACTGATTATACAACTTTGCAATATCATCTCGCTAATAAAACTTATATTGATTTTATTATAAAATTAATTTCCGGTATTGTTGGTATTGCAATGAATATAATTTTAATACCAAAATTCGGACTTGAAGGTGTAGGTATGGCAACTCTTGGTGCTAATTTCCTTTATTATTTTTTGAGTGTAATAATTGTTTTACCGGGGTTGGGTTTATTATATCCTGTACGTATAATATTAGGGATGCTTTTATCTTTTATTCCTTTAGGGTTTATTCATTATTTATTCCTTGATATGCCTTATATTACACCTATTTTTAAGATGATTATTTTAATGTTGATTTTCTACGTATGTTATTTTGCAATAAATAATAATATGTTTAAGAAATCAGGGAATTGTTAAGTATTGTAAATAAATAGATTAAGTATTCCAAAATATATATAATAGATGTACCCCAGTTTATAAGAAGATATTTTTCAGAGTTTATTGAAAGGACGACTATTATATGTCAAGTTATACCCCAAATCATAAGAAATTGAGAATTATTGTCTCTATATTATCCTTGTCTTTGATGACTATGCCGGTAACGGCTTCCGATATAAGTGGAATAACAGGAAACAATGGGATATATAATATAAAGCCGGAAGATATATTAGGTAATACCGGATTTAGACATTATGAGAATTTCAAATTA
>CASDPF010000026.1 GCA_949282215.1 uncultured bacterium | reverse complement strand
GATAACTTTATGTTCTGAATTTGCATTCATTTTAGCTATTTTTTGTTGTAGAGCTTCTTCTACGTATGGACCTTTTTTTAATGAACGTGCCATTAATTTCTCCTTTATTTGATAGTTTTCAGGGTGAAGGGGGAGCCCCCTTCATACCCGATTATTTTTTACGTCTTCTTACGATCAGTTTATCTGATGCTTTGCCTGACGGTTTACCCCAAGGTGTTTTAGGGTGTCCGCCAGGACCGGTTTTACCTTCACCACCACCGTGAGGGTGATCGCAAGGGTTCATTGTAACACCACGTACGGTAGGTCTGATACCTAAGTAACGAGTTCTTCCAGCTTTACCGATTGATAAGTTTTTGAACTCTGAGTTACCCAATGTACCAACTGTTGCCATACATTCTTTTCTTACCATTCTCATTTCTGATGAAGGTAATTTTATTGTTACATAGTTGCCTTCTTTAGCCATTACTTGAGCTGCATTACCTGCTGCTCTTACCATAACTCCGCCACGACCAGGGTTAAGTTCAATATTATGAACAATTGTACCTAACGGAATTAATTCTAGAGGAAGTGCATTACCGACTTGTACAGGAGCTTCTGGTCCTGATACAATTACATCTCCTACATTCAAGCCTTCCGGTGTTAAGATATATCTCTTTTCACCATCTGCATAGAACACTAGGGAAATTCTAGCGTTTCTGTTCGGATCGTATTCAATAGTTTTAACTGTTGCAGGTACGCCGAATTTTTCACGTTTGAAGTCGATTACACGGTATGCTCTTTTTACACCGCCACCTTTGTGACGACAAGTAATTCTACCTGTATTATTTCTTCCTGCTGTTTTCTTTATTGGTTTTAAAAGTGACTTTTCCGGAGTTGATGTTGTTACTTCTTGGAAATCGCTTTTGGTCATTCCTCTTTGTCCCGGAGATGTCGGATTTAATTTTCTTATTGCCATTTTTATTTCTCCTTTGTTGGCTTTCTACTTTTAGGGACATGTGCCTGACGCCCCATATTCTCATTGAAAGTTATCTATACTCCAACGAGTTCTTCAATCGGATCTCCTTCAATAGTCACGATTGCTTTTTTTGAACTGTCTGTTCTTCCGAACTTATAGCCCATTCTTTTTGTATGAGATGGCATATACACAGTTCTTACTTTTTTAACCTTTCTGCCTGGAAAAGCTAATTCAACTGCTTGTGCAATTTCTACTTTTGTAGCATCTTTATCAACTTCAAATGTATATTGACCCATTGCAGTTGCACCTACTGATTTTTCAGTGATTAAAGGCTTTTTAATCAAATCATATAACTTTTCCGTATTTGTTCTTTCTTTACTCATTATTGTAACCTTTCAGTTAATTCATTAACAGCAGCTTCTGTCATAATTACAGCTTCTGCTTCCAGTAAATCTTTCACATTTAAGTTTGACGGTAAAATCAATTTTACGCTTGGAATATTTCTTGCTGAAAGTTCCAAGTGTTGATTTTCAGCAGCTTTTGTATCTGCAACGATTAATACTTTGCCGCTTACTTTTAATGATTTTAAAGCACTAACCATTAATTTTGTTTTTGGTTCTACAATTGTTGAAAAATCTTTTACAACGATTAATTGGTCTTGTTTTGCTGATAAAGCTGATTTAAGAGCTAATTTTCTTGCTTTTTGAGGCATATTAAAACCATAGTCTCTTGGTTTTGGACCAAATACAACACCACCACCGGCAAACAATGGTGAACGAAGTGAGCCTGCTCTTGCTCTACCGGTACCTTTTTGTTTCCAAGGTTTTCTTCCGCCGCCAGCTACTTCTGCTCTTGTTTTGCAAGATGCCGAACCTTGGCGTGCGTTATTTAATTGTCTTCTCAATGCTAAGTGCATTACGTGCAAATTTGGTTCAACGCCGAAAACAGCTTCATTCAAAGTGATTTCGCCTAATTTTTCTCCATTTGTACTTAATATTTCTTTTGACATTTTATTTTCCTTATCCTTTCTTACCTCTTGCTGGTTTTATTTAAACCGCTTTATGTGGCAAGTTATGTATATTCTTTTAATTTTTTCTTTGTCTAGGATTCTTGGAGGTTCAAACTTTGTATTCAACTTATAAATTTATTCAAATTTATTTCGCTTCATTAAGTTTTCGCACCATAGTGTTTGGTTCGCTTTGCTTACCTGCACACTTGCAAAAATCCGCTAATTCCATTTTGTTCTTGTAGGTACGATTGTTACCAATCTGCCTTCACAGCCAGGAACTGAACCTTTTACTAAAACTAATTTTTTATCAGCATCAACTTTTACTAATTTCAATTTAGTAATAGTAACTCTTTCATTACCCATGTTTCCAGCCATTCTTTTACCTTTGATAACACGGCTTGGAGTTGTACCTGCACCAATTGAACCTGGTTCTCTGTGGTTTTTAGAACCGTGACCCATTGGTCCTCTGCCAAAGTTCCATCTTTTTACTGTACCTTGGAAACCTTTACCTATTGATTTTCCTGTTACATCAACTTTTTCTACATTTTCCAAAACTGATAATTCAATTTTGTCACCTACTTTGTAGTCAGAAGGATTGTCAACTCTGAATTCTTGAAGATGTCTGTAAATTTCAAGATTATTCTTTTTAAAATGACCGATTTCTGCTTTTGTTAAATGTTTTTCTTTTGCAGGGATTGTACCAACTTGGATTGCATTATATCCGTCAGTTTCAACAGTTTTAACTTGAGTTACAACAATGTCATCAACTTTAATAACGGTTACAGGAATTGCTAATCCTTGTTCGTCAAAAATTTGTGTCATTCCTAGTTTTTTACCTATTACACCTAGTGTCATATTTTACCTTTCCTGCTCCCCCTACTTGGTGCGGACACAATACCGCCCCTTATTCGAGTTTGCATTTTCTCTTGCGAGCGCTACGTCTTGCTTAATTACTTTACCTCTCGGGGACTTACACCCCACAACCTTTCGGTTGTTCCGATTGCTGCTATTTAGTTGACAGCCGCAATCGGTCGCAGTTCACATTATATGCATAATGCTTATTTAATTTTCAAATGTCGGTTATTAAAATTACAGTTTAACTTCAATATCTACACCGGCAGGTAAATCTAATCTGCTTAACTCTTCAGTTGTCTGTTGAGTCGGTTCGTATATATCAATAATACGCTTGTGTGTTCTTAATTCAAAGTGTTCACGAGATTTTTTATCAACGTGTGGTGAACGAAGAACGCAATATATACGTCTTTTTGTAGGTAAAGGAATCGGGCCTGCTACTTTAGCGTCTGTTCTTTTTGCCGTTTCAACAATTTTGTCTGAAGATACATCAATCAATTTGTGATCATAAGCTTTCAAACAAACTCTGATTCTTTGTCTTTTTGTGCTTGCCATTTTTATTCCTTTTCTTTTCTGTATTACTACACAATTTGGGGAGTTTTAAAAGGGCCGCCCCAGCCTTATTTCGCTTGAAGTTAGCTATTTATAAAGTATTTCGGTTTGTAAACATACTATTCCAAGCATATCGATAGTAGTATAAACATAAATGCCTGTCAACAGAAATTTTGCGTCTTTGTTTCAAATTTGTTACAAAAAATAAAAGCCATAAAAATGGCTTTTATTTTTTTACAAATCTTATAAATCAAATTCATCTATCATATTAAAAAAGTCTTTAAATTTATCTCGCGGTACCGGAATTACAGTTGAGGTATCCCAAGGATTTATTAAATAAACATTGTTAGCGTCAGAGCCTTGCACTGCGTAGGCGTGATTTGTATGCAAAGTTATTTTATCACCATCATCTGAACTGCTGAAAGTTAAGTTTTCTTTACCGACTGCTGCAACGCAAGCGATATGATTTTCTTTATTAAAATTATTAATTTGATTATCTGTTATCCAAATATCAGGAATTCTTCCATAGGAATCACTAAGGAAGTTTTTACCTCCCTTGCCCGTCAACAAATTAAACGCAACATGTTCCTTATTACCATTTAAATCAACTCTACGTCGAACACCTCGTTCTTCAATAAAATATCTGTCCATTGCTATTTCTAAAGCTCGAACATCCATATCTCCGGAACTGAACTGGTTATTACCTGCAAGTTGTTCAGGGGTTATTTTATAAGTTTTACCGACACCTTTGAGCGTCACTATAACATTACCTTCGTTATCCATTTTTATTGAATCGTTAAGAATTTGTAGCCCTTTAGGTGTCAATGCTATAGCTTTTATTGATGCAATAAGCCAACAATCACCCGTATTACCTTGTCTAAAATCTTTATCAATTTTTCCGTTAGGTTTTGGACTGTTAATATCTACAGGCTTCCTATCATTTAACTTATCGACGAAAGAATCTAAAAAATCAGCTTCGGCAAAACCGACTTTAGTCATCTGATATTTGAGTTCTTTATCAAAATCAGCAGAAATATCATCCGTATATTTGCCTTGTTTTTTAGCACTTTGTATCAATGCTTCTTTTATATGATTAATATATTTAGTCCTTACTGGAACTGATAGACCTCTTTCACTAAGTATTGCATCAATCAAAGATTCTTTATCTTTATTAGTCCTTTTATATAAAGATAAAATTTCATCAACATTACTTGAATTAATTTCTTTGATATGTTTTTCTATATCCTTACCTGTAGTCGGCAATCCAAGTGATGTTGTAGCATAAATATCATCAATTAGAGAATTTACCACATCTTTTGCAGGTCGAGATTGTGCTGCTTGCTCTGAAGGTGTAGGTGTTGAAGGAGCTTCTGCTGATGTAGGTTTTGTCGCCTGTGTAGGAGCAGGAGTTGTTGCTGCTGTCGGTACCGTCGGCATCGTAGGAACAGTAGGTCTAGTTGGGTGATCCAACGGTTTTGCTGGCGATGTAGCAGTTGTAGGCTTCGTCGGTTCTGCAGGTGCAGAATTTGTTGGTTTTTGGGGTTTGGTTGGTCTTGCTGGCTTTGTAGGTTTTACTGGTTTGGAAGATCCAGAAGGTGTTAAATCCCCATACTTTTCATTGTATTTATCAATTTCAGAACGAGCATCTACATTCAAACCTTCAAGATTTATTTTATCTTCCATGCCTGCCGGAATTTTGACTTCGGCTCCAACTATAAACCAGCCTTTTTTTGCTGCACGTTTATTCAATTCTTTAAACTTTTCATATTCAGGAGTACCTTTTTCAATACCCAAACGTTTTGCAGTTCTTGCAAAACTTTCACCCTCTTTTGCATTAGACAAAATATTGCCGTCTTCATCATATCGAATTTTTACTGGCTCTGAATTTTCATTTTCTTTAATATAAGTTACAGAATTCCCATTTTCATCTTGTTCTGTAATTAGAATTCTTCCGCTTGGAAGTTTTTGAGAACCATTATTTTCATCCTCAGTTGGAACATTTAGCTCCGGATTATCAGAAACTATTGAACCATCAGGGTTTACAGTTGTAGTATAACCTTGTTCTTTTACGGTTATTGTACCATCTGCTTGGACTAATGTCTCTTTATAAGGTTGAGTTTCACCATCGGCATAATCATAGAATACAGCATCCGTAACACCATCAGCTTTTGTTATTTCTTTTTTCAAAATCCTGTTTGATGTATCTATAAATTCTTTCACTGCACCTTGAGTTTTTTCATAGTGAGAGATTCTACCATCTTCGTAATACACGGTTGATAATTTAACGGAATTTTTATATTTTACGGTATCACTTATTTTCTTCCCATCCATATTATAAAGAGAAGAATTTATGTTCCCATTTTCATCAGGTTGATACTCTATATTAATTGCAAAACTATCGCCACCTAAAGATATGTTTTGTGTGGATTTAATATTTTTACTCTGTTCCACTCCTATTTGCAGAAACTCAAACAAATCTTTTGCACTAACATCTTCTGCTCCCATATTTTTTAAGAGTTTGTTAGCTTCACGGTTATTTAATCTTGAATTCCCTGCACTAAGCTGCAGATTCTCTTTAAAGGCACTGATTTCGTTTTGATCAATTACACCGTTATTATCGGTATCAATCTTCGAAAATATAATCTGATATTCAGATTTATCCATATCTGATTGTTTTAAACCTGCCTTTAATTGATCTATGTCAATTTTATTTTTTCCTAACCGTCCAAGATTAATTTCACTCATTGCTTCACTCCATTAAAATTTGCCTACTAGTTCAGATATCGGATAAATTAAAAAAAAACTTTAAGTATAAATTTCGTCAATAGAGCTAATTAATAGAAGTATCAAAAGCTTTGGGTGAATTTACATTACTTTACATAAGAAAATTATAACAAAAATGAAGCAGTAAGAATACTGCTTCATTTTTTAATTATATAAATTCGCTTAATTTTATCTTTTATTTTTCAGCCTTTTCTTTGTCTTCAGCATCAACCTCGACGCTTTCGTCTTCCTCAGATGAATTTTCTTCAGAGTTTTCTTCTTCAGAAGCTTCGTCACAGTCCGCGGTTTCATCTTCTATTTCTTCATCACTTTTTTCTTCTGATAAAGTCTTTTCATCAGTTTCATCTTCTAAAAACTCTTTTTCCTCAGCTTCTTCGATTTCAGATTCCTCTTTTGCTCTCAAAACCGGAATTGAAAGCATTAGTGCCATTTGATTACCTTCCTGTTCAAAATTTAACTCTAAAGCTTCTTTATCCATTTCTACGTACTTTGAAAGCAATTCTATCAACTCTTGTCTCATTCTTTGGAGCAATTCAGGTGTAAGGTTTGTTCTATCCTGCATTAAGACAACTCTAAGCCTATTACAAGCAACATCCTTTGCATTTTCTTCTTTCTTTTCAGTCTGGCGGAAGAAGCCTAAAATCGTATTATAAAAATCTGTAAAAATATCTTTCATCTTACTTCTCCTTACCCATTAATCCAGAAAAGAATTTTTTAACTTTTCCAAGCACACTGTTATCCTCTTCAAGATTTAAGAAAGGAACATCTTCACCGATAATTCTTCTTGCAACATTGTTATAAGCCTGTCCGGCTAATGACTTTTCATCATTTACAATAGGTTCACCTTTGTTAGTCGAAGTAATAATACCAGTATCCTCGGGAATTATTCCGATTAAATCTGCCGAAAGAATCTCTACAACGTCATCTACACTCATCATATCATTTGATTTGATAAGATTTGGTCGAACTCTGTTTAACAAGAGTTTATATGATTTGATTTCTTCTCTGGCTTCCAACAGACCGATTATTCTATCCGCATCTCGCACTGCTGACATTTCAGGAGTTGTTACGACAATTGCTTCTGATGCCCCTGCTACTGCATTTTGGAAACCTTGTTCAATACCTGCCGGACAATCGACCAAAATAAAATCAAAATCTTTTTTCAACTCTTCGCAAATATTTTTCAATTGTTCTTCTGTAACAGCAGTTTTATCACGTGTCTGAGCGGCAGCCAAAAGACATAAGTTAGGGTTCTTTTTATCTTTTACTAAAGCTTGTTTAAGCTTGCAGCGTTCTTCCACAACATCTACTATCGTATATACAATTCTATTTTCAAGACCTAGTAAAAGGTCTAAGTTTCTTAATCCCAAGTCAGTATCTATCATAACGACTTTTTTACCGGCACGTGCAAGAGCTGTACCAATATTCGCATTGGTAGTTGTTTTACCTACTCCGCCTTTACCTGATGTAATTACTATTACTCGACCACTCATGGTTTCTCCTTTTATTTCTTTAGACTGCGATTGGACTGGTTCTATACATAATGGCATATATCTTATTCCTCCCGCTTATTCTTCATGTAATTTATATATAACAATATGTTTCTTATTAACTCTTGCTTCTTCCGGAATATAATATTCCGAACGTTGAATATATGGTGTATTTACAGTATCCGGACGTCTAGCAAAAATGTCACCTATACGCAACTGAATAGCATTGAGTTTTAAGGCTCTTATTCTTGAATATGTATTCCCGTCGGATCCGGCGTGAGCTATTCCGCCTAGAATTCCCCATACGGTAATATCACCTTTTGCAATGATTTCTGCTCCGGGATTTACATCTCCGATTATTACGATATTACCTTCTGATGAAATACTCTGCCCTGAACGAAGAGTTCTATGAATATATAAAGTCGGGAATTTCTCAGTTTCTTTATTATACTTTCTTATTTCGTCTTTATCAAAACCGTCTTCAATTTCTACGATTTCAATTTCTTTAGCTTCTTCAGCTTTTTTCGAGTCTTCATCTTCTTCAGGGTATCTTTCTTCAAAATCACCTTCACCGAAAATTTTATCCAATGCAGTTTCCAATTCAGCGTTAACTGTCTGGTTTTCCTCCTCTTTTGCATTTATATCCAAAGCGGGAACTACATTTTCAATTTTAGAAATTTTTATTTCCAAATCATTTGCAGCTTCTTCTGTTATTTTTGAAGAAGTTTGTATAAATTCTATTTCTGAATCCATTGTCTCAATCAAAGCTCTTATACTTATAAGCTCAGAAATATTCAAGTCAACATCACCCATTTTTAAGCAAACTTTTTTACTCTTTGCTTCAGGCATATCGAGGATTCTACTTAACTCATAAATTATTTCAGAAGTTTTTTGAGCATTTGATAAGTCGACAATAAAGCCGTTTTCTACATATCCCTTTTCCATTAACTATTCCTTCCTGATAATCAGCATTATTCCATGACAATACACGAAAAGAATTTTAACTTCAACGAAATATTTCAAATTGTAATGTTAAGTTACGCAACAAATGCAACTCTGAAATTATTTACCCTCTGAGTCAGTTCAGATTTTGTAATTTGCCCGTCTTTATTAATATCCAGCCCTTTGTTCCAATCATAATAATTTTCACCCTGAGTCGTTAAAACTTCTCTATTAGCACGACCTGGCAAGTAAACTATTGCATACAAATCACCAGCTGAAAGTTTAGCATCAGATGAAAAGCTGTAACTTTTTGCTATTTGTAAATATTTTTCAACGTAATCTAACTGTTTAACTGCATCCATAGATTTTAACTGCTCTTTTGTAACTGAAACTCCATGATTGTTTAACTCTTGTATTGCAATACTGGTAAACTGAATTAAACCGACAGCACCTTTACCTGATTTATTCTCTGCTGCAGGATCAAGACCTGACTCAGCATTCATTACTGATAACAAATCATTAGGATCACAGTTTAAACTTCTTGCAACCTTTTGAATTTTATACATAAAATCAGGATTTGATTTTAGTTCATTACCTTTTGCTGATACATTTTGATTTTGAGATAAGCCGACACTGGCATTTGAATCCGAAGAATCAGGTTTCATTGCATTTTGCAAATTTTGCAAAGCTGTTTGAGAGTCGGATAATGCACTGCTTAGTGAAGCACTTGGAAGATTAGCAAACGGATTTTGAGAAAAATTATTGTAATTATAGTCACTGAAATTGTTATTATAATAGTTTTGATATGGAGAATACATATTAAAATTAGCCAATGATGGAGTGGAAAAATTTCCACCCATCATTGAATAAGCACACATTGCAGAAGTATAACCCTGCATTGCACCTAACATAAAAGGATTAATCATTGGCATTGGACGATAACAGCAACAGCCGAAGCCGAAACCGCCAAATCCATAATTATTACCAAATAAAAAATTCATTCCGTACATAATTTTCCCAATTAATCCCCGTTGTATATATAAAGTATTTAACTCTTAAAAAATTGACTTTTTATAGAATGTGATGTAAAAAAATATTAACAATAATTATTATTAACTTATGTAAAATTTTATTTTTATAGTACGATGGGTTAAGGGTAAGAGAATATTATGTTTAATGAGACAAAAACACACGAAATCACAGTCGACGTAGTTATTTTGACAATTATCAACAATGCCATACAAGTATTGCTGGTAAAAAGACTCAACGAACCTTTTAAAGATAAATGGGCAATCCCCGGAGGTTACGTAAGATTATCAGAAAACCTTGATCAGGCTGCTCTTCGAGTACTTAAAGAAAGAACCAACGTCGATAACATTTATCTTGAACAGCTTTATACATTCGGAGATCCTCTTCGTCACCCGAATGCAAGAGTTATAACCTGTGCATATTTTGCACTTGTGAGAGCTGAAGATATAAAAATAACATCAACACCGGAACTCGGATGGCATAAAGTATCTAATCTTCCGCCTCTTGCATTTGACCACAAAGAAATTATTCAATATTCTCTAAAAAGAACCCGTGAAAGACTTGAAATTTGCCCTGTGTGTTATCAATTATTGAATGAAAAATTTACACTGACCGAAATGCAAAAGTCTTATGAATTAATAATGGAGAAAAAGCTCGACAAACGTAATTTCAGGAAAAAAGCTTTATCTACAGATGGCTTGATAGAGCTTGATGAATATACAAAATCCTCATCAAAACGTCCTGCAAGACTTTATACTTTTGAGAATATTAAACTTAATTCTAAACGGGCACATTTCATTTCAAACAAAAAAAAGGAGACTAAATAAAAAATGGTTACATTTATCTGGATATTACAAATTCTTTCTGCAATTATGCTCGTTATATTAATATTACTTCATTCTCCAAAAGGTGATGGCATTGCGGGGATTGGCGGAGCTTCTCATTTATTTTCTTCACAGAAAAGTGCAGAAAAAGGACTTAATAAAGTTACTGCAATTTTCGCAGGAATTTTTGTAGTTTGTACATTTCTCTTAGGATTTGGAATTATTAAATAAGAAAGAAGTTTCCCATTGGAAATCTTTTCACGTAATTGCCTATACTGGGGCTACAGTAATCAAGAAATACTCAAACAAAAGCACGTTGCAGTTTTCGGACTTGGAGGTGTAGGAGGTTTTTGTGCTGAAAGCTTGGCAAGAGCAGGAATTGGAGAGCTTACGATTATTGACTTTGATAAAGTTTCAACCTCTAATATTAATCGTCAAATTATAGCTTTAAATTCTACTGTCGGCATGAAAAAAACTGAATTATTTAATAATAGATTAAAAGATATTAATCCTGATATAAAAATAAATATTATAGATGATTTTTATACCGATAACGATTTTTGGAATGCTGATTACGTCGCAGATGCGATTGATACAATGCGTTCTAAAATAAACCTAATTGAAACCTGCATTAATAAAAATATTCCAATAATTAGTTCCATGGGTGCAGGGAATAGAATTGACCCTACGAAACTATACATCTGCGACATTTCGGAAATTGAAAATAAAAATGCTCCCTTTGTTTCAAATATAATTTATCAACTGAAAAAAAGAGGCATAGAAAAAGGAATCACAGTTGTTGCAAGTAGAGAAAAACCTTTTGTCAGAGAAAAAGTATCCGAACTTGAAAAAGTAACAACAAAAAACGGTGAGAATATTGAATTCACCAAAATAATACCGGCTTCAACTCCATTTGTTGCAAGCTGTGCAGGAATTTTTATGGCATCATATATTACAAAACAATTTTTAGAAGGATTTTAATAATGAATATACTGGTTACAGGAGCTTCAAAAGGAATTGGACATGCTATTGCAAAAGAGCTTCAATCTATCGGAAATATTTTCGTCACAGGCAGAAACGAAAATGCTTTGAAAACTATTGGGGCAAAAGGATATTGCACCTGTGACCTTACAAAAGAAATACAACTATTGCAGAATTTTATAATAGAAAACAATATAGATGTATTGATTAATAATGCAGGCGAATACATTTATGGTGCAATAGATTCAAGCAAAGAAGAGGAAATTGAAAGAATATTTACTACAAACTTATTATCACCAGTTAAATTAATTTCTTCGGCAGTACCATTTATGAAACAACAAAAATGGGGGCGTATTATAAATATCGGCTCAATATCAGGCGTAATGGGTGAAGCCTATGCTAGTTTATATTCATCAAGCAAAGCCGGACTTATCGGTCTAACAAAAGCTCTGGCTTTAGAGCTTGCTGAATACAATATTACAGTCAACACAATTAACCCGGGCTGGGTTGATACTGATTTAGGAATGAATTCTATTGAAGAAAGTGAATTTTCAAAAGAAGAAATTATCGACTGCATTCCTCAAAAACGTTTTGTAAAACCTGAAGAAGTAGCTAAACTTTGTAAATATTTGATATCAGAAGACGCAAAAGGAATCACGGGACAAAGTATAAACTTATGTGCAGGACTTAGCGTTGGAATTTAAAACGAAAAATCAAACAGTGTTTTTACTTCAACATCAAGAGCATCTGCAAGTACTTTTATGGTCTTAATAGTAACATTAGCTTCACCACGCTCAATTTGACCTATATAATTAAAATTCATATCAACTTTTTCTGCAAGTTTTATTTGTGAAAGCTTTCTTGATTTTCTTATATAGGCAAGCTTTGCACCAAAACGTTTTTCTAATTCGTCATTTTTATCCATACTAATGGATAGTATATCCTATTGACAAGAACAATTCTAATAGCTATTATTAAATAAATACCAGTTAATAACTATTATAAACAGAGAGGAACTTATGAACAATAAAGGTTTTACTTTGGCTGAAGTACTGATAACACTTGGAATAATAGGGGTTGTAGCTGCAATGACATTACCAGCATTAATTAATAATACCCGCAATATGCAATATGGAGTTCAACTTAACAAAGCCTATAGCGTTCTTTCACAAGCAATAGCTAAAATTAATGCGGATCAAGGTTATATTGTAAACCAAGAAAACTACGGAGCTCACGCATTTGCACCGGTATTAAAAAAATATCTTATTCAAGGAAAAGATTGCGGTAGAAAAGATTGTCAAGAGAATGGAACAGATGATGATGTCGGATTGCTGCTATCAAAAGATTATAAAACATATAACGGCAATAGAGGCTACAATGCAAATTTTGATGAAGGTCAATCAATCCTTATTGATGGTATGTTTATAATGATAGATAATGACGGAAAAAATCCGATATGCATATCAGTTGATGTAAACGGACTTTACAAAAAGCCAAATAGATTTGGACATGATGTATTTATGTTTCAAATAGAAAATAAAACAGGGAAATTAATACCTATGGGCATAAAAGGAACAAGATATGAAAACCCGAATTACTTTTGCTCACTATCCTCTACCGATACCCATAATGGATTTGGCTGCACATTAAAAGCTTTAACGGATAAAGATTATTTCAAAAATCTTCCTAAATAAAAAAGCCCTTTTAAAAAAGGGCTTTTTTATTATTTAGCATAAATCTTAAACAAAGTATCTGTATGCAAATTAGCTAATTCTGCCAAGAATTCCTCTTCATTAGTTGCTCTGGTTTTCAATCTCATTGCAACAGGAGGATTTGGCGAAAAGTAATTTTTAATTTTACCAAAAATTGATTTTGGTTTTATATTTTCAAAAACTAAAGACAATTGTTGCCTTGTTATATCTTTAGTACTTAAGAATTTTCCAACACCTATTGTTGCATCATATTTCTTACCGAACTTATCAATTGCAGGATATCTCGACACTAAATCAAACATTTTCTTAGACATAGTCGAAGCATCTCTTTGATAAGCACAAAAAGTCATTTGGGATGCATAACTTGAATTGAGATTTTGAGTTTTCATATAATATTCCTTTCAAAAGTGGGGTACAAAAAGAATACTAAATCAAAAGAATTTCATTTACAATATCAGAAGCTGAAATTTTTAAACAATCTAAACATTTACAAGTAGTCTGACGATGCTCCCACAAACAAGGTTTTATTGGACAATTATCAGAAGCCTTAATTGCCGTCACAAGCTCTGACTGTGGAATTAATTTTTTATCATCAGTAGGGCCAAAAATAACATAAGTTCTGGTTTTGAGAGCCACAGCTACATGCAAAGGAGCTGAATCCGAACAAAGGAATTTTTCAGCTTTTGCAATAATATTACCTAAATCTTTTAAGCTTTTAGTTTTTCCAAACCAATCATCAAAATTTTTGTTTTTTACAGTCGCACGAATAGTTTCAATACACTCTTTATCATCAGGACCACCTACAAGAATCACTCGTTTGTCTTTTTCTTGCAGTAAATCTATTACCTCAGCCCAAGTTTCAGCCGGAATAGTTTTTATCATCCCCTTTTGAACACTCAATTTGCTAACTCCCGGATGAATAAGAACAGAATTTGGAATTTTTTCTTGAGGTTCAACATTTATCTCAGGTAAATAAGTTTTATGAGAAGTCAACGGAGTAATTAAATCGTGATACATATCACAAGCATATTGATTTTTATTTAAAGGAACAGCTTTTGTAAGAAGTTTTTTACTCAAGGCTCCTGTATCATATCCGTAACGCTCTCTTATACCGGTAAGCCATAATAAAAGACTAATAAATTTATTTCCACCTGATGAAATTACAATATCAAATTTTCCACATCTGGCTTTAAAAATAAGCTTAAATAGTTCAACATATTTATTCTTACCTTTTACATCAATCAAAAATAAATTATCAATAGTATCTGTTAAATCCTTTACACTTTTGCTTCTAGGTTCAAGAGCAAGTGTAATTTTGGAATTAGGGAATTCTTTTTTCAACGAAATTAAAGTTGGCAAAAAGAATATTTCATCACCAATTCCACCAAAATTTATAGCTAATATATTTTTCATCTTTTCCATATAATTTATTTTACTATAAAAATACATAATATATGTTATCAATATGTTCATTTCTTTCTCTTTTATTGCGAAGCAAAAAGAAAAAATGAACCAGCTCACAACTAAAAACCAAAGTGAGGCTATTTTGCAAGTTTCAAGCAAAAGCTTTTCACCTCTTTGCTCGCTATCTTGCTTCGTACACGCTCGCTAAAAAATTTGCCGAACGTGCACAATTTATTGTGCGATAGTGAGGCTTGAACGGTTAAATGCTGACGCATTTAACGACAGCTATTTGATTTTCGCATCGCTTTGCGATGCTGTGAGCTTAGCGTTTTTCTCTTTCTTTGGTTCATTTCTTTCTCTTTTACTCGCAATAAAAGAGAAAGAAATGAACATATTGATAACATATATTATGTTTGTAATATAATCAGAATATGGTTAATAAAGTAAAAACTGCAACCGTAATTGGTCTAAACGCACACATTGTGGAAGTGGAAACTGATATAATAAATTCACTTCCAAATGTCACAATAGTTGGGCTTCCTGATGCTGCAATTAATGAAGCAAGGATTAGAGTCCGTTCTGCAATAAAAAATTCTAACTACACCTTTCCAAGTAAAAAAGTTGTAATTAATCTTGCACCTGCAGACCTAAAAAAAGAAGGAACAAATTTTGATTTGCCTATTGCAATTGGTATTTTAATTGAGGAAGGTATAATTGATATTGAAAAAGTTAAAAATTACGGATTTATAGGAGAATTATCTCTTGACGGAAGTTTGAGAGGAGTCACCGGAGTATTACCGCTTGTACTCGGGTTTAAAGACGCTGGTATTGATAATATTATTGTCCCAATTACAAATGCAAAAGAGGCGGCTCTTGTAGAAGGGGTAAATATTTTTGGAGCGGAAACACTTTCTGATGTTGTAAACCATTTTATTGAAAACCCTATAAATATAACAAAAATAGATATTAATAATTATTTGAATTCAATTGCTCAAGAAGAATATTTATACGATTTTAAAGATGTAAAAGGGCAGCAAAAAGCTAAACGAGCTTTAGAAATTGCAGCAGCCGGCGGACATAACATACTAATGACAGGCTCACCCGGATCAGGAAAAACACTAATGGCAAAGTGTTTTCCGTCAATACTTCCTCCACTTGAGCTTGAAGAAGCACTTGAACTCACAAAGATTTACAGCATATCAGGTTTACTAACAGAAAATGAGCCTCTAATTACAAAACGTCCATTTAGAGCGGTACACCATACAGCATCAGCAAACGGAATTATAGGCGGAGGAACAAACCCAAAACCCGGAGAAATTACCCTAGCTCACAGAGGGGTTCTATTCCTAGATGAAATGGTAGAATTTCCGAGAACAGTTCTTGAAACTCTTCGTCAACCACTTGAAGATAATGAAATAGTAATATCAAGAGCAAAAATTTCCATAAAATATCCTGCAAAATTTATATTGCTAGGAGCTATGAATCCTTGTCCTTGCGGATTTCTTGGCGATAAAGAAAAACAATGCACCTGCTCAGAATTTCAAATTAACAGATATTTATCAAAACTATCAGGACCATTGTTAGACAGAATTGATTTACAAATCGAAGTTCCACATCTAACCGCAGAAGAACTACTTAACTATAATCAAGAAGCAGAGTCCTCAAAAGATATTCGTAAACGAGTAATAAAAGCAAGGAATATCCAAAAAGAACGCTATAAAAATGACGGAATTCTTACAAACTCTGAACTTACAACTAAGCTAATAAAAAAATACTGTAAAATTGACAAAGCTTGCGAAGAAATATTCAAAACCGCAATAGTAAAATATCAACTTTCAGGCAGACGCTATGACCGAATTTTGAAACTTGCAAGAACCATAGCAGACTTAGATGGGTCTGATATCATAAAACAAAACCATCTTATGCAAGCCCTGCAATATAGAATGATTAACAGAAGCAATTACCAAGGATAATCATCTTTTATCTCCCAGCCATCTTTCATTATAAGTGCAGTACAATCTAAATTTGAAACTGCACTTGCACTGCTGGAGCATTTTTGAAGAAGCTCTGTGCGATCA
>CASDPF010000025.1 GCA_949282215.1 uncultured bacterium | reverse complement strand
AAATGTTTGTATATATTCAATGGAAAATCCTAAAACATTATGGTCATAAATAGCATTTTTTATTAAATAAGTATGCAAACATTTTTCAAATAAATCAGATGTTCTAAGCCCATTTTGTGATTTATTTTCATCAAAACGCGGTGTTCCGGTAAATCCAAAATATTGTGCATGTTTAAAATGATGTTTAATAGTTGTGTGCATTTCGCCAAATTGCGACCTATGACACTCATCTATAATAAATATAACTTTTTCGTCTTTATATTTATCCAATATTTTGGAATATTTTGGATTTTTGATAGCATTTGCCATTTTTTGAATGGTTGTTACTATTAATTTTCTATCAACATCTTTTATCTGTTTTACAAGTGTTTCTGTTTTATCAGTATCATCAACACAATCTTTTTCAAATTTGTTAAATTCTTCTTTTGTTTGTGTGTCAAGGTCTTTTCTATCAATTAAGAAAAACACCTTTTTAATGCTTTGCTCTTTTGATAGTAGATTCGCACATTTCCAACTTGTTAATGTTTTACCGGAACCTGTTGTATGCCAAATATATCCGTTTTTGCCTGTATCTAATGCATGTCTTATTAATGCTTCAGTTGCGTATATTTGATATGGTCGCATAACAATAAGATTTTTATCAGTTTCATTAATTACCATATAACGATTAATATTCTTTAATAATCGTGTTTTATTAAAAAAGGATGATGAAAAATCTTCAAGTTTATTTATTCTCTCATTTGTTTCTGTTGTCCAGTAAAAAGTTAATGATTTTAATAATCTTTGAGCATCAGTATTAGCAAAATATCTTGTTTCTACACTATTTGAGACTACATAAATTTGTATATAATGGAATAATCCGCGATATGAATGAATACGATATCTGTCAATTTGGTTAATAGCTTCATTAATATCAATACCACTACGTTTTAATTCTATTTGTACCAACGGTAAACCATTAATCAAAATAGTAACATCATATCTATTTTTATATTTTCCTTGAACAGTTATTTGATTTGAAACTTGGTAAATATTGTCTTCGGCATTTTCTGATAGTAATTTTAAGTATATTTTTGTTCCGTCTTCTCTGTCAAAATCTATTTTTTCTCGCAATTTTATTGCAGATTGCAGAACACTTTTGCCATTAAGAATATTCAATACCCTCTCAAATTCTTTATCGGTTAATGGTTTATTATCTAAAGCTTTTATATTGAATTTGTTAAGTTGTTCTCTGAAATTATTTTCAAGTTCAGCATAATCATTAATCAAAACTCTGTCATAACCTTGCGTTTTAAGTTTTTCTATTAGTTTATTTTCTAATTCTGCTTCACTTTGATAGCCCATTCACACCCTCAACTATATAAAATCTCTATGCTTATACTACCATGAACATGGCAATATGTCTTTTATATTTATATTACTTTATTACTATACCCAATATGATTATATGAATTCAGTACACACTGCGTAGCGAATTTACTAAACCTATTTTCTTGATATTAATTCATACGCCAAACTAGCCAAAGAAATATAATGTATTGCAAGATTCTTGTCTAAAGGTTTTGCCGGAGTATGTGCTTTTTCATTACGAAATCTTTGTATGGCCATATTAATAAATTTAACGCCTTCAAAGAAGTCTTTCTCTGTATCGTCAGAGGAGGTGTGCCCAAATATTTTCTCAATGTTCGTTTCGCAAAAGGCCTGACTTGCTTTTTCTTCTCCAGTCAAATCTTTTAATTTCTGTCTAACAATTTTGTATGCTTCTTCGACTGCGTGATAATAGTCTTGAGTTGCCAAATATCGTTTTATATGTTCATATATTTCAGGTCTTATATTGATTGTAATTTCGACATCTTCAATATTATTTATCATATTATTGTTTACCTCAACTTTTTGAGAAGGATACATCTGTAATTTATTTGCAATTTTTTCAATTTCAACAGAAAATTTTACATTCATAGGAATTGCTAATTCTCTATTGCGAAATAATGACGCAAGTTCTAATAACGTCATAGCAACAAGTTTGTTGTCTTCTAAGGCCCAAAATGTGTGTAAAATATTAGTCATAGATGTTCCATTTACAGTATATTTTTCATCATAAATATTAATATTAAAATGTTGAAAAAAATCAGCAAAGGACTCTTTTGTGAATCTAACGATAAATCCAGTTTCCAGTCTTAAGGCATTATCTAAATATTTTCTATCAGCAAGTGATAAGTTACTCATGTTTATTAATATAGCCTAAAAATATGTAGAATTAAACATTTAACTTGATTTTATTTTACTCCTGAGTGATGTATATGATACGTTAAAGGAGGTCGTATGGAAAAAGTTGGATTGAATATTACTCCAAAAGAGTTTAAGCAGCTAAGCAAGTGGGCAGAAAATATTTATAATACGGCAGTTGTTATTGATTATTTTGTTGCGAATCAACCAGAAATAGAAGAATGTTATAATCTTGCTCCTGTAATTAGGTATTTACAAAATGATGCAGATTTATTAAATGCATTCTTTATTGATCATGAAAAAGAATTTTGCGACTTGCGTTGATAAAAACGGCCAAAGATACAATATCGAACTTGATAATATCAGAGGATTAGAAGATGATTTTGAAAAATAAATTAACAAAAGAAACATTGAATATTCCGTATTCTGAATTTAGGAAAAAGTTTGCAAAAGAAATTCAAGATACTTTTGAAAGTTACCGTAAAACTCAATTAAATAAATATTCTTGGAATTTCAAAGATGCTAATTCTTTAGAGTTTAATTTTTACTTTCAACTCCAATCGAATTTTAATAATTTTGGAATCTCTAATTGGTATATTGAAAAGTTGTAGTTTATAGTGTAAAGTCCTTACAATAACAAGAAAGATAATGGGCGATTTTTTAAAGGCAAAAAACTAATTTTTAAGTTTTTAGTCAGAACAGTCTGTACTTTTAATTAATATCGTTTATATATTTCAGATAAAGATGTTTTGGCATTTTTATATATAGAATTAGTTTTCAAAATGTTTACACCTTTCTGTAGTAATTGTTGATTTACGGCAGGAGAAACCATGATTTCTTTTATAGAATTTGCAGGCAATTTTAACTCTGTATATGGAATAAATATATCATTAAATATTCTAAATTTAGCATCTCCAATATCTTCTCCAGGATAACCATCATAATATATTACAAACCTATATTCATCTTCATTTTTATATGCTTCTGGCTTAAAAAATATATTATAAAACTCTAAAATATATGCCAATTCTGATAAATATTCTGGTTCAACAGTATAATTTGATTTTCTATGTTTTTTATCAAACTCTCCATTATATTCGTCTAAAAGATTTTTTATCATTTTTATTTGAATTTTTTTGTCATATATTACTTTACCATATATATACTCTTTTTTTTGATTCTTCTAGTAAGTTAATTAAACTTTTAGCAGAAATTTTAATTGCATATCCAGCAGAATTCTGAGACTTTGTATAATAATTCCATAATTCCAAATTATCTTTTGAACAAGAAAAACTGGCTATAAAGCATACTAGTTGTGGAATATATATTGAGCCGCCAAAGTATGCACCAATACAAGAAAAATTGTTAACTATTTTTTTCAAAAGCCCGTAAAAATTTTCATTATAATTTTCAAATAGATATTTGTTTTGGGCAATTAATCTATATAAATAATTACATTCGGTAGGATCATTTAAAAATCTCCTATCAGAAAACCAAATATTTTGTTCTTCAATAATACCTTTTAAACCATAAGATGAAGTATAGTGCCAAATATCTCCTTTATAATTGGCTTTTTTATTAGCAAGGAGCTCTCCATATTTATAGTAAAGTTCAGAAAAAGCCATATTCAACTCCTTTTTCTTTAGAGTATCACAAACATGGATTTGAACATATTTTGAACGGTTATTGAATGGGGGTTGAATTAATTTGTCTTTTAATCCATTCCATAATGATAGAAACAAGATGTTCTAGTTCGGATTGGGTTAGTTCTCTACCTTTAGGAAATTTGTGCCATTTTTCGATACAACTTTGGCAACAGATTGTGGTTATGTGCTGTGCAATAAAAACATGGGTCCTCGCATTGTGGGTTGTTTGCCGTCATTTATATGTTCTGCAGGTGCAACTCTATCCAAAATGTTTATGGTATAATACTTCTTAGGGAACCATAAAAGTTTCCCATAGTTTTATATATCCATAATAAGTCTATCTACTGTAAAATTTGTTTTATCGGATAATCTTCGCACCTGAAAATTACAAGTCCTATCTATTATTCCAAGATTTTGAAAATATTTAATCATCTGGTTTAAAAGTGCCAACGTGTTTTTTAAAACTCTTGGTGGGAAACTTCTGTTTTGGCAAAAATAATAAAATTCTTGAATATCTTCGCAAGTTATATCATTTAGCATTTTATTCTTAAAAAACGGTAAAATATGATATTTTAAGCTACTTCGGTATTTTTTAAAAGTACTGTATTTACAGTTATTTTTTGCATAATTTTCTAAAAAATATTCAATAGCAGCATCAAATGTTATGACCTGAAAGTTTGTAACTTCTTTAGTACAAATAATATATTCTTGCTTTGGCGTTTCTTCCTGATATTTATACAAACCTTGTTCAAAGACTATTTTACCCTCGTTCAAAAAGTGTTCAAGTTCTGTTTTGCAATCACATTCAGCAATCATTTCGATTTCATCCAACGTAAATTCTTTTAAGTGTTTTGCTAATTTTTCTATGTTCATAAAATCTGCTCCGATATTTCTTTTGTTATTTCAGTAAAATTATTGTCTTTTGCAATTGTTTCAATTTGGTTTATTAATTGAACAATTTGTCTGAATCTGTTGTACTTCACGTGGATATATTCAACAGTATCAAGGGTAAATGTAATTTCTGAGAGCTGTCCTATTATTTGTGATAAATCATTTACCCCAAAAGTTTCAAATTTTAGAATTTCTGAAAACCTGTCATACAGATGCTTATATCTTTCAAGTTTTCTGTGAGCCAAACCCATACCAACAAAAATTATCGGGCAGCCGGTTTCATCGTGAATATCTCTGAGCGTTTCTATAGTTTTGTAATTGTTCATTAGATAATCAATTTCATCAATAAAAATTATCTGTGGATTTTGTTTCAACTTTTTAACTACGATATTAAAATTGTCTGAGGTTAAGAATCTCGGAATCTCACCAAGTTCATTAACAATTTCTTCAAGTAGCCATCTTCCTGTCATAAGATTTGAGGCTCTAAGATATATTCCATTATATTTACAAGCTAACCATAAAGCTGTCTGTGATTTCCCAAGTCCGGGTTCGCCATATACAAGTCCCATTTTTGGAATATTTTTGGGTTTGTTGATTAGGTTTTCAACAAGTCCGATAAAGTTTTTCACATTAGTCGTTTTCACAAATATTTTCTTCATAAAGCAGTTTGTACTCCTTTGTTTGTTTAAATTTTTCTATCCACTCGTCTTGCGGATTGTGAATTATTAAATATTCATATTTTTCTGAATTATTTTTGAACAGGGTTTGAACACCATTTAAACGGTTTTTAAACGACATTTTAACGTGAGTTAAATTTTCATCCTTTTTCTCAACAATTTTTGTTTCTAAAAATCTAACTTCTTCATTTGAAAAATATTGTTTTACAAAATTTATCGTTTTACGTCTTAATTTACGTTGTTTTTCAATTTTTTGTTTGTAATCTTCATAATCTTTGACATTTCCGAGTAATTTTGCCATCGGATGCGTTTCTGTTACACGTTCCGCTGTGCATAAATATTCGCCTTTTGTGGTGTAAACTTTAATTTTTGTAAGATCAAAAAGATTATATTTAATCAGTACCTTGCTCTTGAAACCATACAGTCTTTCATCAAAGTAATCACAGTTCAAAAATCTAATTCCGTTTCTCTGAATTGTTTTAACTTTGGTTGCAAGCATTAAATCATCAAGGGTATTTATATCAATATTTTGAGTTTTTCGTTCTGCTAATACTTCGGCAATGGTTTTGTTTGGGACATTAGGACAAGGTTGCGAATTTTTAAAACATAACCACATATCAATCATTTTTATTGTTTCTTCAATTGTTGGAATATAATCATTATGCCAACTTTTGTGCAATTTTTCATTCCGCATCATATACGCAGGTTTGTTTTGGATGCTGCTTCCGATATAACTTGGGAGTAATTTTTCAAAACCTTCCTGAAATTCTTTAAAGAATCTTTCAATAACTTTTGCACGGGCATTATATGGTCGTGCAAAAACTGTTTCTATTCCAAGTTTTGAGTACAGTCCCTGAAAACCAAGTTCCATAAAACCTTTATCATCAGTAAAGTATTTTGCTCTAAATGCCTTGCCGTTATCCTGATAAACAACCTTTGGTATCATATTAAGGTTGATAATGGCATTTCTTAATGCACTTGCGATACATTGCGTATTTTCTTCAAGCATAATCTCATAACCGACTAACGCGGTCGACTTCCAGTCTAAAAATCCAACTAATATCACTCTCGTGGGCTTTCCTGTATAAGGATTTATTACCTGAAATGCTAATTTATGACCATCAGCGACTAAAATATCGCCGACATCCAGCAGACTCGCATCACGTTTTATATACGGTTCGACTTTGTCGGATAACGCTTTTTCTCCATCACGAGCAAAAATCCATTTGTCGTAATTATTATCTTTAAACCATTTTGCGTATCTTCTAAATGTAATATCTGCCGGAATAAAATTTTGCCCTTGCTCTTTCAATTTGTATTTTGTGAGGGCAATTGCTTTTCCGATAGATAATCTGTTAGGATGTAGAAGCAAACCCATAAATATTTTTATTTCTTCATCAGTTAAAACTGTCCTGTAATCATCAACACCACTGTATTTATACTGCGGTAGAAGTTTTGTATAATCTTCTGTTCCGTTTAACATTGAATACCAGCGATGCAAACTTCCGCGACTAATTTTTCCTAAAATCTCAAATAAATGAGAATTAGAGGTATTGTGCAATTTTACAAAATCGTAGTCTGTCTGAAGTTTGTTTGTTGATTTCTTTCTGTACTCAAGCCATTTGTGGATTAAATCAAGGCGAGCAAGTGCAATTTGTTTACATTTTTCAGGTGTAAAAGTTATATTATTTTGTTCAAGCAAGTTTTCCATATCACATTCTTTCTATGTACCAGTTACTCATACCAAAATGATTAAAATTCCATTGAAGGTCAAAATAGAAATTAAATTCCATAGAATTATCATCTTTAAATTTATAGGAATATTTATTTAACTGAGTTTTACGATACCCTTCAAAAGCTACATTAATTTCTCTGGCGAACTTTGTTCTGAATTCAGAATACGAAATATTTAATGTCTCTCTGGTTAACTTATTCTTGATAATCATCTAACACCTCAATATTATCTAATTCAACGCTGTAGCGTTTTCCTTGTTTATCGACGCAAGTTGCATAATCAATATCACCATCAGTAAATTTGTTTTTCCAAATACAGATTAATAAACCAATTTCTTTAGTTTTTAGATTTAAAATTTTTGTTCCGGAAAGTTGATAGTCTTTTTCTGTCATTGCATGCTCCTTTTGCTTGCACTGACATTAATCGCTCGTTTTTAGAGAAACATCAAGTCCTAAATTTCAATCTCAGAGACATTTCGACACATTAATATGTCCCATCCCAACTCAAAATATCTTTCTGAATTTGATGTATAAAATCAGGAGTAAATTTTTCTCTATATTTTTTATCATTAGGAAAGTCAATTGGCACCGAGGTTTGTTCTTTTTCATGTTTAGTTATAATTTTGATAATTTCTTCTAAAGCACAAATTGAATGTTTATTTAAAATCCTATTATGGTCTAAATCATCATTTATTTTCTTGAGTAATTTTGTACCAAACGAATAAATTTCACAAGTAAACTGTTTTGAAAAATCTTTTATTCTGTTAGAATTTTCCCATTTATATTTCTTTTTCCAATTAAAAACTGTTCTGCGTGAAATATTTAATTTTTCAGCAATCATATCAGGAGTATAATTTTCAATACAATACAACTTTTCTGCTTGCGGTAGTAATTGTAATTTATTCATGAAATTCCTTTTCAAAAAATAAGGACATAGTGTAATGACATTAATTACTCGTGTTTCGATAAAAGTCAAGTGGCATCTCTTCCCCGCCTGTCAAATCAAATATTTGGAACGACGGCATCGTAGTGTTTTGTACCCTGTTCGTCTTGTCACCCAACAAGCCGACACCGGCACTTCACACCGGCATACGCACCTCAATCTCAAAGATATTTTTAAACATATCAAATCATGTGTAAAAAATTAACTTGCACTAATTTTATTTTGCTAAAAACCAAATATATCGGCAAAAATTGCTAATTTATTTTTAAAAGATAAAAAATTAGTGTAAATTATTAGTAAATAAGTGCAGATAAAGTTCTAATAGTGCAAGTAAATCTCAACCCTCAAAAATCGCTAAATTAGGCTTTATATTTGAACATTTACCCTAATTTACCCATCTCAAGACAAAATAAAATAGCAAGGGAGAGATTCGAACTCTCGACCTCACGGGTATGAGCCGTGCGCTCTCACCAACTGAGCTACCTTGCCATAAGTCTTTTATTTAGTTTTAAACGATTCCAACGAACCGACAAGTTTTATTCTCGCATAAAAAAATTCAAATTTCAAGTATTAAAATTAGTTTTCTTGGCTTTTATTTTCAATTAGTTTTTGAGCTGCTGATTCAGCATTAAGAAGTCTGCCGCAATATATTTCATTAACTTTTAATTCGTCAGATGTATCTTTCAGCAGTCCTATAAATTCTTGAGGAGTTAAGTCAGGTTTAATACATAAAAAATCATTATAAATTGCTCCGACTGGATTTGCACAACATACTCCACCGTCTCCTCCTTCCTATTGGATACTTGTTCCGTCTGCGGCTCCGATTATCAGATGCTTCATTGGTAAGTATAGATTTTTGTCCGGATATTCTTTTTTGTATCTTTGAAGATATCAGTATTGTACTAATTCGGCAGAGTATAACTTTCCGGTGAATTGACATCTTTTTCATGGTATCTGTCAGTACCGTTATAATTCATAGGCATTATTTGAGCTTATAAATATTCCCTCACTTATTGCTTGTTTGCATAAAGCTATATATTCTTCATATTTCGGATTATTTGTTTGGAAACCCCAGCCCATAACTATTGTTTTAACTTTTTTGTCATCTGGAAGTGTTTTATTTTTCCATTATATCTTTTATTGCTAAAGCAAATTGTTCATCCATTATTTGAATATTTTCATCTGCGACATGATAATGCAATAATTCCGTTTCAGGTGATGTTTTACTAATTATTGTCATTATTGCTGCTGTATGCCAGGATTCTCCTTCAGGGATATTTTTATTAGTTCCGATTTCTATACTTTTTGTGAATTTATTTTTATATATCTCATGTTCTTACTGAAATTATTATTAAATTCCTCTTTTGAAATAATTCCGTCTTGGTTTTTATCTAAAATATTAAACTGCCTAAGCACACTTTTTATATCCAGAATAATTGTTAAGGAAAAAAGATATAAAAACTTTAATTGTTTTTTGTTATATAATATTTTACATGATTAAGGATATGACGCAGGGAGCACCTTTAAAGTTAATATTATTATTTTCTGTTCCGCTTCTTATCGGGAATATATTTCAGCAATTTTATAATATTGCTGATATTGTAATTGTAGGCAGAACTCTTGGTATGGAAGCTTTAGCTGCAGTTGGTGCAGTGGCTCCGTTATTTTTTCTCATTATGTTTGCCGTTGTAGGATTAGATAACGGATTTTCAGTTATTACTGGACAAAAATTCGGGGCGAAAGATTATGATGGTGTAAGGCGTTCTGTTGTAATTTCTATTATTCTCAGTTCTGTGTTTACACTTTTATTTACTATTATTTGTGCTGTTTTGATGAAGCCTATTCTTTTTATGATGAACGTACCTCAAGAAATTTTTCATGATGCTTATTGGTATATTCAGATTTGTGTAATCGGACTTGTTACTGTTAATTTTTATAATCTGTTGGCAAGTATTGTAAGAGCATTAGGTGATAGCAAAACTCCTCTTTATTTTCTTATTTTTGCTTCAATTTTGAATATTTTTCTTGCTCTTTTATTTATCCTAAAATTTCACTGGGGAGTTCCGGGGTCTGCTGTAGCAGTTGTTCTGTCGCAGGCAGTATCAGGTTTTATGTGTTATTTTTATATAAAAAAGAAGTTCCCTATATTACATTTGCATAGAAAAGATTGGGAATTTAAAAAGGAAAATCGTAAACAAGACTTAGGTTTTGCTATTGAACATTTAAAGGTAGGGTTTCCGACAGCAATACAATTTTCTGTTTTAGGTGTTGGAATTTTAATTATACAAAGTGTATGTAATACTTTTGGTGCAAATGTAATTGCAGCCTTTACAGCAGCACTCAGAATTGAGCAAATTGCGACTTTACCGATGATTTCTTTTGGAATTGCTCTTGCTGCTTTTGTTGCTCAAAATTACGGGGCACAAAATTTTTCCAGAATAAGATATGGTGTCAGCCGAGCTTCTTTTATTAATATTGCTTTGAGTATTGTAATGGCTTTAATTATGCACTTTTGGGGTGCTGGGATTGTCGGGCTGTTTATTGGTAAAGGAAATTTTGATGTAATAAAAATCGCTCATGATTATTTATGGATAAGTACATTATTTTACTTTTTCTTAGGGCAAATTTTTATTTTCCGAAACGCATTGCAGGGTATGGGACGTCCGTTAATCCCTTTGACTTCTTCATTTGCCGAATTGATGGTAAGATCTTTTGCAGCAGTTTATCTTGCAGTAAAATACAGTTATTTCGGTATTTTTTATGCAGGTCCTATTGCTTGGGTTTCTGCTGCTATAATTGTTGCGTTAGGGTATTTTATCAATATAAGAAGAATTATTTTGAAAAGAAAATTTTTGTCGAAAGCTTAAATTTCTTGAAATTTAGTATAATTGATTACTTGCAGTTTAATTGTTTTCGTGCCAAAATCTGTTTAACTAGTGGTACAAAATAAGGAGAGTAATATGTCTACATTTATTGAGGATATTTATGCCCGTCAGATTCTTGATTCGCGAGGCAATCCTACAGTTGAAGTTGATGTAAAATTAACTGATGGCAAAAAAGGTCGTGCAGCAGTGCCATCAGGGGCATCTACCGGAATTTTCGAGGCATTAGAGCTTCGTGATGGTGATGAGCATTATTATCTCGGCAAAAGTGTTATGAAAGCCGTTAATAATGTCAATAACATTATTGCCCCTGAATTAATCGGGGAAAAAGCCAGCCATCAACGTGAAATTGATACATTTATGATTGATATGGACGGTACCGAGAATAAATCTAAATTGGGTGCTAATGCTATTTTAGGTGTGTCACTGGCATGTGCTAAGGCTGCTGCGAATGCTTATGATATGGCGTTGTATAGATATCTTGGCGGCATAAATGCTCTTACTTTGCCTGTACCTATGATGAATATTATTAATGGCGGGGCTCATGCTGATAATAATATTGATTTTCAGGAATTTATGATTGCTCCTGTAGGTGCTAAAAATTTCCAACAAGCTATTCAAATGGGTTGTGAGGTTTTTCACACGTTGAAAAAAGTTCTCCAAGAAAAGGGCTTAGCTACATCTGTAGGTGATGAAGGCGGTTTTGCTCCGAATTTGAATTCAAACGCTGAAGGTATAGAAGTTATCCTTGAAGCTATAAAGCGTGCAGGATATAATACTGATCAGATAAAAATTTGTCTTGATGTTGCATCTTCTGAATTTTATGAGGACGGACTATATAAACTGGAAGGTGAAGGTAAAACACTTACCCCTGATGAAATGGTAGATTTCCTTGAAGATTGGGTAAATAAATATCCGATTGTATCAATAGAAGATGGTATGGCAGAACAAGATTGGGACGGTTGGAAAAAGCTTACAGACAGACTTGGCAATCGTTGTCAGCTTGTTGGTGATGATTTGTTTGTTACAAATACAAGACGACTTGCAGATGGAATTCGTCGTGGTGTTGCTAATTCTATTCTGATAAAAGTTAATCAAATCGGGACTTTGACAGAAACTTTGAACGCAATTTCAATGGCACATGCTGCTGGTTATACAGCGATTGTATCTCACCGTTCGGGAGAAACTGAAGATACATTTATTGCAGACTTAGCTGTTGCAACAAATTGCGGGCAAATAAAAACAGGTTCTGCTTCGCGTTCAGATCGTATGGCAAAGTATAACCAACTAATCAGAATTGAGCAAAAACTCGGTTCTGCTGCAAAATACCGTGGACTGCAAGCTTTTAACGGGCAGAAAAGATAATTTCATTCTGTTTATACATACCAAAAGAGGCTTTTTAACAAGCCTCTTTTTTAATAGATAAAAATGCTAAAGCGACTTGCAAAATTAGAAAAATAGTTTAAGATAGTAATATAGATAATAAAAAATAAACTAGGAGGCATAAATGCAAAAAACGCTAATAGATAGAATTTCGGGGGGGGGGGCTGCCAGCTAACAGTTAGGACAAGCATTTCCGACTTAGACCTCCGATTAAATAAAAAGAGCTGAGAAGTAAGCCGTGCCAAAAGACACGGTGATTTTTGGTGTGAAAAATGTTAAAATAGAAAATAGTATACAAACGGAGGATTTATGAAAAAAAGAAATGCTTTTACTTTAGCAGAAGTATTAATAACATTAGGAATAATAGGTGTAGTAGCAGCAATGACAATGCCGATGCTTGTTGCAAAGCATAGAAAAAGTGTTGTTGAAACCAGATTAAAAAAAATTTATTCTTCCATGAATCAAGCGATAAATTTATCTGAAACGGTTAATGGGGATAAAATAACTTGGACCGAAATAGTGCCAAATCATGAAGAATGTAAGGATAATTTAGAAAGTGATGGGTGTCGGTTATATTTTTTTAATACATATTTAAAAGATTACTTAAAATATCTAAGATATGAGTCTGTTGGGACTGGCGGACTTGTAATTTATCTTGCTGATGGTTCTGCTCTTCGGATGAAACATCCGTTTGATTATTATTTTTATCCTAACGGGTATACAAAAACTTTGTCAGAAGTCAAAGGTAAGAATGTTTTTCCCTTTCATGTAGGTGTTTTTTCTTGGGTTCCTGATTGCGTAAAAAAAGAACTTAAAAATAATGGTTTTGAACCTTATCTTGATGGGTATTGGGATTGTACTCCTGAAGGATTATATACATCTCCATATTATAGTACAAAATTAATTCAACATAATGGTTGGAAGATTCCAGATGATTATCCTTGGTAGCTTAGTTTAGATTATTAATTAAGAATGAAAAGTAATATGAGGTAAACTATAATTACTCCTATTATTTTTGTTATCTTGCAGAATATTATTAAATTTGTTATAATATAAATATAGCTATTAAAAGGAGGACGTATGCAAAAAACGCTAATAGATAGAATTTCGGGGGGGGGGGCTGCCAGCTAACAGTTAGGACAAGCATTTCCGACTTAGACCTCCTATTGAACAAAAAAGAGCTGAAAAGTAAGCCGTGCCAAAAGACACGGTGATTTTTGGTACAAAAATTTTTGAAAACAGGTAATAAAACAAGCGGAGGAAAAAATGAAAAAGAGAAATGCTTTCACTTTAGCAGAAGTGCTGATAACATTAGGTATAATTGGCATTGTGTCCGCAATGACGCTGCCGACAATAATAGCAAATGGAAAAAAACAAGAAACGGTATCTCGGTTGAAAAAATTCAATAGTATGATGCTTCAAGCTATTTTGTTATCGCAAAATGATAACGGGCCAAGTGAATATTGGCAGAAAGAAAGTATGCCAACGAATGATGATGGTTCTTATGATGAGATAAAAGGCTCTATGCAGGCCGAGGAATTTTTCAATAAGTATTTTGCTTCGTATATAAAGTATATTCGTTTGGATAGTTCTGACGAATGTAATCCAAAATTAAGACTTGTATTTAATGATGGTTCAACTGCTTGTTTAAAAAATGGTGCTTACTTTGATTTGCGTTATGATGTAAACGGAGCTAAAAAACCTAATAAAGGTGGCTATGACAGGTTTTATTTTTCATTTCATATTTCAAAATCCAGTTCTTTTTATCAAATTACAAGACGATATTTTGCACCTTATATAAATGGTATGACTCAGGAAATGTGGAGTGATAGAGATAAATTAAAAGAGTTATGTTTAACTGGTGAATCAGGTGCATGTGCTAGATTGATTGAGGTAGACGGGTGGCAGATAAAGGATGATTATCCTTTCCATTTTTGATTAAATAAAAAAGCTCCTTATTTTATAAGGAGCTTTTTTAAATACATAAATTTTTATCTTAGTAATTAGCTAACTCTTGCCTTGATGTAACTTTTTGCATTACTTCAATTGCTTTTTTTAGTTGGACATCGTCTTTATTTTTTACGTTTTCTTCAGTTAATTTAACTTCGATATCAGGAGTTATACCTTTTTTATTAATGTCTGTTCCGTTAGGAGTTAAATATTTTTGGATTGTAATATTTATTCCTGATTCATAAGGAAGTTTATTAATTTCCTGTACAAGTCCTTTTCCGAAAGATTGTTCACCGATGATAATAGCTCTTCCGTTATCTTTCATCGCACCTGAGAATATTTCACTTGCTGAGGCTGAACCGCCATTGATTAATACTACTACAGGCTTTCTGGTTACAACACCTTTTGTAGCTCTTTGAGTTTCTTTATAACCGTCTCTGTCAACTGTACTTACGATAGTACCGCCGTCAAGGAACATATCTGAAATATAAATCGCATTGCTTAAAAGTCCGCCGGGATTAGCTCTAAGATCGATAATAAAACCTTTTTTGTTTGCACTTTTTTCAAGTATGCTCTTAAATTCAGCTGCTGCATTTCTGCTGATAAATGAACTTAATCTTATATACGATATATCATCAGGCATTTTTACATCATTTGGAACTTTTTGTGAAATAGATTTTACTTCAATTTCAGCTCGAGTTATTGTATAAAGTTTTGGTTCCGTATCTTTACGTTTAATTAACAGTTTAACGCTTGTACCCTCTTTCCCGCGTATTAAGTCTGCTGCTTTATCTACGGTAATACCTTTTGTACTTTTGCCGTCAATTTCAAGAATTTCATCATCGGCTTTTAACCCTGCTTTTTCGGCAGGTGTATCTTCTAATGGTGCGATTACTGTTAATTTCCCGTCTTTTACTGCTATTTGAATACCGATACCTTTTAGGGAACCTTTAATCGAACTTGTTTCTTCTGCAAATTCTTTAGGATCCAAAAACTTTGTATACGGGTCATTCAAGCTGGCTACCATTGTGTTAATGGCAACGTAAGCATCTTCATTTGTCATAATTTTGTCGTCATACTTATGACGCCATTTTGACCAGTCCTGAGAATTGTTTGTCTGATCTACAAATTTAATATTAATTAATCTCCAAACCTGATCATATAAGTCTACAGGGCTGTATGCCATCACATTGTTGTGAATTATACATCCAAACAGTACAATAAATGCTCCTAAGAATATAAAACTTCTTTTCATAAATTTTCTCATTCTCTTAATTTTTCCTCCAAATTATCCCTAAATCCGATTTGAGCTCAAGTGTTTTTTTATTAGATGTTTTTTTTGAAAAAAAGTTTCATATTTTTCAAAAAACTTCGAGTTTAAGGATTTTATCAATTATATAATAACACAATCAGGAAAAATTTGTAATTATAAATCACTGTTATATTTAGAATTATTAGAACCGTGACATTTGTATTTTCCGTTCCATTCAAGTCCTGTGCAGTGTCTATAATCTAGGTTGCCTCTAAATACTACCCAAGCTGCACATCCGTACCCATCACCGTCGAGTTTGCAACTTGTTTCAAATGGGTATGTCGTATCTGCTTGGCTTCCGTAAGGCTGGAGTCCGTATTTTGTTATATAAAACTGGAATATATCAAATCCAAATTGATTTGGTGCTTTAGGACCATTTACGTCTACAATAAATGTTGCACATACATTTTTTAGTGCTTTTGAATCTCCAAAAACACCTTTACAGTCTTTATCTTCAACTTTAAATGCAAGTGACATTCCATCTACTACCGCAAAAGTGGCATATTTCCCGCCCTCTTCTGCTCCGATATTAGGTCCTGCACTTCTATTAAGCTGCTGAGTATTGGTGTTCAGCCAAACCTCACCGTTAATACTTTCAGGTTTTACATTAAAATATGGAGATAGAGTCTTTTTTAGATTTTCTGCTCCTGTAGGATCATTTTCACCTACCAAATTCCAATAATCAGGGGTGCCAATATCTGCAACAGCTCTTGTATAAGCTTGAGTCATTGTGCTATATACTTTTTTTAATTTTGCTGTATTTTCTCTTTCTCTGTTTTGCACAAGTACAGTTGGCATTACCATTGCAGCTACAATACCGATAACACCTAATGTAATTAAAACTTCTGCTAAGGTAAAACCGAAATTTGTTCTTTTCCCCATATTAATCTCCACGTTGATATAATATAAGTTATTATATCATATTTTTTATAGGATTTCAATATTGTATCAAAGTTGTTTATTCATAAGTGCATATATGTCATTAAAAAGCACCAAAAGTATTAGAATTATTAATAAAATAAAACAAAATGTCCCTACTTTATCGACAGTTTCTTCATCAAGAGGTTTCCCTCTTAATTTTTCAATAATAAGGAATAATACATGTCCGCCATCTAATGCAGGAATTGGTAAAAAGTTTATAATGGCCAAATTAATTGAAATAATTGCAGTCAATAAGAGTCCTGAGAAAAATCCGTTATGTTCAATGATATCTCCTCCGACTTTTGTAATGGCGACGATTCCGTGTAAATCTTTTAGTGGAATTTTACCTGTAAATATTTGATAAAATCCAAAAAGTAGCATTGAAGTTTGTTCCCACAAATAATTAATACTTGTTTTTACTATTGCTTTTGGACCTTTTGTCGGGATGACAATTTCTTTTACTTCCATTTGTATGCCCATCAGGCCTTCTTTACTTGGATATATTGGTTTTAAGCTGATTATCTGACCATTTCTTAAAACTTCCATATTAATCGGATGAACATTATCTGAAATCGCAAACGAAACATCATTCAGTGTTGTATTGCCATCTGAAATTATATAATTTTTATTCCCAATGCTATCACGTAATTTTAATTGTTTGTCTGAAAGTTTAACTTCTGTGTCATTATATTTTTCCAGACCTTTTAAAACATTTTCATTTATTGTAATAGCTTTTTCATATTCTTTTTCCGGTAATTTTATTAATACATCTTTTGGAATTATTTCATCTTGAGAAAAAGTTTGATTTAATTTTTTAAGTTTTTCCAAATTTTTATTTGCAAAATCTTGATTGACTTTTCCGTCATTTTCTTTGCTTAATTGTGCAATTATAATCGGTGCTGCTGTTGTTGTTGCATTAATTCCGTTAATTTTAAGGATTTTATCCCCTTTTTCTAACCCTGATTGCCATACGGATGCTTCTTTAGATGCAACAATATCTTTTACATAGATGTCATATTTACCTGATGGCATTTGACCCCATAGTGTTGCGGTTAAAAATACAAGAACGAATGCACAAACAACATTTGCAAAAACACCTGCTGAAACTACAACAAATCTTTGATAGATAGGTCTGTTCATAAATCTGTCAGGAGAATCAGCAGGAAGGTTTAATTCTTTATCATCATCAGGGAATGCTACGTATCCGCCAAGTAAAAATGCGTGTACAAGAACTTTTACATCGCCGATTTGTTTTTCCCATAAAGTTGGGCCTATAGGAAGGCCAAATCCAAATCTTACTACTTTCATTTTAAACATTTTTGCAGCAAGAAAATGACCTGCCTCGTGAACTAAAATAAGTACACTCACTAAAAGTATCATTATAATTATTGACATAAGTTCTCCCCGATTGATATTTCTTCTTGGAAAATTATATCATAAAAAACTATTTTTTGTGTAGGTAATTCATATCTCCATGGGTTAATATATAATTTGAACATCCCCAGCCTCGTGCAGTTAAATCTTCGCACAAATCCGGATTTGGAGTAATTCGATCTTTCTTGATGTAAAAAACAAAAACATCTCTGCCAAAAGTGTTCGGTTGATTTTTCCCATTAACATCTATCCATAAAATTCCACAAGTATTCTCTTTTCCTGGAGCTCCATCTCCATCTATTTGCGAACAATTTATGTAATGGTTCCTAAGCCATAAATAGGTGCCGTCTGCAAGTATCATTTTATAATGTTTATCACTATCATAATTCGACCATTTATCACTATCATTAAGATATTTTATTTCTGTGTTTGCCAAACATCCTGGATTTGGGCCGCAATCTTTTGACACTTTCAAGTATTTTTTAAAGTATTCTGCAAATTCAATGGTTGATTGTTTACTATATGTATTACCATTATCGTAATATTCCCAAGTATCGACGGTTCCATGTTCGGCTATTGCAAAATTAAGGGCTTGTGACATCATTGAATAAAACTTTTTTACCCTTGTAACTGTTGATTTTTCTTGATATTTTCCAACAAGAGCAGGCATTGTCATTGCTGCTACTATACCAATAATTCCGAGTGTAATTAAAACTTCTGCGAGAGTAAACCCTGCCTTTTTGCAATTATCTTTTGTCATGTTTATGTACCCTAAATGTAATATACAAATTATTATATTGTTCCTTTATAAAATTGTCAATAGGCTACAAAAACATGACGATTAGGAGATTATAAATGCAAAGAAAATTAGTCCCGAGCGGTACGGGGTGGGAATTGTATATGCCTAAAGACGTATTGAAACTGTTGGGTGTAAATCCTTCTGAAACCAAGGTACTTTTTAAGATGGACAGGAATGTTCTTAAGATTATAAAAACAGGTTTTGATGTTAATAATCAAAACCTGTTAATAAAAAAGTTTAATAAAAGTGGTAACGGTTATGGGCTTTATATATCAAATTCAATCATACAATTTCTTGAGATTAATCCTGAAGTGGATGAAGTCAAATATATTATTGAAGATGATATTTTAAGTATCTCAAAAGCACTATAATAGTTCTTTTAAATAGTTTGAAAGTGCAAATCTTGCATTATGGTAGTCTTTATTATAAATTTTGCAAGATTTGACAATATCTTCATATCTGTCTTCAGCAAAGTATGAAAGCGGTTCAACATTTTCTGAACAGAATGCCCAAGCCCAATATCCGCCTGGATATGTTGGAATATTTGAAGTATAAGTTGAGCAAATCGGAAATACTTTTTTCAACAGATTGTACATTTTTCTGATTTCTTCTTTGTTAACTACAGGACTTTCTGATTGTGCTGCAACGATACCGTCTTCTTTTAGAGAATTTTTTACGTTTGTATAAAATTCTTCCGTAAACAAGCCTTCTCCAGGCCCCATTGGGTCAGTTGAGTCAATAAGTACTATATCAAATTCATTTTTCTTATCTTTAATATATTCAATGGCGTCTTGAACGAGGATTTCAACACGTGGGTCATCCAGTCCGCAAGAAATTGTAGGAAGATATTTTTTGCAGGCATCAATAACCATTCCGTCAATTTCGCAAAGAACAACTTTTTCAACGGTTTTATGTTTAAGAACTTCTCTTACGGTTCCTCCATCTCCGCCGCCGATTACTAAAACGGATTTTGGACATTTATGGTGCATCATAGGAATATGTGCAATCATTTCGTGGTAATGGAATTCATCACCTTCGGTTGTCATCATCAAGTCGTCCAAAGTTAATACTCTGCCCAATTTGCTTTCGGTTTCAAAAATTTCAACTTTTTGAAATTCTGATTGTTCTGAAAATAAAACTTTGCCTGCTTTTATAGCTATTCCAAAACCTGCAGGTGTAATTTCATGATAATATCCGTTTTCTATTCCGTTTTTCATTTGTTTCTCCTTTATAATAATCTTTCTATTATTTTCCCATAACGTGAATATGCAGGTGAAAAACTTCTTGTCCAGCTTCTTTTCCTGTATTAATTTGGGTACGGTATGACTTTAATCCGACAGCTTTTGCTGCTTCTTTTACGCCCATTAATAATTCACCCATAAGATTTTTGTCCTCAAGCTCATTCAAAGACGCAACATGGACTCTCGGTACTACCAAAAGGTGTATTGGTGCTTTCGGATTTATATCTTTGAATACTACCAAATGCTCGTTTTCATAAACAAATTCAGTTCCGAAATCACCGTTAATTATTTTACAAAAAATACAATCTTCACTCATAGCAACCTCACTTCTATTCTGATATGTAATTGTATAATGCTGAGTAAAAAAAATCAATAATTCTTCAATAAAAATTACCAAATACTCCTATATTAACTTAGACCTAAAGGGGATTATTTGACACAAAAAAAGACTTACAATTTCAGTATAAATATTTTTTGGAGTATTTAGTATGTTAACCGGAAATAATTGTCACGATTGCAGCAGATACAATCGCTTGGAAATGAAAAATGTAAACAAAGACATCGTAGCATGGCTCGAGGATATCGTAGAAGAAAACAACAGCCGTGTGGAAAGAAAAGAATGGAAAAGTAAATACAACAGCTATGTTGTATACGACTATGAGCCTTTTTGTACTGATGGATTTGAGATAAATCTTGTAATTACATCGTACGATCAGGCTTACCTAAACTTTATAAAATACCTTTATGAAGAAAAAGTCAGTACAATAGAGTATTTGAACAGTTGTATCGGTCAATAGGAAAGGCGGGAGCGAAGCTCCCGCCTTTTTTCATATAATATTTTTTCTGCATAATTCCAGCAATGAGCCTGCAAAGTAGTTTTTTTCACATTTATTATTGATAGAATCAACTGCTTTTTGAATTTTGTGTCTTGAAATTTTCAAGCATTCGGCTATTCCGTTTATGGAATAGCCGTTAATGCCCATCACAGCTACTCTTAATTCCAAGTCGCTCAATTCGTTTATTGATTCTATCATTATGTAACCTTATAAGTATCCTATATGTATAATTATATAGCTCAAGAAAAAATTTGTCAAATTTGTATACTTATATGTATGTATAACGAAACCGAAATTCTAAAACAACTGGGTAGAAACATAAAAGCTGAACGAGTTAGAAAAGGCTATACTCAAGAATCATTTGCAGAGAAAATGGATGTAAATAGAGAATATATAAGCAAAATTGAGCGTGGACTTGAGAATATGTCTTTAAAGAAAATCGTGAGCTTAACAAATTTTCTTGAAGCTGATTTGAAAGATATTTTGAGATTTTAGGTTTTATCGGCAAAACTTTTATTAGCAGAAACTAAAAGTCAAACTTGCAAAATATTTTTTATATGATCTCTGATTACTTGCAGTTAGGGCTTCAATGTATTTTTATTTTATACATATAAAATATTGATACATTTTTTGAGTCAAATTTTCATCTTTTTGCATACAGTTGAGCATTTCTTCTATCAACTTTTGAGGCGGAAGGTAGTAATCAAACATATATAGCTCATAAGGTCTTACTTGCAAAGCTTCTGATAGTTTTTCGAGAGTTTCATTATTTGGGTAATTTTTACCGTTTTCAATATTACTCAAGCTTGGTGTTTCTATTCCCGCTAACTCCGCTAATTTTTCCTGTGTAAGATTGCGTTTTTTCCTTATTTCTTTTATGCGTTTACCTAACAGATTTTTTATGTTTCCCATTAATTTTTCCTCTAAATTAATGTTATACAATTATTCTTTTTATATAATAATCTGTTAGCTAATATTATATTGATTTTTTATTATATATAATATATAATATTATTATACTGATTAAAAAATATATAAAATTTTAGTTTTAAGCTAAATGGAGGAAAGTATGTTTTTATTAAAAAAAGGATTTACTTTAGCAGAGGTACTTATAACTTTAGGTATAATTGGAATAGTCGCAGCAATGACAATGCCTGTTTTGACAGGAAAGACTAAGAGTAAAGAGCTGGAGACTCGATATAAAGTTGCGGCTAATCTTTTACATAATGCTGTAAATTATTTTCATTCCCAAGAATTAATGATGACAGAAAATACTTATTGTACTGCAAATTCTAATACTGGTGATGATTGTAAGAACGGAACATATCGAGTTTTTTCTGAAGTTTTAGCTGAGGCTTTTATTGGTATTCATGCATTAAATAAAAATGGAAATGGTTCTTATGCTACTTCTAAATATTATATTTTTACCGGTCAAACCAAATTTGATAATGGTATTATAAACGATGGATATATGGAATTAAATAATGGTATGAGTGTATTTGTTGAGATAGGTGCTACTACTTCATATCCTATTATTTGGTTTGATATAAACGGGATTATGAATAAGCCTAACCGTATGGGGTATGATACCTTTGCTTTTGTTATTGATAAAAATGATAGAATTTGTCCTTTAGGTTCTCCTTCTTGCAAGACTCGCAGTCAATATATTGAGAATACTGATGATTTTACGCAAAGTAAATATTGCAATCCGACATCAAATAATACACAAAATGGTGCTACTTGCGGATATTTTGCAAGTATTGACAATAAATACTTTGAAAAAATAAAATAATAACTTATACTTCGTTATAGGTTTTAAAATGGGTTTTGCAGACTTCTTTTAATCTGTTTTTGCCATATTTTATAATGAATTCAGCTGCATAGTCTTTTACTTGAGCGGCACAGCCTTTTGGAAAATTTATTCCATATTCGTTTTGCATAGCATCCATTTTGTGAACAAACATTGCTCTTGCAAGGATTGAGGCTGCTGCTACTGCTATATCGCTTTCTCCTCGAACCATTTGGTCGAGTTTGATTGTCCTGCCTTTTTTCATTAATGCATCTTGGATAAAGTGGTCATTACCGAATTTATCTGAAATTGCATAAGTGCATTCATTTTTTTCCAAAATATTTTCAATAGTTCTTGCATGACCCCAGGCAAGGAGTTTATTGAGATTTTTTATATTTCCGTATAGCTCATTGTATTTCCCGTTTGAAATTGCAATGACAGAATGCGGAGCGTGTTCTTTAATTATAGGTTCAAGTGTCAGAATTTTTTTATCAGTAATTTTTTTGCTGTCTTTAATTCCCAGCTCTGTAAAAATTTGAGCGGATTTTTCATCAACTAATACTCCTGCTATTACAAGCGGGCCAAAAAAGTCGCCTTTTCCTGATTCATCAACTCCTATGTGTGGTATGAAATTTTCCATTAATTTAAACTCTCCGGTATTGCCATAGGTATAGGGGTTGGAGCACTTGGTGCTGGTTTTGAAACTTGCTGAACAACCGGCTGTTGTGTTTGTTGTTGTTGAGTCTGCTGCTGTTGTTGTTGATGTTTGAAATTGTGAAGAACTTCTTTTGGAGTTGTTGCTTCATTTTGCATTGGTACAGGCTCGAAATTATTTTGAGGCTGTTGTTCTTTTGTTTCTGTTTCAGTATTAGCTTCTGTAGAAGACGCTTCATTTAATACTTTGATACTTCCAGGTTTTGCTTGGAAGGCTTTTAGCGGGATTTCAGGGTAGTTAAAATCAACATTTCCGTAAGGTTCTGTTGCAACTTTCATAACATCACGCCAGATAAGTGCCGGTACTGTACCGCCTTGAATAGATCTCATTACTGAGTTATCATCATTCCCTACCCATACGCCTGTTACAACATTAGGAGTGTAACCTACAAAACTTGCATCTTTGTAATCATCGGTTGTACCTGTTTTTCCTGCTGCAGGTCTGCCGATTCTTGCTGCCGCACCGGTACCGTGTTCAATTACGGTCTTTAACATTGCAGTCATTTCGGCTGCTGTTTTTAAGCTTAGTTGTCTTGAAACTTTTGTTTTTGGTGCTCGATATACGACTTTACCTCGTGAGGTTTCAATTCTTTCGATAGCGTAAGGTTGTACTACATAGCCGCCGTTTGCAAATGCTCCGTATGCTCTTGTAAGTTCAAAAAGTTTTACACCGTTAGAACCTAATGCAATTGTGTAATCGTATTCAAGCGGTGTTGTGATTCCTAAGACTCTTGCAATTTGGATTACTGCACGAATTCCGACTTCTTGGATAAGTCTTACGGCACAGACGTTTGATGATACCATTAATGCCGAATATACAGGAATTTCTCCTCTATATTTTGATGCGTAATTTCTTGGTGCCCAATCACCTATTTTGATAGGTGCATCTTCTATCATATCGTTTGGCGAAATACCTTTTTCCATAGCTGCCGCATATACGAACGGTTTGAATGCTGAACCGGATGGTCTGATTGCTTGGACACGGTCATATTGTGTTTGGGTATAATCTTTTCCCCCTGCGTATGCCAAAATTCTGCCGTCAATAGGTGAGAATGAGAATACTGCTGCTTGGTGGTTAGGTTTTGTCAGTCCGTAGTTTCTCATATTTTTAAGTATTGCTTCATTTACTGCAATTTGTGTTTTATAGTCAATTGTTGTTACAACTTTATATCCGCCTTGTGAGATATCTGTCTCATCAAATCCTAATTTTTCAAGCTCTTTTAAGACATAATCACAAAAATACGGAGCTTTATTTGTTGTATAAAAACGAGGGACTGATGTTAATTTAACCTTTGCTTCTTTAGCTTCTTCATACTGTTCTTTTGTAATGTATTTCATTTTATACATACGTCCGAGAACCTGATTACGTCTTTGAACTGCTAAATCCATATTGTTAAACGGTGAATATACGCTTGGGGCTTGCGGAAGACCTGCAATGAGAGCAAGCTCTGGCAGTGTACAATTTTTTAATTTTTTATTAAAATATGTTTCTGCTGCAGCTTCCACACCGTAAGCACCTGAGCCTAAGTAAACGTTATTCATATACATTTCAAGGATTTTATCTTTTGAAATGGTTTTTTCAATCCTTGCTGCAACAACAAGTTCTCTTATTTTTCTGTCAAAAGTTCTTTCATTTGAAAGGAATAAAATTCTTGCAAGCTGCTGAGTGATTGTACTTGCACCTTGAACTACGCGTCCTGCAAGGATGTTTTGCACTGTGGAACGTGCAAGTCCTGTGATATCATAACCTTTATGGTTATAAAAATTCTTATCTTCTGTTGCAATTAAAGCGTGAATAAAATCTTCAGGTACATCTGCCAGTTCAATTTTTTGGAATGTGTATGCGGTAAATGTTTTTATTATTTCACCATCTGCTGAATAAAATTGTGTGACGATGTTAGGCTTAAAATCTTCAAGATTTTTTATAGGCGGCAGGGATGATAAATATAAGTTAAATGCAACTCCTGCAGCAAGTACGCAGGCTGCTCCAAATATCACAAGATTGCGTAAATCTGCCATTATTCCAATGTCTTTTTTTGAAATGTTTTTCTTTGCTAAATTCTTAGCTGACATTTGTTTTGAAGTTCTTTTAATCCTAACCATCTATTTAATTTCCTTACTTATACTCCATTTCCGCTACTCGAAAAACGAATTCGCAGTATATCACCAAAATATTCTATTATAAACTAATAATATTAGCAAATTCTTTATGATATTATTATATTATGTTTGATTTTTTGTGTTCAATAGTAAACGAAATAAGGTCATATTTTGTGCCTGAGCAGGTTATATACGAAGTGACAGGTGAATGCAAAAAATGCGGGAAATGTTGCAATTATATGTATAGCGTGGATACTTATACAGAAAAAGAATTTAAAATAATGCAGTTTCTTTTCCCGACATATAGAAGATTTTATATTAAGGGGAAAGATGAGGAAGGAAATTTAATTTTTGCATGTAAACTTGTCACACCAGAGGGGCTTTGTTCTGATTATAAGCATCGACCGAGAATGTGCAGAAATTATCCTGCTAAAAGAGTTGCCTATAAAGCACAGTTACACGAGGGTTGCGGGTATAAAGTTAATATAAAAACTTTTGATGATTACTTGAAAAAAGATGAAATGTAATTTATAATAAAAGATAACGAAGGAGGATGTATGCAAAAAACGCTGATAGATAGAATTTCGGGGGGGGGGGCTACCGACTAACAGATAAGTCAAGCATTTCCGACTTAGACCTCCGATTTGACGAAAAAGAACTGGGAAGTAAGCCGTGCCAAAAGACACGGTAATTTGTCGTGCGAAATTTTTGAAAAACAGGTAATTAAAATATAAAACGGAGGTTTTATGAAAAAGAAAAACGCATTCACTTTAGCAGAAGTCTTGATAACATTAGGAATAATCGGAGTAGTAGCGGCTCTTACTCTGCCAGCGATAGTTCAAAAAAATTATGAAAAAGAAACGGTAGCAAGAGTAAAAAAAGCCTAT
>CASDPF010000024.1 GCA_949282215.1 uncultured bacterium | reverse complement strand
TACAGAAGATGGAAGCGGCTTGGAGAATGCGACATGGACGTCAATAATCTATACGAATGCATCAGATATAACCGAGCAGGAGAATGAGGCAGCGATTACAAGAGCAGAAGTAGAATATCAGCAGACAGTACGTGATATAGAGGCAAAAGATAAACAGTATGATAATATGTTGAAACGCTTGGATACTGAGCATAATGCCTTGCAGACGGAATATGACTCAATAAAGAGTGTAATAAGCAAGAATATAGAACGAACTCTTAAAATGTATACTTAAGAATATGTAAATAATGTAAATAAATTTCAAATTTGAGCAATTTGAACTTTAAACATTACTTTATATATATGTAAGGTAGTGTTAAAAAGGTTAATTAATAATGTCTATTTCAACAGCATTATTAGAAGTATGTGTTCCAAGCAGTATATTCTGCTATAGAAACATCAAAAAAGTCGAAAATGGTGAACCGCAAAGAGGAACCGTTGCTTTTGCTCAGGGTGCTAAAATTGTTCAGGCCTGTGCAAATTATAATGATGCAACCTCCAAAACTACTCAAAAATGTCTTAATGTTTTTAATGAATATGCTAAAAAATATAAACCTGTTGACTATGCAGGTAAAGCTGTAAAATGGGCTACAAAAAATGTAAACCCGCTGATTTGTGCTTCAAGTGTTATTAAAACTGCAACTGCTGATGATAAGCTTGGTACAGGAATTACAGAAGCGGGAGCTTTAGCAGGAATGTTTGCTGGTGAAGGGCTTATGAAACTTCATTTGGATAAGGTTGTTAATGCTGATAATATCACTAAGCTTGCTAAACAAGCGGACAAAGTTAGTTGGATAAAGCCTTTATCCGAGTTTTTAACAAAATCAGGCAACAGCTCAAAAGCAGCTGCAATAATAAAAGGTATATTGTTTGTCTGCGGCTCTATGGGATCTTATTCTATCGGTCAAGAATTGGCTGAAAAATATTCCGATAAAGTTAAGGCTAGTTTGGGGGTTGAAACTCCAAAAATCGACCAAAAGGCTTAATCCTTTTTATTCAAAATATGTTATAATCAATTTGTAATGAGAAATTTTAGCCTTTTAACGTTAATATTTTTATTTATATTATTTATTCAAAATCCTGCTCATGCAATAAAAATAGGGCTTCAGACCGGTGTGGACAGGATTGGTGTAGGTTCATCCAATGCTACATCACTTATTGATGCAAATACCAATAAAACTGTTGTTAAAATCGATGCTATGAAAGGTTATGAAATAGTTCCTTACCGCAATACCATGGCAATTCGTCTTGATGGTAAATTTTATCAGATTTATTCTGATAATGTTGTTCTAAAGCCTGCTGAGGGAGGGTTTATCAGTGCTAAAAGTAAATGGTATCGAGGGTATTTGATTATTCAAAATAAAAATAAAAAATTAACTGTTATAAATGAAGTTGATTTAGAAGATTATTTAAAAGGTGTTGTTCCATCTGAAATGCCTTCTGGATGGGAGTTTGAGGCTCTAAAAGCTCAAGCTATTGCAGCAAGAAGTTATGCCTTAGCAAATTTAGGTAAACGAGCTTCTTTGGGCTATGATTTGAAAGATACACCAGAAGATCAGGCTTATGGCGGTGCATCTGCTGAAACTTCAAAGACTAATCGTGCTGTCGATGATACAAGCGGTTTGGTTTTAACTTATAATTACAAAGTTGTATCAGCTTTTTATTCAGCTTCAGCAGGAGGTCAGACTGTTACCGCAAAAGAGGCTTGGGGAAATGATATACCTTATATTCGTTCAGTTCCGTCATTTGATGATAATGTAAAGAAGAACGGACATGGTATCGGGATGTCTCAACATGGTGCAAATAATCTTGCTAAACAAGGTTATAATGCATATCAGATTTTAAATTATTTTTACAAAAATGTGAAATTTGCACGTGCTAATGGAACTTCTATAAATTAATATAACTCTTTGTGCCTGTTGTCACTGGCTTTTGTCTGGTAATTTTACTTATAATCCTTGTGTAAAGGCATATTTTGAAAAAAAAATCGTGAAAACCCTCTTGTCAAAAACAAATAACGTGCTATAATAAATCTGTCGAATAAATAAGCATGCGGAGGAAATGGTTTCTCTATTTACCGTTTGCTAAGGAAGAAGGAGGTTCAAATGAACAAAGAAGAATTAGTAAAAGAAGTGTCTAAGAAAGCAAAAGTTTCTCAAAAAGCTACTGCTGACGTAGTTGCAGCTGTATTAGAAACAATTGAAAAAACTGTATCAAAAGGTAAAAAAGTTACTTTGGTAGGTTTCGGTACATTCGAAGCTAGAAAAAGAGCAGCTAGAACTGGTCGTAACCCACAAACTGGTGCAGAATTGAAAATCGCTGCAAAAACAGTTCCTGCTTTCTCAGCTGGTAAAAAATTCAAAGAGCTTGTAAAATAGTTCTATAGTAGTTTCATAAAGAGAGTCGTTTTTTCCGGCTCTCTTTTATATTGTATATTATTAAGATATGTAAAAGATATACAATATATATGTTATATAGGTGTGTTATGGTGGAATAAGTGTAGTATAACCATTTTCTTTATTTTCTCCTACACACTAACCTTTTACAAATTGAGATAAGCCGTCTTAGGACGGCTGTTTTTATATCTTGATAAATACAAAAAAATTTGTTAAAATCAATATAGCTTAATAAAATGATAATGAAGGAGGACGTATGCAAAAAGCTCATATAGATAGAATTTCGGGGGGGGGGGCTGCCAGCTAGCAGTTAGAGTAAGCATTTCCGACTTAGACCTACGAAGTAAAGCAAAAGAGCTTAAAAGCAAGCCGTGCCAAAAGACACGGTGATTTTTGGTTTGAAAAATGTTAAAATAGAAAATAGTATACAAACGGAGGACTTATGAAAAAGAGAAATGCTTTTACATTGGCAGAAGTGCTAATCACATTAGGAATAATAGGGGTTGTCGCTGCAATGACATTACCTGCAATTTTGGTGAAAACTGATAAGCAAGAAACGGTTGCGAAATTGAAAAAGGTATATAGTGTGCTATCTCAGGGAATAAAACGTTCTGAACTTGATAACGGAGAGATATCAGAATGGCCAACAGGTGCTGATATTACTGATGTTAATGCATATTTTGACAAGTATTGGCGTCCTTATTATAAAAATCCTAAAATTTGTTCTACTGCAGTAGCTTGTGGGTATTCTAATAATTTTGCTTGGACAAATTTAGATGGAGAAAGATTTTCTTGGTCTGTTAACACATCTGAAACTCGAGTTGCTTTCCTGCTCTCAGATCAAACTTTTATATTTAATCCGAGAAATTCTACATTTGGCTATGTTAACTATTTTTATGTTGATTTAAATGGACCTAAGAATCCTAATGTTGTGGGTAAAGATGTGTTTATCTTTACTCTTTCTGATAAAAAACTTTTAAGACCTTTTGGATATGATAAAAAATATGAAGATTTAGATTGCAGTAAACAAAGTTCAGGAAATGAGAATGATTGCACTGCTAAAATTATGGCTGATGGGTGGGAAATAAAAGATGATTATCCTTGGTAACTAAAAAGCGGTGTTAACCGCTTTTTTTAATACATATTAACAAGTTCTCGAACGTGAGTCAAAACTTTTTGAGCTTCTGCTCTTGCTCGTTTAGAACCGTCATTTAGAATATCTTTTACTTCATCAATATGAGTTTCATAATAACGACGTTTTTCTCTAATTGGTGCAAATTTTTCGTTTATTAGTGCTCCCAGTTGACGTTTACAATCTGCACAGCCTCTTTCACCTTTTTCGCATTCTATGCGTATTTGAGCTATTTGATCTTCAGAGCCAAAGATTTTCCAGTATTTGAATGCAACTTCACATTCATCAGGATGTCCCAGGTCTGTTTTTCTAAGTCTGCTTCTGTCTGTGATTGCTGTCATGATTTTCTTTGCAGTGACTTCTTCTGTATCGGAAATTTTTATATCGTTTTGGAAAGACTTGCCCATTTTATTCCCGTCAAGTCCGCATATTAATGAGCAGTGGTTTAATATTGGCTGCGGTTCATTGAAGAATTCTTCTTTATATACATTATTAAATCTTCTTGCGATATCTCTTGTAATTTCAATATGTGCAACTTGGTCTATTCCAACAGGAACGTGAGTTGCATTCATCATCATAATATCAGCACTCATTAATACAGGATATCCCATTAGTCCATAACTTATTTGAGAGTTTTGCCCTTCTTTAGTTCTTAAAATTTTTGCCATATCTTTTAAGGTTGGGTCGCGTTCTACCCAGTTTTGAGGTGTTACCATACCTAGATATACGTTTAATTCTGCAATTTCAGGTACAAGTGATTGGACGTATATTGTTGAAATTTCAGGATCAATTCCTGATGCAAGCCAGTCAATTGCAACGTCAATGACATCATTTTTAAGGCTTTCTGTTTTATCATATTTTGTTGTAAGAGCGTGCCAATCAGCTACGAAGAAGAAACTGTCATATTTGTGCTGCAATTCTACCCAATTTTGTATTACACCCAAATAATGACCTAGGTGTAATTTTCCTGTAGGCCGCATTCCTGAAACTATTCTTTCTCTCATAACTCATTGTCCTCTCTTATTAATTATATATTTAAATAAAGACTGTCATTATATATTATATTATAAAAAAACTTTTGTTGAATATTTGAAAAAAAATGTTATAATAAATTTTATGAAGAGATGGGTTTTAATAATATTCACATTAATTTTAAGTTCATTTTTACCGACGTTTGCCGCACAGGAACCTGTAATGGAAGATGTGAAATTAGATGTAAGAAGTTATGATGTAATTGAAGTTCCCGCAGGAACATTTATTCCGGTTGTAAGTGCTCAGGAAATTTCTACTCAACATTGTCCTGTAGGCTATAAAGTCAGATTTACATCAACAAATGACTTGTATATGCATGAAACTAATATAATTCCTGAGAATTCTGAATTCTACGGATATATTGAAGAAATGCATGAGCCTGTAGTTGGTACGAATGCTTCTATGATAATAAAAATTAATAAGGTTATACTCCCTGACGGTTTTGAAATGCCGATAAGAGGGTATGTTTATACCCCTAATAACAATCTAATCGGTGGGGGGATGTCAGAACCGGCATCTTGGATAAAAATGCCTCATTATCAGTCAGGAATAGGTAATAATACTACATTACAAATTCGCCCTGGCAGAGAAAGAAAAATGGGTACCCATACTACAATCACGGCAGGTGAAAATCGAATTATTATTCTTTCAGATTCTGCTTGGATTACCCATACCGTAACAAATTGACAAATTCCAAAATAGAAATAAAATATTATTATCAAGTGATATGTGATTGTGTTTAAGGAAGGAAAATTTAATTATGAGAAAAAATATGTTTTTATTAATAGCAACACTACTTGTCTCTTGTGGTACGGTTTTTGCTGCCGGTAATTACAGTTATACGCAGAATACTGCTGCTCCCTCATATCAACAACCTACATATTACGCACAGCCAAAAATGTCAGGTAATGAAACTCTTAGAGGTAGTGTTGTAACTGTTCCTGCAGGTCAATCAATGCCTGCTGTTGTAACAATGCCGTTGAATTCTGCTAATTTATCATTAGGTCAGACAGTAACAGTTGCATTAGGTTCGGATTTTTATTATAATAATAACTTGATAGCTCCTGCAGGAAGTTCTGTTACAGGAACAGTCTTAGAGGTTTCTAAGGCAAAACGCGGGAGTATGAACGGTAAATTAATGTTGAGATTTACCCAAATAGTTACCCCATACGGTATTCAAATCCCTATTTCAGCAATTGTTAAAACGAGTGATAATAGTGGAATGCTTATTGGCGGTACAAAAGTCGATGTCGCTAAAGATTATGCGAAAGACCTCACTGTAGGAGCAGGTGCAGGTGCCGTATCCGGTGTCGTGTTCGGTGCGTTAGCAGGCGGTAATATTGGTAGAGGTGCAGCTTTAGGCACTGCTGTAGGTGCAGGCGGAGGACTTATTAAATCGGTATGGGATAAGGGCGATGATGTCGAAATCCCTGCAAATTCAAATATAGAATTGGTACTTACCCAGCCAATTACTGTTAATCCGGCAATATATAATTCAAATTACTAGCCGATTAACCGATAATATTATTTTTAATTTTTGAATAATATTATTACAGATTAGGGAAAAGGGTTGTAGATAGGTAAACAAAATGTCAATCTTAGATAAATACAACAATAGCTTACTAGAGGATGAGGAGTCACAGGAAAACACAGGATATACTACTCCTGCTGTACTTCGTGAAGATAAAGAGGGTTTGACCCTAAAGAAATCTTTTTGGATTTCAGTATTACTTCATCCGTCAGCTGTCGGTGTCGTATGGCTTATCACTTTAATTTTGATGCTTTTAGGATTTAATATGCATCTTTTTGATAAACCAAAACCTAAGATGAATGATATTGAGTTTGTATTGGTGGATAAAGAAGATACGCCTATTAATAAAAATACACCGTATCGTGCAGATAGAAATTCTCGTGCAGGCGGACATCATGATCCGACAAGAAAAGTTTCTATGCCGTCAACTCCGTCAGCTTCCGCTGCAAAACAAAGTACACCTGCTCCTGCGGCTAAATCAAAACCCGCTCAGGCTCCAAAACAAACTCCAAAACCTCAACCTGTAAAAAAAGCAGAACCTGTTAAAAATCCTTTACAAAATTTGATTCCAAAACAGGTTGCAAAACCAACACCAAAGCCGCAGCCGACTCAGACTCCTGCAGCACCTAAGGCGGTAGCACCGGCAAAACCAAATCCGCCAACGGCAAAACCTTCTATAAAACCGCCAAATACTCCGAAACCTGTGGCTAAACCATCATCAGCATTTCAAGTTCCTGTTCCGAAAGGCGGAACTGCAGGTGGTCATTATGCTACAGGCCCTATAAGCGGTTCGGGTAAGCTCGCAAATGGCGGTTCAACTGCCGGCGGTTCAGGCAGTTCTTCTGCAGGACGCTATACTCCTGCACCGGTTCTTGCACCTACAGGCGGTGGTTCATCTTCAGGCTCCAAACTCGCTAAAGGCGGAGGCGGAGGGGGTGGCTCTTATGGAAATCCCGGACCCGGTAATCCAAATGGCAGACCCGGAATTGATGCAATTCGTGAACCTGACTTTGGTCCATATATGAGAGAACTTCAACGTCGAATTAAAATGAATTGGAACCCGCCGAAAGGAAATGAAAGCAAACGTGTTGTTCTGTTATTTAAAATTGCAAAAGACGGCAGACTTCTTTCCTGCAGTGTGTTTAAGTCCTCAGGACTCCCAAGTGCAGATAGTGCTGCAATCAATGCAGTTAAGCTGACCGCTCCATTCAAACCTTTACCGGCTGAGTTTAAAGGGCAAAGTATTGATATCCAGTTCACGTTTGACTATAACGTATTTGGAGCATCAGGTTACTAAAAAAGATTTCCGCTCTTTTGCGGATAAAATAAAAAACAATGTAATTACAAAATAAAAGAGGATTAAAAATTATGGAACTTTTATTACACTCAATCAAATTAGACTGGCCGGTACTATTACCGATTTTGGTCTGCTCTATCCTTGTTGTTATGGTTGTATTAAACAGAATTTCTGTTTACAAAAGAAACAAAAGAGATGTTGTTCTTTTTATACCAAAACTTCAAAAAGAATTAGCTAAGAATAATCTCCAAGGTGCTCAAAATTTAGCAATCCAATGTGGAGGTGTTATCGGTGAAGTTACAGAGGAAGCTGTAAGAATTTTTTCTGAGCAAAAAAATGGTTTTTCAAGATCTTTTGATATTGCAGCAGCTCTTGAAATCAGAAAACTTGAAAGTCATTTAACAATTTTAGGTACAATCGGTGGTGTTGCTCCGTTTTTAGGTTTGTTTGGTACGGTTGTTCGTATTCTTTATACATTCCAAGATTTGGCTCAACAGGGTAATCAGTCTGCAGCTGTTGCTATGGGTATTGGTTCCGCTTTGATTGCTACAGCTTTCGGTCTTGGTGTTGCAATTGTCGCAGTTGTGTTTTACAACTCTTTCCAATCAATTGTTAAACGCTATGAAGATGATATCCAATTGATTAAATTGTTATTCTTGAGTTTCGTTGATTCTGAAACTGATAAATCAAGCAAAACTTCAACTAATGCTTCAATGTAGTTTAAAAAGAAAAAAAATTCACTTTAAAGGAAAACAAAATGGCAATGAGTTCTAAAAAAGGTAAAATGTTTACCGAAATAAATATCACACCCTTAACAGATATCTTTTTGGTATTGTTAATTATCATGATGGTTGTAGCTCCAACGTTTCAATCTATGGATAATGCTATTTCCGTTCCTGAAATTAACAGCGGTATTTCTATTGAACAAAAAAATGCTACTGTTTCAATTACCAAAGAGGGTCTTATGTATATTAACGGTAGAGAAATAAGTCCTGAGTCATTGACTGATGAGCTTGTTGCGTTGAAATCCTCTTTAGAAAAGCCTGAGGTTGTTGTGAAGGCTGATGAGCAAGTAAAAAGTTCCGAAATTATGAAAGTTATGAATGCGGCTCAGGATGCTGAGTACAAGAAACTTATTGTTGCAGGTGAGCCGCTTTCTAAAAAAGAACAAAAAGATTTACAAAAACAAAATGAAAGTCAGGGAGCATAAAAATGGGACGTGAACGCGATACTTTTAATGAAATTAATATTACACCATTGACAGATATTTTCCTTGTTCTTTTGATTATTATGATGGTTATTGCACCTTTATTAGATCAACAGGGGTTGAATTTGACTGTGCCTGAAAATGTTGCAGAAGAACAGGTTCAAAAAGATACGAAAATTCTTACTGTAGATGTAACATCTGATAACAGATATTATATTGATGGTCAGGAAGTATCTGCTGATACATTGGAGCAAACTTTAAAAGCTCAGGTTAAGGATTTTCCTGACGGTTTGATGATTCAAACTGACGGTAATTCAACTCACGGTGCTGTAGTGAAAGTTATGGACAGTGCCAGAAACTCAGGGTTTACAAGTATTTCCGTTTCCGAAGTCTAAATATCCATTCCATAAGGATTCATTCTTATCGGACTGCCTGGCTCGTAGTTTTTTGAAACATATTCATAGGCTTTATCCATGTTTTTTTCGAATATATTTGCGAGTTTTGGATTGAAGCTTTCCAGACAAATATTTCTCAAAACTCCGTATACCCCTTGTGCTTCATTTGCATCAAGCACTCTAAATTGATTTCTTTCAAATGGAAGATTCGGGTCTTGGAATAATGATTCTTTAATAATTTTTTGAATAACTTTACATAATTCTTTTGTTTTTTTATCAACTTTAGATAAATCCATTTTCAAGATATCTCGATTTATATTCAATAAAGCTAAGAAGAATGTATTTGCCATTACGGTGCTTTCATTTTCTTGACTGTCAATGAATTCTCTTGAATAATTACTTAAATCAGCTTTCAAGTAGTTATTAGTACCTCCGTTTGGATCAAATTTTCCTATAAAGTCAGTTTCTTTAATTTCGTAACCTTTACTTTTTGCCCATTTTAGCATTTTATTTATGTAGCCTCTTGGTGCAACTCTTACATCATAGATGATATTTTGTTCTTCTTTAACTTTTTTCCAAGCGTAGGTCATATTTTTTGAAAATGATTTTTTTGCCCATTCATTTTCTGCCCAGAATTTTTTCAATGCATGACTTTCTTCTTTTGTAAAAGATAATGGGTTTTCAAGTTTTGATGTATCAAAAGTTTTTATACCTTGTTTTTTCATAAAAGCTGACATCGCAGCTTTTATTTTGTCTGCCCCAAAGATATACCAAGCCTTTGTGGCTACTCTGCTTAAAATATTTGCTCTGTCTGGATTATCTTCATAGAATTGTCTTTGTCGTTCAGAGAGATTATATATTGCTTGAGGATTTTCTTCGTAGTATTTTTTCAGACCTTCCGATATATGTTGTTTTTCTTCTGCAGTTCTTGGATGGCGTCTTATATATACCGGTTCCCCTGAGGTTTCTTGAGCTTTTTTATCAAGTGTTTCCAGCCTTTTAGCTGTCATTTCTTTTGTCAGGCGTTCATTATATTCAGGGTCTGAAAGTTTTAAAATTCTTCCGTAAGTTGGGTCTGTGAAAGGAATTTGAAGTTTTCGCATTGCATAACTTATATCTTTTCCGTTAGCATATTTCCTCAAATCATTGATTGAAAACCCTTCGCCCCAGTATAGTTTTAGAAGTTGTAACGATAAATCTTCATCTGTATCAAAGTATTCCAATTTTCCTTGTGCGACATCTGCTAAAAAGCTTTCGTCTTGATATTTTACTTGAGATGATGAAATTACATCTTTGAATTCAGGGAATTTTGCCTTAGCGTCATCAAGGGTAAGGCAATCTTTCAAACTTTCATAGAATTTTTTATGAATATGGATTAAGGTTTCTTTAGACTTGTTTCCTTCTTCCAGAATAATTCCTGCCCATTCACGAATTTGAGGGGGATATACGTTTGATTTTTTCTGTGCAAGTTTATCTAAATTTTTTATGGTACTTGCAAGATTAAGGCTATATCCGCCGGTAAACGCTAAGTATTGTAGCGTACTTGGTAATGGTAGACGGTTTTGAGTATTATTTTCAATAGAGTTTTTTTGATTGTGGGTTTGTTTAATATTTGTGAGGTGTATATTTATAGGTGAAATTTTATTAACTTGCATAATTAAGTTCCTTTTTTATTTTTAAAACGTGAACATATAAAAATTTGCGTGAAAAAAATATATGTGATAGACTGATAAAAAAGGAGGGTATTATGCAAAATATTGGTTTAAAAAGAATTTCGGGGGGGGGGGCGTCCTAAACTCCTCTGTGCTAAAGGTTTTACGCTTGCGGAGATATTGATAACTCTTGGTATTATTGGTGTTGTTGCAGCTATAACTTTACCTATTCTAATAAGTAATAATAGAAATAGAATTTTTTATACGGGTTTGCAAACTGCTTATTCTATATTGCAGGAAGGTTTAGTTAAAATGAGTAATGATTATGGCTATACCATTAGTTCCTCTAGTTTTGAGAGACGTTCTAACGGTGATTTTTATAATGTTTATAAAACTTATTATAAAAAGATTTATGATTGTTCTGTTTCTGATCCAAATGAGTCTATATGTATGTCTCGAAACAATAGAAATGAAGCTGGCTTAGGAATTGACCCTTTGTATAAAACCTTAAATGGAAACCAAATCCGGACAAGCATATTTGATGATGGTCAATTTGTTTTACCTAATGGTATGCTTATTATTTTTGAAGACACAGGATATAGTGATATACTTATTTCGGTTGATATAAATGGTAAACGTCAAAAACCTAATCGTTTGGGTTATGATTTGTTTACTTTTCAACTTATGGATGACGGAAAACTTCTTCCAATGGGTGCTAATGGAACTCATTATTCTAATATGAATACTTACTGTTCAAAAGAGTCGGTCTCGGAGTACAATGGGATTGCTTGCACATACAAGGCTCTGACTGCGAAAGATTATTGGAAAAATTTATCAAAATAAAAAACTCCCTTTTAGGGAGCTTTTTATTTTGATTATCTATTTTAAAGCAAAAGTCATATCAGCTTCGACACAAATTTTTCCGTCTACTGAGCCTTTTCCGTGAGCTTTGCATACAGGGCCTTTTACTTTTGTTAATTCGACTTCCATATCAAATCTGTCGCCCGGTCTTACGATGTTTTTAAATCTTACTCCGTCAACTCCGGCGTATAGAGTTAATTTTCCTTTAAATTCAGGCATTGTCATTAATATTGGAGCTGAGCATTGTGCCATTGCTTCTAATTGTAATACTCCAGGCATAATCGGATTCCCTGGGAAATGACCTTGGAAAAACTGTTCATTCATTGTTAAATTTTTGTAACCTTTTGCATATTTTCCAGGTACACATTCGGTAATTCTATCAACAAGTAAAAATGGAAAACGGTGTGGAATCATTTCCATAATTTCCATTGTATCGAATTTTAGAATTTCTTGTTCTTCACTCATTATTCTCTCCTTATATTTTGATTAATTTATCTTTCAATATTTTTGCAGTTTTTAGGTGGACGGCATGTCCTGCCTCTTTTGCTAAAATTTGGCATTTTAGGTTTAGCGGATTAACACCTGTTAAGTATAAATCACCGATAAGGTCAAGCATTTTATGTTTTATCGGTTCATTTTCGCTCCTCAACTGTGTTGTGTATCCTTCATCCTGAAGCCCTACTGTATTTTCTATTGTAACACCCTGTGCAAATCCAAGCATTTGGAATTTTTTTAAGTCCTTATAAAATCCAAATGTTCTGGCTTCAATAATTTCATCTTGATTTTTAGGATTATAGTTTACAAATTTTCTTACTAAATCAGGGTGATTATAGTTTACTGCATAAGATATGAAAAGCTCGTCAGCAGGTAAAATTACAAGACTTGTTTTCCCATTCAAGTAATACACTGGTTCAGATACCGTATATTGTTCAGGTTTATAAATAAACGGCTTGTCTATTCCTGCTTTTTGGAATAATTCGACCCATTGTTTTGAACTTCCGTCAAGAGCCGGAACTTCAGCTTCATCCATACAGATATCAAGTGAATCTATTCCGCAAAAGGCAAGTGCAGCAGTCAGATGCTCGGTTAATATCGCTTGAGATTTTTTATTCCCTAACACTACACAATGATCTGTTGATACAACGTTGTCTACGTTAGCTTCAAATCCGTCTTGACCTTTTACAAAGTATCTTATTTTACCTGTATTTGAAGGGAAGAATTTGATTGTACAGGGCTTATTTTTCATTAAGCCGTTGCCTGTAATTTCGGTTTCTTTTTTCAGTGTTACCATTCGATTAGTCTTCCTTATGTGCTTCTTCAAATGCATTTAGCATTGGTTCATATTTTCTAAATTTTGCAAAAATTTCCTGAGCATCTTTCATTGTCTTTAACTGTTTGATGAATTCTTTTCTTGGTACAGCTGGAATACCTACAACGATTGATTTTTCAGGGAACGATTTTGTAACACCTGCTTTTGCTGTGATAATTGTATCAGATCCGATATTGATGTGGTCTGCTAAACCTGCTTGACCTGCTATAACCACTCTATCACCAATTACACAGCTTCCTGCAATACCTACTTGAGACACGATTAGACATCCTTTTCCGACTTTACAGTTATGACCTATCATAACTAAGTCATCAATTTTTGTATTGTCTCCGATTGTTGTATTTTCGATAGTGCCTCTGTCGATTGTTGTATTTGCACCGATTTCAACATTATTTCCGATTACTACAGAACCGATTGACGGAATTTTAAATATTACTTGTTTTATATTTTCTTCTTTAATTGCACCGTCTTTTCTTGCTTGTTCTATATTATCAGGGTTTTCGGTAACAAAGCTGAAACCGTCTGCACCCAGAGATACTCCGTGATGAAGTATTACATCATCTCCGATTTGAACTCTGTCTCCGATATTTACTCCGGGATGGAAGAAGCAGTTTTTACCGATTTTTACTCCTCCACCTACATAAGTATTTGCGAGAATTTTCGTATTATCACCAATTACTGCATCTCTTGAAATCACAACGTTTGGCCCGATTTGAACATTTTGTCCGAGTTTCGCTGTTTCATGCACAGTTGCTGTAGGGTGAATTCCTTGATTTACTTCAGGTGCAACGTAGAAAAGATTTAATAATTTCATCATTGCTAATCTCGGTCTTTCAACTTCAATTGTCGTTAGTCCGTCAATTTGTACTCCTAATGGAACAAGTGCTGCTTTTGCTTTTGATTTTGCAAGATTTGCAATTTCATCTTCGCCTAATGCTAATGCTAGAGTGCTTTCATCAGCTAAAAGAGGCGGTGCTATTTGTGAAATTTTAACATCTGCTGATTTTGTCAACATACCGCCTACAATTTGCGAAATTTCTTCTACCGAAAATGTTCTCATATATTTCTCCTTATTTACTATTTTTCATTTTTTCTATAGTATTTGTTGTTGATTTACCTTCTACAAAAGTAATAAATTCTACTCTGGTGCCGTTTTTTTTCATAATATTCGCTTCCGGAAGTGTCGCAATTGAATAGTCTGCACCTTTTGTGTAAATATCCGGTTTTATTTCGTCTAAAAGATTCCGAGGACTGTCTTCATCAAATAATACCACATAATCCACGCATCTCAAAGCACTTAATATTTCTGCTCTGTCATTTTCATTATTAATCGGACGTGATGGCCCTTTTATTGATTTTACGGATTTGTCAGAGTTCAATAAGACAATTGAATAGTCTGCAAAAGATTTTGTTTTTTCTAAATATCTGACATGTCCTACATGTAAAATATCAAAACATCCGTTTGTGCAGACAACTGTTTTACCTTCAGAATGAATTTTATTTACTAAATCTTTTATCTCATCTCTTTTGACTAACATATCCTTAACCCTTTGACAGTATTGTTATTATCTGATTATACTACTGCCTTTTTATAAACTAATTTTATCAAAAACATATTATAAAAGCAATAAAAAAGCCCTTTATTTAAGGGCTTTTTATACAAATATTATAAACCTGTCCATTAAATATCTTTAGAGAAAATCGGAGTTTTAAGAACTAATTTTGTATTAACTTTGTCTATAGTTTCAAACAGGTCGTTACTATATATAAAGTTTATTTGGTGCAAAATTTTTGGAAATTGTTATAATATCCTTGAATTGTTCAGGAATTTCAAGCTGTAAAGCTGGAGTTTTTGTTTTGCTTAACATTGCATTTCTTATTACATTAAATTTTGGTGCATTGAGTACATTTTTCTTAAATCCTAATTTTTTAGGTAAGAATTCTCCTATTACAAGTCTGTTTACATGCATTTTTTATTCTCCTTTGGTATTATATTATTTTGCTTAATTTTTTCCCTATAACATCACCTAGTTTGTATGTTATACTTGGTTCATTGATTTGCGGTATATATTTTTGTACGCTTCGACGCAATTCTTCATTCTTTCAGCAATAATTTCTTTTTGTATGTCATCAAATCTTGTCGGGATTTTTATTTCGTTGTAATTTACATTTTTAAAAGCAATTCCTAAACTCATATAATTTCCTTTTTTATTAGAAGTTATATGAATTTAAAAATTGCTTAAAGTAGGGGTAAATGTATAGTTTTATTAAGCTATTTGAAATGTCTGTTCCAACATTTCTATTGTAGATCTCGGAATTTCAAAATCTTCTGGATTTACTTTAACTCCGTTTAGTTCTGCAGTTTCGTTTTTAATGTCTTTTTCTATGACTGAAACTTTTGATTTTTTTTCTTTTTGCATAATTATTTTCCTTTTTTCTATATAGCCTGGTAGTGGGGTAAATTTTTTTTATAAGTCTGGTAACTGTTCTTATTATTTTACATTTTTATATTCATTATCTAACTGTATTTGGATATTTGCTTTCGAATTATAAAAAGGTGTTCCGGGATGAAGCATATTGATAAGGTTTGCTTCCCTTGAATCTTTTAACGGAAGTTCTTTTGGTAGTCCGCTTTTTGGTGATAAATTTTTTGTCTTAGAGACAACTTTAGTGACAGTGTTTGCACTGCCTATCGGGGGTATTCTAACCATGCCTTTCTCCTCAATCAGATATATTTTGTATATGTATTATACATTAAAACATACCACTTGGCTACAACCCGAGTGGGTATATTTTTACTTTTGTTAATATAATTCCATTTCAATAACTTTTTTGCAAAGTCTTACGGTATTTAAAGCCGCACCTATTCTTAGGTTGTCTGCTACGCACCATAATGAAATCCCGTTATTAAATGCAAGGTTTTTTCTAATTCTGCCTACAAATACAGGATCAACACCTGAAGCATCACGGGTTGTAGGGTATTCAAAATTTTCAGGATTATCAATAACTTTTATGCCGAAAGAATTATTTAATATTTCACGAACTTCATCAGGTGAAATTTCTTCTTCAAATTCAATGTCCACAGCTTCAGAGTGTCCGTTATATACAGGAACACGAGCTGCTGTACAGGAAATCGGTAACTCTTGCGGTAAATGAAGAATTTTTTTAGTTTCATTAACAACTTTCATTTCTTCTTTTGTGTATCCGTTTTCGCAGAATACATCAATTTGCGGAATTACGTTAAATGAAATTGGCTTTTTGAAGCATACATTTTCAAATTCTTTATTATCGAGTGTAGCTTTTGTATTTGCTGTTAATTCATTTATTGCAGCAAGTCCTGCTCCTGATACTGCTTGATATGTAGAAACTATTAATCTTTTAATTTTAGCTTTTTCATGCAGTGGTTTTAATACAAGCATAAGCTGAGAAGTTGAGCAATTAGGGTTTGCGATAATGCCTTTGTGTTTTCTCAAATCTTCGTCATTAACGTATGCTATGACAAGAGGAACATCTTTATCCATCCTGAATGCACTAGAATTGTCTATTAAAACACCGCCTCTTTTAACGATTTCAGGTGCAAATTTCTGTGAGGTAGAGCCGCCTGCTGATGCGAGGACAATATTTACTCCATCAAAGCTTTCAGGTTTGGCTTCTTCTACAATATATTCTTTACCTTGGAATTCAATTTTGCTTCCTGCACTTTTTGCACTTGAAAGAAATTTAATTTCATTAAATTCAATATTTAATTCATTAACAATTTTTGTAATTTCTCTACCTACGACGCCTGTTGCACCAAGGATTGCGATGTTTGGTTTTCTCATTATCTCTCCTCAAAATAATAATTTTTCACGTGTGTTTCTTAATTCTATCAAAGACAAAAATTTTGTTAAGTCTTATGTGAATTTTTATTACTAATATAGCTCATTTTTATCAGGAATTTATTAGATTTATATTATAAAGACGCTTTTATTTATTACCAGAGATTGTCTTTATCAATTTCCCAACCGTTTCTAATAATTTTTTCAAAGCAGCATATACCGTTTCCGTTTTTTGAACAATCCTGTTTTATTTCATTATCATTTTTAATTTTGCATGCTGGTACAAACCCTTTATTTGAAAATACAAAGACAAAAACATCTTTTCCTATAATATTAGGTTTTCCGTTACCATTTATGTCAACATGTACTATTAAACTATCGCCCTGAGTATTCACTCCAAATACCCTTTCAACATAGTCATGGTCTCGTTCCAGATATCCGTCCATGTTTATAAAATACCCGTCAATTGTATCAAATGCAACAAATCCTGAACCGACTCCGTTCGCATTACTCGCTACTGCTCCGTTCATATATTTTGTTCCTGAATTCCAACAACCTTTTGTGTTGTAGCATTCTTTATTGATTTTTAGTTGAGGTTTAAGGTAATTGATGTACCAATCTTTAATCTTTGATGATTCAAAGGTTAAAGACGAATAATCCCCTTCAGGACAGGCTCTTAGCATTGCCTGCGAAAATGTTGAATACATTTTCTTTAATTTATTTACGGCTATTATGTGGTTTATTTTGGCTGTAATTGAGGGTAGTGTCATCGCTGCGACTATGCCGATTATACCAAGTGTAATTAGTACTTCTGCTAATGTAAATCCGTGTAATGTTATATATGCTTTATTTTTGTTTAATATATTAATCATAATTTTATTATATCTTATGGAGAAAAGTTTGTCAACTTTTTAGAATATAAACTATGACTAATGAGCGTTTAAAGACTTTAGGATTGAATATTAAGTTTGCCAGAATGAAAAAAGGAATATCTCAAGAGGAATTAGCAGAGCTTGTAGATACTTCTAGAATTACAATTAGTTTTATTGAGACAGCAAGACAAAACCCTACTATATTAAAAATAATAGATATAGCTAGGGTTTTAGATATTGATATAAACGAATTAATAAAAAATGTTTAACTACATTATATTTTCAAGACCGTAGATAAAGTCATTTTTTTCATAAACATGTTTTACAGCGAGCATAACTCCCTGCATATAGCATGCTCTATCCATTGAGTCATGTCTGATTGTCATGATTTGACCGGAGGAGCCGAAGATTACTTCTTGAGAGGCAATGTAACCTGGCATTCTGATTGAATGTATATGAATATTTGAATAGGATTCTCCACCTCTTGAGCCTTTTATAGTTTCGGTTTCAGGACAGTTATTTTTTGTGAAAGTTTCTTTTTCTTCTGACATCATAAGTGCTGTTTTTATTGCTGTACCTGATGGTGCATCTTTCTTTTGATTGTGATGAAGTTCTATGATTTCAGCATTATCAAAATATTTTGAAGCCTGTTTTGCAAACATCATCATCAATACAGCTCCTGTAGAAAAGTTTGGAGCGATAAGACATCCTGTATTATTTTTTTCTGATAAAGATTTTAGTTCTGCAATTTGCTCATCAGATAGACCGGTTGTTCCGATTACTATTTTTATTCCGTTATTTAAGCAGTATTTCGCATTTTCAAAAATAGATTTAGGTTGAGTGAAATCTACAAGTAGCTCAAAATCAACAGCTTTGTGAGCTTCTTCTATAGATTTATAAGTGTCATTGCCAAGTAGATCAATTTTAGCTGAAAGTTCAGTTTCAGGGCAGGCTTCAACTGCCTTTATAACTTCTTTTCCCATTTTCCCTAATGCACCGCATACTGCTACTTTTATCATAAAAATCTCCTTATTTATTAATTAAATTTAATCGACTTTATTTTATCAAAAAAAAATTTTCTATGCTATTATAAAAAAGTGATTAGTTTATAAGGAGAGATAACGAATGGCAGATGCAAAAATTTTAGCTACGATTGACAGAAGTGATACTGAACAATTACAGATTTCAGTTAGTGAATACAAGGGAAGAAGTTACTTGAATATGAGAATATTCTATACTACAGATGATGGAGCATCTTGGCTTCCAACTAAAAAAGGTGTTACTTTCTCACCTGATCAGTTAGATTTGTTATCAGATGCTATTGAAGAAGCAAAAAAAGAATTTATGTCTGAAGAATAGAATTGAAGTTTAATCTAATTAATACTTATGATTATTGATATTGTGCTTTTGCAAAATTTTTATAAATATATTTAAATATTTGCATCAGCACTTTACAAAATTTTTGTATTCAAGTGTTTGTCTAAGAAAGTTGTGGAATTTGTCTTTCTTTTTTACACCTGTTTTGCTTGAAGGAGAATGTGTTGAACAAATATGCTCTTGCACTTGTTAATATTAAAGGACTGGGGGTTAAGACTTTCAGTTATTTAATTCCTGATGAAATGAAAGAGAAAATCCAAATCGGACAGGCAATTTTAGTACCTTTTGGCAGACAGGGACTTATAAATGCATTTTGTGTAGGGTTTTCGGACTATTTACCCGAGGAAATCAAGGCAAAAAAAATCAGTAAGATTTTGGATGAAACTCCGCTTTTTTCTATCGATTATTTAAAATTACTTGAGTGGGTCGGGAATTATTATTGCTGTGATTTAGTGACAGTATTAAATGCTGCGATACCTCTAAAACTTATTGAAAAAGTTTCTAAAACCGAACAGTCTGTTGAATTTGTATCATTTGAAGGTGCTACAAAAAGACAGATAGAAGTGCTTCAAAAGTTAAAAGACAGCGGGAAAATGCCGCTTGTAATGTTTGAAAAATACGCAAAAACTACTAGGCAAACGATTAAAAAGCTTGAAGCTTTAGGATGTTTAAAACTTTCTACTGAAGAAATTTACCGTAATCCTTTGGATATTTTGAGAATTGAAAATACTGAACCTTTATCAACATTAGAAGGTGAACAGTTAAGTGCTTATGATGGTATATCTAAAAAGATAAAAGAAAATCCCTCAGCACAGATGTTACTTTATGGGGTTACTGCAAGCGGTAAAACTGAAGTCTATTTTAAACTTATTGATGATACTATTAAAGCCGGAAAGAATGTTCTTTTCCTTGCACCTGAAATAGCTCTTGCCTCCCAACTGACAAAACGCTTGGCTAAAAAGTTCGGGACAAAAGACGTTGCAATATGGCATAGCAGTATTTCTGACGGTGAACGATATGATGTTTGGCAAAGGCTTTATAAGGATGATATAAAAATTCTAGCGGGGGCACGCTCTGCAGTTTTTGCACCTTTAAAAAATATTGGACTTATCATTATTGATGAAGAGCATGAGGGGGCTTATAAACAGACAAGTCCTGCTCCAAGATATGATGCAAAAGTTGTTGCTCAAAAGCTATCAGAATTTCATCATTGTCCGCTTTTGCTTGGTTCTGCCACTCCTGATATTTCTGTGTATTACAGAGCGGTTAACTCAGGAAATCTTTTTGAGATGAAACACAGATATCGTAATGCTCCTATTGCTCCTGTTACTGTGATTAATATGCAAGAGCATTCTAAGGCTGCTTATCGCAGTGTTATATCAAAACCTTTGCAGACTGCGATTAATGAAACTTTAGAGAAAAAACAGCAGGTTATTTTGCTTATAAATCGCAGGGGGTTTTCAACATATACTCAATGTCAGGCTTGCGGACATGTAATTGAGTGCCCGAATTGTGCAATCCCAATGATATGGCATTCAAAAGACCAACGGTTAAAATGCCATTACTGTAATCAGGTTGAACGTTTCCCTGATGTTTGTCCTGAATGCGGTTCGGATGCGTTGAAAAATAGCGGTACGGGTACTCAAAAAATTGAACAATATGTAAAAGAACTTTTCCCAGAACATAACGTAGAACGTGTAGATAGTGATGTTATGGTCAGAAAAGGTGAGCATATAAGACTCCTTGAGCGTTTCCAAAAAGGCGATATTGATATTCTTGTCGGAACTCAAATGATTGCAAAAGGGCTTGATAATCCGAATGTTACTCTTGTCGGGGTGATTTCTGCTGATGCAAGTTTTAATTTACCTGATTTTAGAGCTTCTGAACGAGGGTTTCAACTCTTAACTCAGGTCGCAGGACGTGCAGGTAGGGGAGAGTTTACAGGACGGGTATTTTTCCAAACTTATAACCCTGATTATTATGCTCTTGCCAGTGCCAAGTCTCAAAATTATGGCGAGTTTTATTCGACAGAAATCGCTGCAAGAGAAGAATTTGACTATCCTCCTTTCAGTCAGATGATTAGGCTTATAATTAGTTCAATGAATAATTTTAGAGCTGAAAAATCCGCACAGGAAATTGCACTAAGAATGTGTATGATGATTGAAAAGTACGGAATTTCAGAAAGATTGGAAGTCTTAGGTCCTACCCCTTGTGTGATTGAACGTATAAACGGTTACTATAGATTTCAGATTATTATTAAAAACAAACTTGAAGAAAAAGGGCATAACTTTATCTCAAGCTTCTTAAATAAAATAACTATGCCAAAGGATATTAAGCTCGCAATAGACGTTGACCCGCTTGATATTTTGTAGATTATTTTGGCAAATTTTTGAAGTAGTTTTTATCGGTTAAGGCTTTATATGTGCAGCCTATGCCGTTAAATGTTGATGTACTGGTTGTAGAACAGTAATTATCTCCATAAGAAGTACCTTTTGCTCCCATTGGCAAAAGTTTTCCGTTATCCAGCACCTGAAATGTAAATAAATCATGTCCCCAACGATTTGGTTTTTTATTGTAGCCGTTTACATCAACACTTATAAACAGATTGATTCCTCCTGACATATTTTCTATCATAATGAACATCCCATCACTTATAAATACTTGTCCATCATCTAATAAAGAATTTCGCATTTTGTTGTTATTATATGTTTTATAATTTTGTGAAACTCTATTAGTTCCATCTTCATCTACAAAATTAGATTCACAAGTGTCACGTCCGCAGTCTTTCGAAATTTTAAAATATGTTTTAAATTTTTTTATAAATTGTCCACTTGGGTAATTTTCATTATTGATAATCTGACCTTCGTCATACGCCATTTGGTTAAATGCTGACTGAATGACTGAGTACGCTTTTTTTAAACCTGTTTCTAATTCTTTGCCCTGTGTCTGGTTAATAAGTGTCGGTAATGTCATGGCTGCAACTATTCCGATTATTCCTAATGTTATTAGTACTTCTGCTAATGTAAATCCCTTTTTATTCATTTATCCTCCAGTATGAATTAATATTACTAACTAATACATCTATACATGTAATAATACCATGTATAGATGTATTTTTCAATCCTAAAGATTTAAACTGCTAAAATGTCATTATGATTAAAAATAGGTTATCAATAATATTAGGCGAACAAAGAATGCGTGTATCAGAGCTATCACAGCTCACTGGAATAAGTCAAAATGCATTGAATAAAATTTACCATAACAAAACAAAGGGTATCGATTTTAATACCCTTAATAAACTGTGTAATGTTTTACAGCGTAATTCTCAAGAAATTTTTGAGTTTACACCGGATTAAATTCTTTTATATAATTTTTTGTTTTTTCTCTAATTTTACGGTCGACTTCAAAAATTTCGTCAATCGTTGGATTTTGAATGACTTTATGTTCATCAAAAATCTTTCTGGTAATTTCGTAAATCTCATAGAGTTTTATTTTGCCGTCTAAAAATGCAAATACAGCTTCTTCGTTTGCAGCATTAAGACATGCTGTTGCGGTTCCGCCTATTTTGCCGGCTTTATACGCCAATTTAACTGTCGGGAATTTTTCATAATCAGGTTTTTCAAAATCCAATCTGGCAATTTCTGCGAAACTGAAACTTTTAGATTTAATCCCCTCATATCTTTCAGGATAAGTGATTGCATATTGGATAGGAATATGCATACTCGGCAGTCCTAGTTGTGCAATTACACTTCCGTCTTTGTATTCAATTGCAGAGTGCACAATACTTTGCGGGTGAACAACAACGTCTATATCATCATAGTCAAATCCGAAAAGATGATGTGCTTCGATAATTTCTAACCCTTTATTCATTAAAGTTGCACTGTCTACAGTAATTTTTCTGCCCATATTCCACCTTGGGTGAGCCAGAGCCTCTTTTACTGTAGCATTTTTCATTTCTTCAACAGTTTTATGTAAAAATGGTCCGCCGCTTGCTGTGATTATAAGTTTATCAACTTGGTTAATATCCTTTATGCACTGATGAATTGCACAATGCTCGCTATCTACGGGAATAATTTTTACTCCGTGTTTTTTAGCAGAAGCCATTACAATGTCACCTGCCATAACAAGAGTTTCTTTGTTTGCAAGTGCTATATCAATACCGTTTTCGATAGCTTTTAATGTCGGTTTTAATCCGATTTTACCTGAGCATGCAACAAGAATTATATCATTTTCCTTGTCATTGCAAATTCTATCCAGTCCTTCTTCTCCAAGTACTGTGTATTTGGGTTTAAATTTTTGTGACTGTTTTTCTAAAAGTTCTTTATTGTGACCGCCTGCGAGGGCTATAATTTCAAATTTATTTTGAAGTTTTTCTATAACTTCCAGTGCTTGAGTTCCAATAGATCCGGTCGAACCTATAATACTTATTTTTCTCTTCTTTTCCATAAAATTATTATATTACAAAAAGATTAAAAATATGTTATAATAATAATACGGATGAAAATAACAAGGAGGATGTATGCAAAAAGGTTATATAGATAGAATTTCGGGGGGGGGGGGGCTGCCAGCTAACAGTTAGGACAAGCATTTCCGACTTAGACCTCCGATGTAAAGAAAAAAGCTGAAAAGTAAGCCGTGCCAAAAGACACGGTGATTTGTGATGCAAAATTTTTGAAAACAGGTAATGAAAAATAAACGGAGGACTTATGAAA
>CASDPF010000023.1 GCA_949282215.1 uncultured bacterium | reverse complement strand
CGAACGTGCACAATTTATTGTGCGATAGTGAGGCTTGAACGGTTAAATGCGTCAGCATTTAACGACAGCCATTTGATTTTTGCATCGCTTTGCGATGCTGTGAGCTTAGCGTTTTTCTCTTTCTTTGGTTCATTTCTTTCTCTTTTACTCGCAATAAAAGAGAAAGAAATGAACATATTAATAACATATATTATGCTATTTCTTGGCATATTTTAAGAAAGTTTGGACTTTAGTCTGCATCATCTCTTCAGTAATCAACCATTTCCCTGACGGTTGTTTTTGGACAATCATATAAGTTTTAAGCTTATATTTTTCTCCCGCAGGCTGTCTTAAAGAGCTGATTTTATAGCCATTTTCGATTTTTGCAGCCTTTATATCAGTATAAGTATTTTTATATTTCCTTAATTTTGCACCCTTTTGTCCGAGTCTCATTTGAGAAATATATGTATCCATATCAGTTTCCACATCAACAAGTCCGCCATCGGGTTTTACAACTTGTCTGATAATCCTTGCTTCAGGCGAATACATCTGTATAATTTCAGGACTATAATTATTAGCTGCATTCACGTAGCTTTTAAAAAACTTTAATGCTTCCTGCTGCTCATCTGCAAAAACCTGTGAACCAAATAAGAATACCACCCCTGTTATAACAAATAACAAAAATTTTTTCATAACGCCTCCTGAATTTATTTAATAGAATAAATTCAGAAAACAAATTTTCCATTAGACAACTATACTTAGCTATATACTATTTTTTTCTTATAACCAGTTCATATTCAAGCACATCAAAGATTTCTAAAAGCTCTGTCACCTTTACAGTCTTGTTTCTCAACTTATTTGCAAGATTTTCCAAAGAATCTGTCTTATTATATTTATGGTTAATATCAACCTTTAGTCTGGTTAAAGTCTTACCCTCAGCTGTTGCTAAAAGTTTTATCAGCTTTCTTATATTTTCTTTTTCTAAAATATACTCATTCTTCATTTCATAACTATATATTGATAAAAGCTTGACAATCTAATTATTGAATTATATTATCTAACTATGTAGTTAGATAACTAAGGATATAATAACTATGAGGACTAATAATAATGGCTTTACATTAGCAGAAGTGCTTATCACACTGGGTATAATCGGAATAGTTGCAGCAATGACACTGCCGGCACTTATAGCAAAACATAAGAAAACAGTTACTGCAACACAGCTAAAAAAAGCTTATTCAACAATATTACAAGCATTTACAATGGCTCAAAAGGATTATGGAGACGTATCACAATGGGATTTTAAACCCCAAAACCCTGTAGACGGCGATACAACAACATTAAAATACGCACTAAATAGCTTTGCCAAAACATATTTAATTCCATATTTAAGCGTTGTAACTGACTGTGAAGCGGGCAATAATGCATCAAGGAGCTGTTTCTATACTTGGTACACAACAGATGGAACTCCTATTAATTATATTCCACGTGATAATATTTATAGATTTATTCTCAATAATACAATATTAATATCACTAACTTACGATAACAGTGAAGGTGATTATAGTGCTGGAAGTATATTAATCACCGTTGATATAAACGGTTTTCAAAAACCAAATACCTATAGCAAAGACATATTTGTAATGAATATAAGAAATAATAAAAAATATTATTTTGGAATGTATGGTGCTGGAATGACACGAGATAGACTAATGAATTACCAAACTTGGGGTTGTAAAAATAAAAGTTCTGCATCTAATGGTTCTATTTACTGTGGTGCTTTAATCCAACAGGACGGATGGGAAATCAAAGACGATTACCCTTGGTTTTAATTTAGCTCCTCACTATTACCTTTAGAATTTTTTCAACTTAGCATAGGCAGCATCCATGGCTTTTTTGCCCTGTTTGCCAAAGTCTATTGTGTACATCATACTTTCACCGACTTTAATCACATCAATGATATGGCCTATGCCGAGTTTGTCGTGGAAAACTCTTTCGCCGACATTAAAAACATATTCAACAGTAGATGTACCTTCAATAGCCTTTTCTCTTTCCTGCTCTCTTATTGAATCCTCATAATCCTTTTTACGCTTTTCTTCAAGCATACGTTTTATGGCATTATCTTTGAAAAATTCTTGTACTTTTTGCTCATCACGTTCCTTATTTGCTTTCGATTTAATTAAAATAGTTCTTTGAGGAGTACGTTTTGGCTGTTCATATTCATAAGAGGATTTTTTTGTCGAAGTATTAGTTGATAAGCCTTTTGTCGGTGCAACAAAACCTTTGCCAAATCCTGATGAAGGTTTAATATAACCATAACTGTCACTTTGTGCTGCTGAATATGAATAATCCGATTTTCCTGTCTTAGCTTTTGAAACAGCATTTCTAAACGTAGAACCATCTGAAATACTTCCCTCAAAAGATGTCATATTCATCAATTGACGAGGAATTTCTTCTATAAATCTTGACGGATTGTAATATTTATATTCACCCCACATTTGGCGGCGTTTTGCAGAAGTGAGATATAGTTTTTCCTCAGCACGAGTAACACCTACATACATAAGTCTTCGTTCTTCTTCTAATTCAGAATTAGAATTAAAAGTTCTCTGGTGAGGGAATACCCCCTCATCCATACCAGCCATAAATACAATCGGGAATTCAAGACCTTTAGCAGCATGCAAAGTCATAAGAGTTACATTATTTGCTATTGTATCCATATTATCAATATCTGATACAAGAGCTACCTGAGCCAAAAATTCTCCAAGAACATTATCATCTTCTTCAGGAACAAACTCTTCTGCAACGTTTACAAGTTCTTGTAAGTTTTCAATATCAGCTTCAGCCTCAGGGGTGTTTTGAAGTTGCAATTCAGCCAAATATCCTGATTTTTCGATTACAAGTGTCACAAATTCACGAAGATTATAATTATCCTTTGCGTCACGGAATTTAGTAATTAAATTTACAAAATCAGTAATTTTTGACTTGGTTCTTTGAGGAATTTCATCATCCTCTTGAATTCTTTGAGCTGCAGCAAACAGCGAAATATCTTCTCTGTCTGCAAAATCCTGTAATCTTTTAATTGTGGTATCTCCGATAGAACGTTTTGGAACGTTTACTATTCTTCTGAAACTTTGTGAATCATCGGTATTATAAATCAATTTAAGATAAGCAATTACGTCTTTAATTTCTTTACGGTCATAGAATTTCAGCCCGCCATAAATACGGTATGGAATACCGGCTGCCATACAAGCTTCTTCAATTGAACGGGATTGAGAGTTTGTTCTGTACAAAATAGCGTATTGATTATAATTTCCACCGCTATCCTGCTTAATTTTACTTACAATAAAATTCGCTTCATCAGACTCATCTTGAGCTTCAAAGTAATCAATTAACTCACCCTCGCCCTTGTTTGAATACAGAACTTTATCTACACGTTCGGTATTATTTTCAATAATAGCGTTAGCGACATTCAAAATATTTGCAGTCGAACGATAATTCTGCTCAAGCTTAATTAACTTGGTATTTTTGAAGTCTTTTTGGAAATTCATAATAATCGTATAATCAGCACCACGCCAACTGTAAATTGACTGGTCAACATCACCTACAACACATAAAGATCTTTCTTCAGGGATTTCTGACAATTTGTTTGTATATAACATATTTACCAAATTGTACTGAGCAAGGTTAGTATCCTGATACTCATCGACCATAATATGTTTAAATCTTTCATAATATTCTGTTCTAATCTCAGTATTATGGTCAAGAAGCTTTACCGTCAACATAAGCATATCGTCAAAATCAATTGCATTATTATTGTTTAAAGCATTTTCGTACTCTTCATAAATCTGTGCAATTTTTTGGGATTTAAAATCTCTTGCAAAAGTCGCAAAGGTATATGCATCCTGCATTTTGTTCTTTGCATTAGAAATAACTGATTTTACAAGCTTTGGCTGATAAATTTTGTCATCCAAATTCAACTTTTTAATTGCCTGTTTTAAAACAGCATTGGTATCATTGTCATCGTATATCGTAAAATTCTTATCAAGCTTTTTACCAGATGGGAAGCTGTAACGGTCGATATTTTCACGTAAAATACGTCCGCAAATACCGTGAAATGTACCTACCCACATATATTTAACGATTGTTTCGCCAATCATACTGCCAAGACGGGCTTTCATTTCCTTAGCCGCTTTGTTGGTAAATGTAACTGCCAAAATATTTTGAGGTTTTACCCCCTTTTTAATCATATATGCAATTCTTGTAGTTAAGACTTTAGTCTTTCCACTGCCTGCACCTGCAAGTATAAGCAGTGGTCCTTGCGTTGTCTGGACAGCTTCTTTTTGCTCTCTGTTAAGATTCTCCAATATATTTTCCATATCCCTATTCCCAAAATTAATGTTTTGTGTTATAATCAGCATAATCGAAAAAAATATTTATTGCAATTACATAGTTATTCAGAAAGTAGGAAAAATGGCAGACTTTGATAATGATGTTTTTATGAGTGCTGATGATAATCAAAATGAACAACCATCAATTATGGTACCTGTAGATGATTTAGATACAGTAAGCACAGATTCACCGCATACTGTGGATGAACTTGCACAAGAATTAGCAACTATAAGACAATCTGCCAAAAAAATTGCTATTATCGGAAGCAGAAATCTTCCAATCACTCATCAGCAAATGATTGAAACACTTGCTACCGCTCTTGTTATGCAAGGTAATACTATTATTACATCAGGCGGTTCATCAGGTACAAACGCAGCAGCTATTAGAGGTGCCATGAAAGCTAATCCTGATAAATTAAAAGTTATTTTACCGCAAACAATCGGTCAACAGCCATCTGATGTTCAAAATCAACTTATCGGAGTTCCGAACATTGTAGAACACGCAGATAGAGCTATGATGACTCTTGCAGATGCTTCAAGAGTTTGCAACAGAGAAATTATTGATGATTGCAATCAGTTAATTTGCTTCCTTTCTCATACCAGTAAAACGCTTCATAATGCAGTTCAGTATGCGGAAGAAGGTCACAAAGTTATTACTGTATTTTATTTAGACTGATTTATTCATACGCGGAATTAGCAAACTTATGAACGATTTAATAAAAAAACTGAGCGGCAAAAATAAAAATGATTACGAGCAAGTCGCTAAAGAAATGATTGATAATGCTGATGTCGCTTTGTTTAAAGAGTTAGTCGAAAGTGACGATTTTTTATTTGATTTCGTTAAACAAAATGTAGCAGAAAGACTTGCAAATGCTTGTAATGAAACTAATTACCGAAATCTTTTAAGTTTCTTTGTATGTTATTCACCATACTACGATGATTTTATTGTATCAACATTAGCAAAATATGCTGACGAAGACTTAACTGATGAAATTCTTGATATATTTGAAACAGGCACAACTGATCAAAAAACATATTGTGCAAAATATTTTTTCTATATTCAAGATCCTCTTTCAATCGAACTTTTAAGAGCAAATTCATATACGGATGATGAAAGCTTAAATGCAAACTGTGCAGCTACTTTGGGAGTTTTTCAAGATCCTGTATCATACAATCTGGCACTTGAAAAGCTTCAATCCGATGATGAATTTGAACAATTATCAGCAGTAAAATTTCTCGTACTATACGGCAACAAAGATGCCATTCCTGCAATTATCGAAACAATGAAATCATCTACCATGGCAGAAAATATAGCAGGAGAAATTCCATATCTTTCTAATCTTTTTGAGCTTTTGGACAAAAATAATGCTAATGCTCTTTTGGTAATCAATTACATTATCAACGGACTTGGAGAAATTTTAGGTATTCCGACGGTTTTTGATTATGAATTATATGATGTGTTTGAAAGATTAATAAGAAATACAGATGACAGCAAAACTGCCGTAGTGCTTTTAAATGCTTCAGAAAAGTTCGAAACCCTTACAGAAAATGATGAATATTTGTTTGATGAAGATAAAAATACTAAAAATGAAGTTCAGGATATAAAAAAATTACTGACCTCAATCAATAAAAAACAATTAAAAACACTCTGCCTGCAAGAACTAAACGAAAACAGCTCGTTTGTATATACAGCACTAGACTTTGCAGAAGATGTATTTGCTATCCGTGAGCTTTTAAAATGCAATAACCAAACTATCATTTTAAAAACTGCGGAAATTCTTAAAAAACTCGGAAACCTCGATGAGCCAACGAAAACCGTTGCTCTTTTAAAAGTCACCGATGAAAATATTAAATCAATGATTCGTGTTTTATAAAAAATTATGTTAGAATAAAATTATGGATTTGGAAGAAAAAACTCTAAGCTCTGAATGTGTTTATAACGGAAAAATAATGACAATATGCCGTGATGAAATAGAAATTTCGACAGGGAGAAAGTCTTTTCGTGAAATAGTTAAACACTCCGGAGGAGTCGTAATAGCAGCATTAAAAGATGAAAATACCATTCTGGCAGTAAAACAATTCAGATATCCGCTTAAAAAGACAATTTTGGAACTTCCTGCAGGTAAATTAGAAAAAGGTGAAGACCCTGCTTTTGCAGCAGCAAGAGAATTGGAAGAGGAAACCGGATATAGAGCCAAAAATTGGAAATCGCTCGGCTTTATTTACACCTCTCCGGGCTACAGTGATGAAAAATTATATCTTTATCTTGCCACTGAATTGGAATTTGTAGGAGAACACCCTGATGATGGAGAAATTATCAAAAATTACGAATTTCCATTAGATGAATTCATCAAACAAGTTAAATCAGGTGAAATTGCTGATGCCAAAACCGTTTGTGCTATAATGAGGGCATTCTATGATTAAAATGGTCGCAACAGATATTGACGGTACAATCGTCAAATGGGATACAGGATTTTCAGAAAATGTTAAACAATGCATTAAAAAATTAAACAAACAAGGTGTAAAAGTAATCCTTGTAACAGGCAGAATGCATTGTGCCGCAATGCCTATTGCACTTGAATTACGTCTATCAAATCCTATTGTTTCTTATCAGGGAGGTCTAATAAAAGATTTTGGCGGAAACACACTGTACCAAGAAAATTTACCTGATGAATATGCTAAAAAACTTATTAAATGGGCAAGAAAGAATGATATTCATCTCAACCTCTATCTTGATGACAAGCTTTATGTAGAAAAAGATAACGATTTTGTAAAAAGATATACAGACGGAAAGTTTGTAACATATAACGTATGTTCCTTTGATGACTTGGAAATTCGTAACGTTAATAAACTTCTTGCAATAGATTACAACAATGCAGAAAGAGTCACAGGCTGGGTAAATGAGCTACACAAAGACTATCCTGAACTATATGTCGTCAAATCAACTCCTTATTTTTGTGAAATAGGCAGCCCTAATGCCAAAAAATCTAAAGGTGTTGAATTCCTTGCAAATCAATGGGGAATAAAAAAAGAAGAAATTCTCGCAATCGGAGATCAAGATAACGATATTGAACTTTTAAAAGCCGGCGGAGTTGCTGTTGCTATGGGTAATGCTACATCTGAACTTAAAGCATGTGCAAACTATATAACCGATATAGTCGAAAATGACGGTTTCGTAAAAGCCATTGAAAAATTCGTATTTTGCCCTAGTCTTCAAAAATAAAAAGTTTATACAAGTCAATATTTAAAGCAATAGCTATTGACGCAAGGGTTTCAACGGTTGGAGATTTTTCACCACGCTCAATATGACCTATCATTGTAGAACTCATTTCTGCACGCTCAGCTAATTGGGTTTGTGTTAAATCCTTTTTAACCCTCTGAGCTTTAATATTCTTACCCACAAGCTTTGATACTTCAAGTACTCGCTCTTTCATAACATAACTATAGTATAGTATTGACTAACTATTGTAAATATGCTATAGTTATTTTAAAATACACTATAGTAAGGATAATGATGAATAAACAATTTGACTTAATACTTAATGAACTTTACGCTATTAAAAATCTGCTTATTGCTCTCAATCAAGCTCATAAATACTGCTATGATAATAATCATGACTTCTATCACCTACACACAATAATTGATTATTCAATTAACAATATTAATAACTTAATTAATGATTTCTCTAATCAGCAAAATTAATCATTTAGCAAAATGCTTGCTATGAGCTGATTTTAATGATTTTTTATATCTGAATTATTGTAAACAAATGTTAACATTATGTAAATTTTATATACGCTTTACGCAATTTTTAAATACAAAAATACTTTATATAAGTACCAGAGATAAATAGGAAAATAAACTAGGATGTAAACATTTGTTACAAAAAACTGATAAAAATAGTTTAATCATTAAAGATTAAACAAGAAGATGACGATTAAGAGATTGTGAGTAAATAACGGAGAACGAAAATGGCAGGAATTGACAAATTTAACGGAAATTTAGGAAATGTAAACGGATTTTTGTTTGGCAAAAAAGTCGAAACAGATGAAACACAAAAAACCGCTGCTAAAAAAGATGTACCTGTAGGTCAAACATCAAATACTGAACATATTGAAAATAAAGACCTTAATTTGAATTTTGACCCGAAAGCAATATATTCTTCAATGGGATTGAATTTCTCCAAAAATACATCAACTGAAACTAATATGGACAAATTCTTCCTTGAATCACCTGAAATATATACATTAAAAGCTGAATTTAAGATTCCTGCAGAAATTGAAGGACTTGATGAAGATTTCGTAGAGTTTTTACCTTCAAAAGCACTTGCTTCTATAGCAAAAATGACTCCGCAACAAATGGACAGAATAGCTTTCAATACCATTCATGGTAAAAATAACTTAGATAATATTTTAAAATATGCTTAAATAAGCTTATAAATACACATTTACTCACATATTTGGTGGCTGACTTAAAACGTCAGCCATTTTTGTATTTACATAGGTTTGTAAATAAATATTGAAAAGGGGTTTAAAAAGTTAAAAAAAAGAGTTATACTACAAATGTAGTAACGTGTAGAAAAGGTTTGTCATTAACTTGGAAATAAGCAGTATTGCCATCTAAATGACGTATTGCGTTTTATGTTATAGAAAAGTACAATACTTTAAGGAATGTTAAATTTGCATGCAGATTTAACAATTATGAATCTTCACAAGTTTTAAAAGGGTAAGCAGGCAGGCGGAAATTTTGGAAAAAAATTTAAAAAAGGAAAATAAAGAAACAATAATCAAAAAGGCAAGAAACGCTTCATTAGAAAGAGTTTCTAATCCCATTGCACCTGAAAAATTACCTGCTGAAAGTAAACCGGATATAAAGCATAAAACAAGTGTAAAGAAAAAAGCAACTCCTGTCACACCTGCTGTAAGTCAGCCGATTACGACTAATGCGGGAATTGTCGCAAAACTCAATAATTTTAATTTAAGTAAAAGTACAAATAAACTATACGCAGGGTATATAAACAATCCTATTGCACAAAGTAAACCCGTCGATTATCCTGAATTATTAATGAGTTTAAATACAGCCTTAAACGGTAAAAGTACATTGCATGAATTATTCATGACAATGCATGAAGTTTTTATTGAAAAATTAAACTGTACATTTACGGCATTTGGACTTTTACATGAAAAGTCCAAATGTATAAATTTAAAATTAACAAACAAAATGGGCAGCACATATTCATCAAAAATTTTCTTATCAGATGAGCAAAATCCGGTGGTAGAATGTTTTAAAAGTCTATCTACAGTACTTTTGAAAGATAACAAATTTTTAAATATTCCGTACTTACAGCCATCGTCTACCATAATACTTCCTTTAGTATCAATAAATAACAGCTTAGGAGTAATAATTTTGGGCAAAGACAGCCTTGACTGTAACATGGGAATGTTATCATTCATCGCAAATTATATTGCAATATTTGCTCATAATATTGATTTGCTTGAAAAAACAAACAAGTTCGCAAACACTGACACATTGACTTCTTTATATAACCACAGAGGATTTCAGGAAGTTCTTGCAAATGAATTAAAAGTTGCAGAAGATACTAATACAGAACTTTCAATAATAATGTTTGATATAAACAATATTTCCAAAATTAACAGAGAATTAGGTCATGCCAAAGGTGATGAAGTTATAAAACTTCTTGCAGAAAAAGTTAAGCAAAACATGCGTTCAAATGACAAAGCCGGCAGATATGGCGGGGACGAAATAGCGATTATTCTTCCAAATACATGCACTGCTGATGCGAAATACTTAGCAGAATATATTACATATACGCTTTCTTGCTGTTTTGTAGACGATGTAGGACCTGTGAAGGTTTCTGTAGGTATCTCGACATTCCCTGAATGTTCAAAAAATCAGGAAAAACTTTTAATTTTAGCAGAGCAAGCAATGTATATCTCTCAAGCAAAAGGCTACAAAGAAGGTATGTCAGCAATCATAAGTTCTTCAGACTTCAATTTCTGGGATGATGAAGCATTGAATTCATTTGCGGAAGTTATTGCAAAACGCCATGCACAACTTGGTATAAACTTTGAAGAAGAACTTGTACATAAATTCAATAATGAACAAATAATTTCTCAAAACCATTTGATGGAACTTGCAAACTCACTTGCAGGTGCAATTGATGCAAAAGATCCATATACAAAAGGTCATTCAACCTCTGTATCAAGATATTCAGAAGCTCTTGCCCGTGCAATTAACCTGCCTGAAGATGAAGTTCAAAGGATTACTTTAGGTGCATTATTACATGATGTCGGCAAAATCGGAATTCCTGAAAATGTATTGAAAAAACCGGGCAAACTTGAAGATGATGAATGGGAAATCATGAAACAGCATCCTGTAATCGGTGCAGAAAAAGTATTAATGCCAAATGAAGCCTTAAGAGATTTAATCCCTATGGTTAAATATCACCATGAACATATTGACGGCTCGGGATATCCTGAAAAATTAAAAGGTGAAGAAATTCCGCTATCAGCAAGAATTGTCGCTGTAGCTGATGCTTTTCACGCTCTAATAAGCGATAGACCGTACAGAAAAGGATTAGGAACAGAAAAAGCCTGTGAAATCTTGAAAGATGGTGCAGGAAAATTCTGGGATAAAGATTTAGTAAGACATTTTATCGCTATAGCACCGTCATTATCTACGATTATATAGTGTTTTTCTGGATTAACCACTTGCATAAAATTGATATATAGTGTATAATACACGAATGGAGGATTGTTTAAACCCTTCGGATATTACTAAACCAGGAGAACACAAATGTACCAAGATGAAAAACTGATTTGTGAAGATTGCGGAGCAGAATTTATCTTCACAGTGGGTGAACAAGAATTTTATGCAGAAAAAGGTCTCGTAAATAAGCCAAAAAGATGTCCTGAATGCAGAAAGCAACGCAGACAAAGAAACAGAAGACAAAGAAAAATGTATGATGCTGTATGTTCAAAATGCGGAGCTCAAACTCAGGTTCCATTTAAACCTATTCCGGGTAAAGAAGTTTATTGTAAAGAATGTTTTACTAAAACAGCAGAAACTGCTGAATAAATTTTATATAGATTTTGAACACTAAAAAAGCCGCTCAACTGAGCGGCTTTTATTATTATTTTTTACAAGATTTTTTACCGCTATCCCAATCCAATTCACATCGCAAATAGTCCATATTCTCCTTATACAATACCCAAGCTGCACACGCTACACCATTGTAGTAACTATTATAAGCCCCTCCCCATTCTCTGGATTTTGTACAGTAGTCTTTCATTGATAATCTATCAAATTCCGTTCCTGTAGGATATATTCCTGATTTTGTAATATAAAAATTGAATATATCTTTCCCTAATATATTAGGTTTTCCTGTAGCATTTACATCTACCATTATACGTCCACATACATCTTTTAGCTGTTTTGTAGAACCATACTGTCCATTACATTGTCCATCCCATATTCTAAAAATAAATGTTGTTCCATCTGCTATTTTATAGCTTGCATAAGATGTTGTATCAAAATATATGGCAGTACAAATTTTTTTTACCTCCTCATTATTCATTCCAACACAATTCGTCGTTATTTTTATATAAGGTGCAAATTTGTTGGCAAGAAAAATATGACTGCTTGTTTCATACATGCCTGTTGCTCCCCATTCATCAGGAGTCCCGTCTTTTTGAGATGCCATTAAGTATGCCTGCTGTAAAATTGAATAAGCTTTTTTTACTCTGGCTACCGTTTCTTTCTCATAATTTTTTTGAACTATTGCAGGCAGCGTAAGAGCTGCTACTACGCCGATTATTCCTAATGTTATCAGCACTTCTGCTAAAGTGAATGCGTTTTTCTTTTTCATAACTTCCTCCATATTTATTACTTTTTTCAAAAATTTTGCATCAAAAATCACCGTGTCTTTTGGCACGGCTTACGTTCAGCTCTTTTGCTTTACTTCGGAGGTCTAAGTCGGAAATGCTTGACTTATCTGTTAGTCGGTAGCCCCCCCCCCGAAATTCTATCTATATAAGCTTTTTGCATACGTCCTCCTTTTTTATTCATTATAAGTTATTTACCACAAATTTTCAACCTTTAATAAACCTTTATAAACGATTGAAAAATTTCGATAAGTCTTATAAAATAAGGTATAATTTGAAAGGATATTATGACAGCAACTCAAAAACGTATTTTAATAGTTGATGATGATGATGAAATAAGAGAGTTATTAGAATTTGACGTATCTCAAAGCGGTTACTTTGTCGATACGGCAAAGGACGGACTTGAGGGTTTAAATAAGGCTTTAAATAATTCTTATGACTTGATTTTACTTGACGTTATGATGCCTAAAATGAACGGTTTTGACGTTGCTAAAAATATTCGTCAGGCGAAACTTGCTATACCTATTCTAATGCTTACGGCAAAAGGTACTATTGATGATAAAACAGAAGGTTTTGACTGCGGTGCAGATGATTATTTAGTAAAACCTTTTGATATTCAGGAAGTGCTTTTGAGAATAAAAGTACTTTTAAGACGCAATCAGATTGAAGATAAAAATTCATTATCAGATGAAATTTTAAATGTCGGAGATATTCAGATTTTTCCTGAAACTTTGGAGTGTATAATAATCAATAAAAAAATAAAACTGACACCTACAGAGTTTGAAATTCTTTATAGTCTTATGCAGCACTTTAACCAGCCTGTCACCCTTGCAACTCTTTTAGATGAGGTCTGGGGATATGACAGTAATGAAGATGTACGTATGTTGAGGGTTCATGTTGGAGGGTTAAGAAATAAAATTGAAACTGATTCCAAAAATCCAAAATATCTTCATACTGTCACTAATGTAGGTTATAAATTGACTCCTTTTGCTGGTGAATAATATGTTTTTTAAATTTAAAAGACTAAAAATTGTTGAACAAATCGGAATTGTATTTTTCTTTGCAGTCCTGATACCTATGTGTGTAAGCGGTTTTATTATCAATAACATTAATCAGCAATCAATGAGATATCAACTTAGAGAATCTGCTGTTTTGATTGCTAATATGGTATCTGATGAAATAGATTTTTTTTCAAACACTATAAATAATAATCTTGAACAAATAGCTTTTTCATTAAATTTTATCCCGAATAAAGCACAAAAGACTAAATATCTCAAAAATGTTGCATCAAATTTCGACAACTGTGAAAAAATTGAAATTGTAAATTCTAAAGAAGAACTTGAAGAAATTCACAAAATCAACAGTCAAGAAAACAAAGCAACAGTATCAATCCCATTAGACAAAACAAATTTTCTTGTTGCAACATACAGCATACAAGCCTTGAAAGATGAGCTGTTCCAATCTCTCAAAGATGATGACAGACAAATTTATGTTATGACTAATGAAGGTAAATTGATTGCTTCCCATAATTATACTGAAAACGTTTTTGAAGAAACGCTTTCGCTATTACCGCAAAAGCTTAAATTAAATACCCCCGTTATATTCGGAGATGTCAAAAATCAGCCATTAGTTTATGTTCATAAAGATGACCCTCCTATTACTATAATTGTTAACACTACAGAAAAAATCACACGAAAAGCAATTAATAATAACAGTGCAAAAATTATTCTTTCGGTAATTCTTGCGACTTTGGTAATTATATTTGTAACAGCACTTTATACTTACTATTTGTATATCAATATAAGACAGTTGTTCAAAGGGATTATCGCGATTTCCAAAGGTAATTATGAACGTCAAATAAGACTTTTAACAACAGCATTCACTCCGCATGAAATCGTATTCCTCGCGTTTGAATTCAACCGTATGGCAGGTGAAATTCACAAATCATACATCCAACTGAAACAAAATAACGTTGAATTAAAACAGTTAAATGAATTCCGTTCAAACTTGATAGATACAGTGAGCCATGAGTTGAGAACTCCACTTACAAGCATTCAAGGCTACACTTCAAGACTTTTAAGACAAGATATAAAAATTGATGAAGAGACAAAACAAAAATCTTTGAGAATAATCAAAGAGCAATCAGAAAGATTAAAACGACTTATAGAAGATTTGCTTACTATTCCTGATATTGAGGGAATGAGATTACGCACAAACATTGAAAGCGTTTGGCTGCCGGAAGTTATAGAAACAGCGAAAATGCTTGTGAAAAATAAAGATAATAAAGAAATTGTAATTAATGTACCTGAAGATTTTCCAAATGTATCAGGTGATAAAAACAGACTTGAGCAAGTATTTGTAAACTTAATTGAAAATGCAATAAAATATGCATATCCTGATTCAAAAATTACAGTTGAAGGAATTATTGAAAATAATCTTGCCAAAATCTTTGTTAAAAACGATTGTGATATAATTCCACCGAAAAAGCTCCAAACTCTTTTTGAAAAATTTATAAGACTGGATGATAACACAACACGCACAACCAGAGGAACAGGGCTTGGATTATTCATTGTAAAAGGACTTGTAGAAGCTATGCAGGGGGAAATAAAATTATCTTCTGATGAAAAATGCGGATTTTGCGTCGAAGTTGATTTAAAATTAGCACCAAATGAGGCTGATGAAGAACAATGATGAAACTTGCAATATTGGAAGCTGAAAAAGCCAAAGGTGAAATTGCAGTTGGTGCAGTAATCGTTAAAAATGGTGAAGTAATTTCATCAGCTTTTAACCAGAAAGAACAACTTAATGATGTAACGGCTCATGCTGAGATTTTGGCGATAAAAGAAGCTGAAAAAAAGCTTGGATGCTGGCGTCTTGAGGATTGTGAGATGTACGTAACATTAGAACCTTGTCCTATGTGTGCCTGGGCAATAGTTCAATCACGGTTAAAATCCGTTTATTTCGGTTCTTATGATACAAATTACGGTGCATTAGGCTCGGTAATTGATATTAGAAAACTCGCCAATTCCCCTTTAAAAGTATATGGCGGCATTATGGAAAAAGAATGCGATTTAATTTTAAAAAAATGTTTTGAAAATTTAAGAAAATAATATATAATATTGTTAACCCCTATAGTGGCTTGAGGAGAGAAAATTACTGTGAAAAGACAAGTTACAGGCATTATTAACGGTGCAATAGCTGCTGCAAGTTATGGAACAAATCCGTTATTCGGGCTTCCGTTATATGCAGGCGGTATAGGCGTAAATTCAGTATTATTCTACAGATACGCAATAGCTGTCGGAATTTATTATTTATGGTTAAAATTTCATAAAAAAATCTCTTTAAAAATCACCCTAGCCGAATTTTGGCCATTATTATTTCTGGGATTGTTTTTTTCATTATCTTCTTTAACACTTTTTATGGCTTTCCAGTATATTGAAGCAGGAATTGCCTGTACGATACTTTTTATTTATCCTGTATTAGTTGCAATTTTGATGTGGCTGTTTTTTAAAGAAAAAATGACAAAAACAGTTATTTCATCAATTATTCTTACATCAATCGGGATTGTTTTGTTGTACAAAGGCAAACCAGATATGGATTTAAACATTCAAGGGGTAGGATTAGTTTTACTCTCAGCCATTTTATATGCTCTTTATATTATCGGAGTTAAAAATATCAAAACAGTCAAACATATCAAATGTGATAAATTAAGTTTTTATGTTATGCTTTTTGGACTATTAGTCTACATCTTTAATTTGAAATTCTGCACTGAACTACAGCTTATTGATAAACCATTACTATGGCTCTGTGCAATTGCACTAGCACTATTCCCTACAATTATTTCACTTGAGACAATTACTATTTCAATTAAACTTATCGGTTCTACAAAAACTGCGATACTTGGTGCATTAGAACCTTTAACCGCAATCTTTTTCGGGGTATTGTTCTTCCAAGAACATTTAACGCTAAGAATTATAACAGGAGTTATACTGATTCTCACTGGCGTAATATTAATTGTTACAAGAAAAAATTATCCAAAACCAGAAATGGTTACAAATACAGCCACAAAATAATTCTTAAATATTTCGCAACTAACACAAGAATGTAGCTAAAAATAAAATCGTAAATTATTTTAAGTCCACTTTGAGCTGCAATCCAATCACCCACAAATCCCCATCCGGTATGTCTTAATGAAGCAAGACACATCATATAAATAATTCCAAGAATGTGTATGGTTAAAACCCCGACAAAGACAGCTTTTGCAGTATTTTTATAAGAATATCCTTTTTTAAGTATCATGCCAGTAAAAAACGCAGCGGGAATATATGCCAAAATATAACCAAATCCGTATTCAAAAACATATCTCCAACCACCGCCAAGTGCAAATACAGGCAGGAAGAATAATCCTGTAATTATATAAAGCAAAATACTTGTAATACTTAATCTTCTCCCCAAAAGTCCTACAATAAACATAACTGCAGGAATTTGCGGGATAAATTTATAAGTAAAAATAAAATCTTTTATTCGAGTTGGCTCTCCTGAAAATAACTTAGACGGGATAATGAAATGAGTTATATCCAACTGCAAAAAAGTCGAAATTACAAGTAAAAAAGAACAAAAAATCAATAAAACAAGGCTGCCTACACCTAACCTTATACCTCGGCGTTTTTTAGGTTTAACCGTCTTTACACGGAGCTTTTTTTTCGGTTGTTCTTGCTGTTCTTCTTGTTCTTCCTGTGTCATATTATATTTACAACCCTTTTCAAATCTTCTAGATTGTTGTCATATATTAATTTAAATTTATCGTAAAACATATTTTCTGTCCACATTATTAAGGCATCTTCATTATTATTTTGGTAATAGCCTTTTCTTGTGCCCAGAGATTTGAAACCATATTTTTCATAAAGATTAATTGCAGGAGTATTGCTTACACGGACTTCCAGAGTAATATATTTTATTCCATTATTTCTGCAATCATTGATAATCGTTGTAAGTAGAGCCTCTCCGACTTTTTTTCTCCTATAATCAGGAGAAACCGCAATATTTGTAATATGAGCTTCTTCAAGAATTTGCCAAGTACCCGCATATCCCATAAGATTGCCATTAGCATCAAATGCACAATAATATCTCGCAAGCTCATTGGATAATTCATTAAAAAAAGATTCCTTTGACCAATGATGGTCACCATAAGATTCCGCTTCAATGGAAATTACATTATCCAAATCCATCTGTGTCATAGGTCTTATTTTAATCGTAAACAGCTCTGTCATAAAGCTATCTTACCACGACTAAAATTTCAATGCAAAATTATTCAAGCCCTTTTTGCTCAAAATTATCAGAACATTCCATCAGAAATCTTTTAAAATTCTCATCAAAATTTTTATCATTTAAGTATTTCAGAATTTCATCACGATTACCTTCTGCCAATTGTTTTTCAATAACATACTGACCAGATTTTGTAGATACAGAAGCCTCAAGAATTCTTTCTTTACTGCTGTTTAGATTAGATGTAGGTCTAATGTTCAAAGAAACATTACCTATTTCTATGACAGGTTTATGATTTTGAATGTTCTCTTTAATAGGTCGGAATGAACCAATTTCGGTCATTTCAATTTCAGCTCGAGTTTTCACCTTTTTTAGCAAAATTTCGATTTCATTCTTTGGTAAAACTTTTTCTAATTTTTCTATAGAAAGCTGATTTATTTTTTTATTCAATTGACTATTTCCTTCAAAACTTATCATAAACTTATTTTACCTCTTTTTTTTATAATTAACAACCATAAAAAACTATTTTTGCTATTTTATGGAAGTTATTTGATTATGAATATAAATTATATTATCAATATCAAGCATAGGATTTACAATATCAGGCAGAACCGGTTTTTTCATAGGGATACCTAACTCCATCATACGTGCAAATTTATAACATTCCGTCAAATATTTTGAATATGCTTCTTTTATGTGTTCATTACCTTTAGCATTCATATTTTCGACAACTCTGACGAGCGGATCTGTAATGGCTTTTATTCTCGGATTGCCCTTGCTTAAATCTTTGTTTTGTGAGATATCATAGAAAATATGCTCGCTTTCTGCAAGCTCATTGATATATTTACCGCGAATTTGAAATTCACTAATAACGCCGTTTTTATGTTGAATATTCATCTGACAAGTTGTATAACCGGAAGCTTTAATTGCTTTTTGAGAATTATAATCTTTATTGTATAAATCTTCTTTTCCTGCAGGGGCATTTACATCAGAAATAACTTTCAATTCATATCCCTGACGTCTGCAATGTGCTTGTAGCTGTTTTATTTGAGCACTGGAGAAATATGGAACAGCTCCTTCACCTTGATAGTTATTAATCTCGAGGATTTTTATTTCCCCGCTGTCTATAGCATTTAACAAAGATTGATGAACTTTTGCAATAGCTGCAGGCGAAGTATCGTCAAGTACAAGTCTTGCACCAAATGCATCTTGAACTGTGTTGATAACCGTATCATAATCATTAATTAAATTTTGTTTCTGCATATTATATTTTTCAATCAAAATATTTGCAGCTTCTTGAGTTAAAGGCTCATCACCTTTTTTAAGTTTTGTGGCATTATATTGATCTATATCTTCTAAATCTGCGATTTTTTGATCTATTCTATCTATTTCACGGTAAATTTTTTCATTCAGCCCTTCTAAATCTTTCACACGTGTACTTAGAGTTCCAAATGTTTGATCAATATATTTCCAATAATCATTTGTTATTTCATTAATATTTTTAGATACCCAGTTGAAGAATTTTTCTGAATTTGCGGAAATTTTTTGATTATCTTCAGCTGAATATTTACTGGCAAATTTATTATTTGTGTATAAATTAAGATCAGTATTTACATTATCCTTTGCTTTCATATTAAACATCCATTTCGGAAGTCCCAGTTTTACAAGCAATTCTTTAAATTCAGGAGAATATTTACTATAATCTCCTTCAGCAGCTACAGCTACAAATTCTGCTTTATTTGTATACGCATAAGGAATATCCCACTCTGGAATTCCTGCATTTTTAAATTCTTCAACATATTTACATTTATCCAAATCAGGATCTAAAGTCCCATTTTCTGCCCTTGCTTTTTCCATAATAGGAGTTCCATCAGGATTAAACATTGGCTTTCCATTACTATCAAGTTTTTGTACTTTTTTATGGACAATAATTTCATCTATATTAATATCTTCTGCTGAACCATCTTTGTTATAGACAGTTATAATACCGTCTTTGGTCTTAACTTTTGAATCATTTGCATGAGCAATTTCATGTCTTAGTGCATGTTTCACATTTTCTAAATATCTGCCATTGACACTCACATTTTTAGTAACGGAATTACAATATCCACCAGCTTGGAAAACTTTATCTATATAATCTTTTTTAATGACACTTAAATCAATAACAGGAGGCATTTGAGCTTGTCCTCTGCTTGCTTTTTGCCATTCCAGCAGCTCATTATATACAAAATCAAGTACTTTTGTATCATTTTCATCAGCTAAAAACATTTTTACACCAAACGAATCATAAATTTTTTCGCAACGTTCCCTTGCCGCTTCAGGCAATTGAGATAGATACTTGTCTCTGTAGAAACGAGAAATACTATCTAACTCTTTTTTACTGTAATTTAAATTACCTTCTTTATAAGAGTTTTGATTTATATAATTCTTCAATTGCTCAATTTGTTTATCTTTTACATAGTTGATTATCCCTAATTTTGTGATTTCAGGAGTGGTATTTTGATCAAAATATTCATCAAAATCTTCTTTTGACATCGTTTGATATTTTTCAACTAAATCCTTAAAAACTTTTGCACTATCAGGATATTCGTTTTCCATATATTCTAAATAAGCTGAAGCATTTCCATATACATAAGTCGTTTCGCCACGAAATTCTTTATCAATATTTACATATTCAATTAAGTTTAAGTAGTCCTCAGACTTAACGTCAGCATCGTTTGTATTCAATCTTTCTACTATATTAGAAGTTTCTGCATAAATTTTACTCAAAATATATTTATCCTGTATTTCAGATAGGTTTGGAAGTGTTTTTTCCATATTAGTAACAAAATCAAGACGTTTTTGAGGATCTTTAATTTTTTTGGCATTCCGTTTAATTAAAGATTTTGAAGTTTTATCCTTTATATTAGGTTGAGCAATTTTAGTCGCATAAACTTTATCATAAATCTTAGGCTGCAATTGATGCATTTTAGCGACAATAGTCATAAATTTATCATCTTTCAGTATTTCTTTAATTTCGGTCTGAAGATCTTTATTTTTAGGAGAAGCAATAACGTCAGCAATATATCCAAAATCATTACTGTTTTTTGCAACACCAACTAATGATAAAGAAAGTTTTACAAGCTCATCATCTGAAAAATCATTACTTAATAATAAACTTTTTATCTGAATAATTTTATCTATATCTTTTATGCCAAATGCTTTAGCACCATTATTAACTTGTAATGTAACAGCACGATTTAAGGCTTCAACTGACTTATTAGTATCAAACAATTCAACTTTTTCAATAAAACTATTCAAATCATTCCATTGAGCATCTGGTGAATTTTCTCGTTTTGGCATATCCGATAGAATTTGAGCAGCTTTAAATTTACTTGGGCTTATAGTCCAAAATAAAGTCAAAATTGATTGAGCATTTTCAGGAGTATTATCAAAATTTTCTATCAAATCTCTTTGCAATTTAATTTTATCAATAGGATCTATTTTATTATCAGTGTTAGAAGAAAATAAGCACTCTTTGACAAAATTATCATCATACTTTTGACGAGCAAAATCTATAAATTTGGAAACTTCTGCGATATTCTCAACCCCAAACTTATCTATGAAAAATTCACTATCCAATTCTTTAAATAATGGAGTTCCGTCTTTCGGGTCTGTTAGTGAAACTAATTTATTTTTAAACTCTTTAATATCAAGTTTTTTTGTAGACACTGGGATATAATCTCCGACATCAGAAGAATTTTCAAGTCTTTGTGCAAACGGAGCAACTTCATCAAGTTCATCAGCACGAACTCCACCCTCTAAAACAGGCCCGCTTTTTTGAGCAGGATTTGTTTGAGCATCTTCTTTTGAAGAAGCTTTTTGATTAGTCGGCGAGGCCGGAGAATGATTTACCGTATTTTCTTGTTCATATTTAGCTCTTAGGGCTTTTTTGGCAGCCAAAAGCTCAGAGGCTGAGATTTCTTTATTTTTAAATTTTTCATTTAAATCAGCCAATTCTGCTTGATACTGAGAATTATTTGACACATCTTGTTTATTCAACGGAGCAAGTCCATTTGCCGAATCATCCATAGCTTTAAGCAATTGTTTAGCTTCTGTTTCAGATAATTTAAAATCTTTAAACGCATCCATCACATAAGCAACTTTTGCATCAGGTGACATAGGAGCAAGAACTTTTTGCATTTTAGTACCGACTAATGAACCTCCAATTGACATAATCCAATCCATACTTGTCGCACCATCTTTTTGTAATGCAATTGTCGTTGCCATGTCAGTCGCTACTTCAGTTGTGACACCTGCAGTATTCGCAAGTCTTGTAACGGTTTTAAGACTTTTTGCAACATCAGCAGGGATGTCAGGACTTTTAGCTGCAATTTTTATAAAGTCATCTAAAGATTTACCTCCATCTTTCATAACTTTTGCAAGTCCTTTGACTTTTACAAAACTACGCGTAAGATCTCCGACTTTACCTGCACCCATACCTAAAGCCATCCATCCTGCCTGTTCTATAAGTTCTGAACCATAATTTTTCCAATCTTCAGCAGTCATTCCATCTGCATCTGTAGCTTTTTGAATAAATCCTACAGGATTTGTAAGCATTACACCGGTTGAAACTAATGCAAGCGTACCTCCGCCAGAGAACATAGCTCCTGCCATAGCAAGAATATTTACACCCATCTGAACATACGCCTGACCTTGTTCTTGGCTCATTACATAATTTTGTGAAAGTTGTTTTAAGTCTTTTTTTCCATAAGCTTGAGCAAAGCTTTTTTCATAATCAGCTTTATATTGTGCCATTTTTGCTTCATTCAATTTCGCAATTTCTTCACTTGTTGCATTTTCAGGAATGTCTACCCCTAAAATATCAGAATGAAGCTTATTTAAACGTAATTCAATTTCTTTACCGATAATTTGAGCCTGTTCTTGAGTTATAGGCTGCCATCCACCTTCTTTTGTTTCCCGATAAATCCCGATTTTGCCGTCTTCATCTTTTCTAACTGCAAAACGACCATTTTCTTTCATATAATCTTTTACGGCAGGATCATTCTCATGACCTTTCATTGCAGCTTGAATAACCTCCCCGATTTTAGTATAACCCATAGTGGAAAGAGTCTCTAAAATAGCCTTTTCTCCTGCACGAGTAAAATTATTAGAAGTATCGTTTACTAAAGCATTTTTCAGTTTTATTTTTAATCCATCTATCACATCTGTAGAAGCCTGAAATTCCGCCATATCTTTTGCTTTTTGGCTACAGTCTGCAATTTTTTTCTCATCAACCTTTACACCTCTGCGTTTCTGAAATTCAGCTTCAAATTCTGATGGAACTTTCCTTGCCGCATCTTCTATTGCAGAAAAATCTTCTTGAAATGATTGAATTACAGATGTAACATTTGATTGTGCATATTCGGTATTAAAAACTTCTTTAACAAAATTAACGCTTTTGCTTACAGAATTTTCTTTTTTATCTTGCTCATACATTATCCTCATTGCATCAGCGAGCATTTCTTTCATAAATTGCATAGCTTCTTGTTGCCCTGAGGTGTAATTAGGCTGGGGTTTAGCCTCCGGCATCCAACCGACAGACTGGTAAAAATTCAATTCATAAGAGGCTTTATCAGAACTTTTTGAAAGCAATTCCTGCAATTCAGCTGTGGATTTCTTTTCCAGTTCAGCACGACGCTTCTCAGCATTTTGTCCTGACAAACCTTCTGCTTGTATTAATATATTTATTAAAATTGGATCCGACATTTCTAACCTTTCACAATATAATATACGTATTTTTAGTGTTTTAACTTTAAACTTTCCTCAATTTATTAAAATATCTTTACAAATTGCGTTGGAACATTCAATATGCTACACTTCTTGCTAAGAGAGGGTTTGACATGAAAAATATTATTGTATATACAAGTAAACAAGTTTCAGGTCTTGCAGATGTGCTTGCTAAGCTTGATGACGTTAACGTAAGAATTGAAGATGCCGAAAAATTAAGAGAATATGAAACCTTAAATCCCGGTTTGATTATCGTAGAAGATGTACCAAATATCAAAGATGTACTGATGGTAACAAAATTCAAAGCTCCTGTATTGTTTGTTGGAGAAATATTTAAGGGAACGACTGTTCGTGCAGTAACTTATGATTTGATTAAAACTCCTGTAGATAATGACGAGCTTTTAATCAGAGCAAAAGCTTTATTAAAAATTAAAGAACTAAGAGATAAATTACTCCAAGTATCAACAACAGATGAACTCACGGGTTTGCATAACAGAAAATACTTGCAAGAACGTCTTGAGCAGGAAATTTCACGTGCAAAACGTTATGGTACAAAACTTTCTTGCCTGTTATTTGACCTCGATTTCTTCAAAGTTGTCAATGATATCTACGGTTATGAATGGGGCGATGTATTGCTTCGTTCTATCGCTGACAAGCTTAAACAGCTTATCAGAAAAGAAGATATTTTAACAAGATATGGTGATGAAGAATTTCTTCTAATCCTTCCGAACACATCTGAAGAAAATGCATTCCTTTTTGCAGAACGTTTCAGACGTGATATTGAAAAGATGGAATTTATTCCTGCAGGTGAAGAAGAAAGACATCCTATTACAATTTCAGGCGGTATTTCATCATATCCTTGTCTTGAAAACGTAGATGAGGATGTAAATACAATAATCCGCTATGCTGAACATGCATTATATAATGCAAAAAAACGCGGAAAAAATAAAATCGTTCAATTCTCTCAAATTAACTTGGGAGACTAGACAATAATCCCGCATCATTGCGGAAAATTGCTGAGTTGTTTTTCAGTGAAGCAACTTATAACGAAGCTAAAACGATTTTTTAAAAAATCGTAAGCTATAAAAAAGCGGACATCGTCCGCCCTTCCTTTCTGAACACTTACATAGTGTAAAAATCTGGTTATTTTAGGCGATGGCAACACCGCCTTTTTTATTATTATTTTTTACAAGATGTTTTACCGCTTTCCCAATCCAATTCACATCGCAAGTAGTCCATATTCTCATTATACAATACCCATGCGGTACAAGATCCACCATTACGGTAGCCATTATAATTTTGTCCCCATATCCTTGATGATGTGCAATAATTTTTCATTGATAATCTATCAAACTCTGTTCCTTGAGGATATATTCCTGATTTTGTAATATAAAAAGCAAATATATCTTTTCCTATTATATTAGGTTTTCCTGTAGCATTTGTGTCTATAAGTATACTTCCACATACATGTTTTAACTGCATTATTGGACCATATTGGCTATTACAATTTCCATCAAATATTCTAAAAATGAATGTTGTCCCATCTGCTATTTTATAGCTTGCGAACTCTGTTGTATTATAATATACATTAGTACAATTCTTTTTAACATCCGCATTACTCATACCAACACAATTCGTCGTTATTTTTATATAGGGTGCAAATTTGTTTGCCAGAAAAATATGACTGCTCTCTTCATACATGCCTGTTGCTCCCCACTCATCTGGAGTTCCGTCTTTTTGAGATGCCATTAAGTATGCCTGCTGTAAAATTGAATAGGATAGGCTTTTTTTACTCTTGCTACCGTTTCTTTTTCATAATTTTTTTGAACTATCGCTGGCAGAGTAAGAGCCGCTACTACTCCGATTATTCCTAATGTAATTAGGACTTCTGCTAAGGTAAAAGCATTTCTCTTTTTCATAAATCCTCCGTTTGCTTATATTTTTATTATTCGTTTTTCAAAAATTTCGCACGACAAATTACCGTGTCTTTTGGCACGGCTTATATTGCAGTATCTTTTATTTGGAGGAACTAATCCAAAAAGCTCTCCCGAGCTACAATACGGCTGCCCCCCCCCCCGAAATACACGTTATAACTGTATTTTGCATACATCCTCCTTTCGAAATACTTACGATAACTCTCTTATCAATTCGTGTGCTTCTTCATTATCAGGGAAATTTTCTGTTATTTTTTCTAAAACCTCAAGTGCTCCATCAGTATCACCGAGTTTTGCATCACACTTAGCAATACTCAGCATTACGTAAGGATTTAGAGGTTTTCCTTCCAATATATTTTGAAAAATATTTTTTGCTTGATTATAATCACCAAGCTCAAAATAGCATAAGCCTAAAAGATTTTTAACTTCAGGATTGCGTTCAAGCTCAAATGATTTGATTAAAAATCTTTTAGCATCTTCATAATCTTTCAACAAGTAACGAATTTTACCTGCGATAAATAACAAAAATCCGCTTTGAACTTTTTTACCTATTGCTAAATCAATCTGTTCACGGGCTTTTTCCAAGTCCCCCGTATGCATTTTATTCAAAGCTGAAAAAGCTAAAATATCACCGTTATCAGGCATAACTTCCAATGCTTTTTGATAATATTCATCTGCCTGCTTAAACTCAGTTGTCGCATGAAGATAGTTTGCATATTCATACAAAATTTCACCATTATTCGGTGCGTACTCAAGAGCTTTATCAAACTCGTCTTTTGCGTAGTCAAATAATTTTCTTGTCAAATAAATTACACCCAAATCCTTATGAGCCTGAGCGTGTTCAGGTTTCAATTCAACGACTTTTTTAAGAATTTTTTCAGCTTTATCGGTATCATCCGTAAGCATACATATATTGGCAAACTCATAGTATGTCTCAAACGAAACACTGCCTTGAATAATTATTCTTTCATAAATTTCTTTTGCCTGAATTGGTTTATTAATTTTGAGGAAAAGATTTGCCAGCTTTTTAGACATTGAAGTCGATTTTGGATTTAGTGCAACAAGTTTAACCAAAATTCCTATTGCATAAGCATATTCACCTTTTGCCTCAAAACAACAAGCCAAATTGTATTGATAAGTCTGTTTTTCAGGATGATGAGTAATAAGAGTTTTGTAATGTTTAATTGCATTATTCCAATCCTCAAGTTTCACTTCAGATAGTGCAAGAGCGGTTAGAAAACTGTCATTTTCTTCCAAGCTGTAAGCCTTTTCAAAATATTCACAAGCTTTTTTATGGTCATTTTTCATTTGCAAAATTGAACCGATATTGAAATAAGTTATTGCATTATCAGGATCGAGTTCAGTTGCTTTATGGAAGTTTTCAATAGCCTTATCAAGGTTTCCGATAGTAATATAAGAAGTTCCAAGATTGTTATATAACTGTGCGTGATCCGGTTTTAATTCAAGGGCCTTTTCCAGATAATAAACACTTTCTTCAAAACGTTTTGTCGACATATACGCCGTACCTACAATATAGAAAAGAGTATAATCATCTTGGACTTTTTCAAGAATTTTTTTACCTAATTCAATAGCCTTATCTTCATTGTGTTGTTTAACGTAAATTACGCAAAGACACTTATAAGCCTCAGTATAGTCTTCTCTGAGTTTTATAACTTCTTCATAAGCGGCAGTCGCATGAATATAATCTTCCTGATAATCATAGCAGCAGGCTAAATAAAACCAACTGGTGGCATCTTCAGGAAAATACTTTACGATAGTTTCATAATTACTTTGTGCATCTTTGTAATTTTCCAGATTAATATTACATAAGCCCAATAGTTTAAGAGCTTCCAAATTATTTTCATCGTTATTGGATATACAAGAAAGCTTTTCTTTTGCTTCCTCATATTTTTTATCCGCTACAAGTTCCGTAATTTCGTTTAAATTCAATTCTTCCATAACTGCATTATATCATAAAAAGATTAGGGCAATTTTTTCTATGTTCTTTTTTTATTATAATGGTCTTAAAAAAGGAGTTAGGAATGCCGATAGATTTTAATTCTCATTTTATATTTACTATTCCAAAACCTGCGGTATATAATAATATTCAGCATAATCAACCTAATTTAAATACCAATAATCAAACTGATACATTCATAAAAAATGTTAATCAAAAAATTGATAAAGATTATTCAGGAATGATTATTGAGAAACAATCTTTCGGAAAAATTGAAAAAACAGGAGAGATGGCAGAGCTTTATACAATCACAAATAAAAACGGCTTAAGCGTTGATTTATCAACATTTGGTGCAACAATCACATCAATAAAAGTTCCCGATAAAAACGGAAAACTAAAAGATATCACTCAAGGTTATGCAAGTGTAACTCCTTATGAAAAATCACCTGTAGGCCATGCCGGCGGGACAATAGGCCCTTGTGCAAATAAAATTGATAACGGCACATTCAAAATTAATGATACTGAATATAAACTTGAATGCAACAAAGATAACGGTAAAACCCATTCTCACGGAGGCTCTGAGGGTTTTGACACCAAAAATTGGAAAGCAGAAATTTTAAAAGACGGAGTAAAATTTACATATCTGAAAAAAGATATGGAAGGCGGACATCCCGGTAATGTAACTGCAACGGTAACATATCAGCTGGATAATGAGAACAGACTGCATATAAAATATCACGCAGAATCTGACAAAGACACTCTAATAAATATGACAAACCATACATATTTTAACCTTGATGGAGCAGAAAACACCGAAGAAAATGCCGTACTTGACCATATAGTAGAATTACCGAACTCGTCAAGATATACAGTAAATAACGAAATCGCAATCCCTACAGGGGAAATGGCATCAGTAAAAGGCACCCCTTTTGATTTCAAAAAAGCTAAAAAAATCAAAGATGTAATCCATCAGGAGTCAAAACAGCTTGAAATAGGTTCAGGATTTGACCAAAACTATTGTATAGACGATTACGACGGAAAAACTATCCGTAAAATTGCTAAAGTCAAATCAGAAAAAAGCGGAATAACATTAAAAGTTTCTACAAATCTCCCAGGATTTCAATTCTACACCGCAAACCACCTCGAAAAACCTGAACAACCTCTTGGAAAAGACGGTAAAAAATACGAAAAACGCTCAGCTTTTTGTATAGAACCTCAATTCTATCCGAATGCAATCAACACTTTTGACGAAAAACCAATACTTAAACAAGGCGAAACTTACGATAGAGAAATTATCTACGAATTTGATACAGAAAAATAAAAATGTTTCTGGACAAATTTTTTAAACACGTGGTATAATATTATATCCATACGCCTTACTACACTAGATATTGTTCCAATATGAAAGGAACAATAATGGGAAAAAATTCTAAACCGAAATATTCATCGGGTACAGTTCAAATAAATGGTCAAACAAAAGCAACTACCTCTAAATATGGAGATAATGTTGTTACAAATTACCTTATGTCTGATGATGAAAAAAGAGCTTATGACTATGCACAAAAATCTTTTGCCGATAATTTGTCAAGCCTGAATGTTTTTGATGCAGATACAAGAAAAAGTATTAACCAACAACTTGAAGCTTATGCTCAAAAAGGTACAAAAGCCATTAACGACATTTACAAACCAATGATTGAAGATACTAAAAACGATATTGCAAAACGCTTCGGCAACCTTGATAACTCGTCATTCCTAAACAGTCTTAATTCAATAGAAACAAACAGAGCTGATGCTATCAGTTCACTTGGACAAGATTTAGTAATTATGCAAAATGACTTAGTTAATGATGAATTATCAAGAAGATATAACTATATGAGTTTTCTTGATGATTATGTGAGCGGAATAAATTCAACTGCGATGGCTTACGGTAATATGTCTCAATCAAACAGTAATGCCGGAACTTCATATAATACAGGTAACTACTCATCAGGCACAAATTGGTGGAGTGAAGGCTCTAATTTGATGTCACAATTAGGTACACAATTACTTTCATTTTATTTATCAAAATAAAATACAAAATTTGTACAAAACGGGTTTTATTGTAAAACCCGTTTTTTTTCCTCTGTGCTATAATAAAGCTATGAATATTATACAGGAATTTGATACAATAGCTGCAATTGCAACCCCTCTAGGTACTGGTGGTGTCGGCGTAATTAGAATTTCAGGCGATACAGCATTTGATATAATTAAAAAAATTTTTTCTAAAAAAAACCTTGAAGCAGGAAAAATCGCTCACGGCTGGATTCAAGATAACGGAAAAAAAATTGATGAAGTTATAGTGCTTCCGTTCAGAAATCCGCACAGCTACACAGGAGAAGATGTTATTGAAGTTCACTGCCACGGCGGAATTAATGTTGTAAGAAATATTCTTGACCTTATTCTTAAAAATGGTGCAAGAACAGCTGAAAGAGGGGAGTTTACCAAAAGAGCTTTCTTAAATAAAAAAATGGATCTCTCTCAAGCTGAAGCAGTAGCTGATTTAATTCACGCAAAAACCAGAAATTTTGCAATTCAATCTGCTAAAAATCTCTCAGGAGTTTTAGGCGAAAAAATTGGAGAAATAAAAAAAGAAATTTTTGAAGTTTTATCGAAAATAATTGCCGGCATAGACTTTCCTGAAGATGTTGCAGAACCTGAATATTCATACCTGATAGAAAGTTTTGAACATTCACTTAAAGAAATTAATAAGATTTTATCCTACGCAAAATCCTCTGATATCCTGCGTCAAGGAGTAAAAATTGCCATTGTCGGAAAACCGAATGTCGGAAAATCGTCATTATTTAATAAATTACTGAATGTCGAAAGAGCAATCGTCACAGATATTGCAGGCACAACAAGAGATGTTATAAAAGAAAATCTTGACTGGGATGTTGCAATTACTCTTATTGATACGGCAGGCATTCGTGATAATGAAGAGGTTGGAAAAGTCGAAGAAATAGGAATTGAATATTCAAAACAATCGGCTGATGAAGCGGATTTGGTACTGTTTATTTATGATGCAAGCAGAGGGATGAACGAAGAAGACAAAGCTATTCTTAATTTAATTGAAAATAAAAACCATCTCATTGTTGCTAACAAATGCGACCTGATTGAAAAACCTATAGATAATGCGATTAATATTTCAGTCCAAACAGATAAGGGAATTGAAGAATTAAAAGAAAAAATAAAAGAAATAGTTTATAATTTTTCATCTGAAGATACGGAATTTATTACAAATAAACGACAACAGGATTGTCTTGTAAAATGCAAAGAAAGTCTCACCCAAGCTTTAAATGCCGCTAAAATCGGAGAATTACAGGATTTAATTTCTATTGACCTAAAATCTGCACTGCTATTCCTTGATGAAATTACAGGGGAAGTAATTACAGATGAAATCCTAGAAAATATTTTCAGCCATTTTTGTATCGGCAAGTGATTTTTCAGAGGTTAAACACTGAATTTATTTGATTTTATAATAAAAAGGGGTTGACAAATTTCAAAAAATCATTAATATAGTCATGAGCAAAATTAAGAGGAGCTATATTATGGCAAATTTAAGTGGCAGTTCCCTGTTTTCAGGTATATATGCAGGTTTAACAAATACATATTCTTATCTGTCTAGTATAAGTCCTGACGGGCTAACTCTTGACAGTATTAATGAAGCCAGAGCTGATTCTACTAAAACACAATATATAAACCCGACATTTGCATCTTATTTGCAAACAAATTTCAGTTCAATAGATAAAGATGGTGACGGAATTATTTCATCAGAAGAAATGACTAATTTAACAAACCGTATGTCAGCACAGGGTCTGACAAAAGCTGAGTTAACGCAAATGTACGCCTCAGGTGCAAGCGGTCTGTCTACAGATACAATTAACAATATATTAGAACACTTTGATGATATGGACACAAATCACGATGGGAGAATTACAAGTGCAGAAATTTCTGCATATAGTGTAAATTCTGCCAGAATGGAAAAAGAAGATGAATTTAATAATAAATTTGCAACAGATATGTCCGTATTCTATGGAAGTGAAAGTTCATCTACTGACGGCACATATAGTATGTTGAGTTATAGATATAAAAATTCCAATTCCTAGTAATATATTCTTAGTAACAGCACTTTGTGCAAGAAAAAGGGAAGATTTTAATAAGGCAAATCTTGAAAAAGATATGCCTTATTTTTTATCTGATTAATCTAAAAATCCTTTTTTAGTTTTTTTAATTGTATCAAGAATTAATTCATCACAATTTTTTAATTCTTCTTGTTTTTCTTTAGATTGACGAGCTTTCCAATCATTTAATTCTTTTTTGAAAACTTCACCGTCAATTAAACAATCACCTGTACCGACTAAATGTGCATATTTTTCAGTAAATTCCCTGTTGAAATCAGCATAAGTATCGGTAATTAAATCAGAAATCGTCAATGCATTCTTCAAAATAACCTGCATATCAGTTTCAGAATCGTTTCTTAATTTTGCAGATAAATCTTTTCTATCATATAAAGAAATTTTACCTGTTCTTGCACCCTGTCCCATCACTTTTACCATAGCTTCCGCAGTATAGGTTGCATTCTCTAAATCTGAAGAAATGCCATAAGAGCCATCCATTCCATAGAACAATTTTTCAGCAGAATGTCCACCATAAGAACAAACGATGTTAGAGAAAAGTTTTTCAAAAGAATATTCTCTATTTTTATCCGGACCGTGGTAAACAGCTCCGCCATAGTAGCCTCTTGGATCTAATGTTATAAAATTAACTTTTTCAGGTAAATGCCAAGGATGACCTTTTTTAGTGAACAAACTATTCATTACTTCAAGATTAGTTGCATGCCCGCATTCATGGGATGCTACGATTTGTTTTTCGTGCTCATTAATTACATTTGTAGACGGTCTGCCTGTTGTAATTTGTAAAAATGCCTCTGTAAAATCGCTCTTGGTTAAAGCTTTATGACCTCGTTCTAAAGCAACAGATTGAGCTTTTTTAACAACATTTTTCAAATACATATTAGGGAAACCTGTTGTAAAATGAGCCACAGAATTAATAATAGCTTTTTGTTCCTCAGGCGTTCCTGCAAGTTTAAGTTTAGATTTTTTTATTGTATCTGCAAGAATTTCAGCTCGTTCTTTTTCGTTGAATGCAGGTGATGCAACCTCTATGCTGTCAGAAAATTTAAACGATTTCATAGCTGCTTCACCGATAAACTGAGGATTAGAAACAGATCCTATAACCAGAATATTTAATCCTGCCTTTTCAGCTTTATCCATTTCTCTCAATAATTGAGCCATAGCCTTTTGATGATATTGTGAAATTAGTTCTCCAATAGAAAAATATTCAAAGTTTTCAATGTATAGAACTGCAGATTTATGTGAATTAGCTTCTGCTTGGGTTGTTACGATTGAAAAAAGTTTTTTGATGGATGCCTCAGGAGATAAACCTGCACCACCAAAGAGTCCGACTTCTTTAGTACCAAAATCCATTGTATTTATCTCAATATAAGGGACTTTTGCTTCACCTGCAATAGCTTGTGCGGTAAAAGTTCTTCCGCTCCCTGCTGTCCCGTCTTGAGAATATATCAATAAACCTTTTGTACCCATTTTGTTTGATTTTATTTGTTTTACCCAAGAAAGTGCTTCTTTTTTAGTAGATTCTTTACCTACCATCTGTTTAATATTTCTTTCGGTATCAAAAACAACATCTATCATGCTATCATCATTACCTTTTTTGAATAGATTTGTTGCTTCTTTGATATAGTTTGCAATATCTTTTTCATTTATATCTTTTTTATCAATATAATAACTTACGATTTTTTTCATAAGTTTTTGTGTTTTTTCAGGGAATGCCCCATCCAGTTGAGCTGACGCTTCGACTGTCTTATCTATAGCATTTTTTGTAAACGGCTTTTTGATATCTTTCATCAAATCAGGATTTTCCCTGAATGATTTTACCATTTGATTTGTACTCAATGCAGGAATTGTCATTTCTTCAAAATTCTTAAATGCATATTCTATATTCTGAAGCATTACACCATAGTAATTATTCTTTGTATCATAGAGTAAAAATTTTATATTGGATGGCTGATTTACGAGCATTTGAATAAATATAGGTGGAATCGCATATGTCCCTTTAGCAAGTTGCTCAGAAGTTGAGGAATTTATCATTAATTGAACTGGTTCCAAAATTACAACGTGCTCGTTTTTCTTATCTTTTGATAACTGTGTAATTACATGAGATAAATATTTATCATTAACTTGTCCATTTAATTCTGTAATTTTGAATTTTTGAGCATAATCATTACTATTAGCTATTTTTTGGATTGTATTAATAAAATATTTTGGTTCTTCTTTATTAGCATCATAAGTAATAAATATGTTAGTCCCTAAAGCTAAATTCTTTAAAACATTTGAGGCTTTTTGTTCGTAAGCACTAAAAATCGGTCTTTTATTTATTGGAGTTTTTTCTAACATTAATGCACTATCTACATCCATTAGAAATTGAGTAGTATGATTTGCAATTTCTTTTACAGGAGAATTATATGCACCACTAACCAAAAGATAAGGTGTTACTGTATTTATTTTTTCGTCTGCAGCTAATGCAAATACCGAGTTTGTCAAATCTTCAGACATTTTTATAGCGTTAACATCTACGATATCAGAGCGTTCCGGTTTGTTTTGTTCAATAAGACTATTTACCTTTTCCAATTGTTTTTCAAGAACAGGTTTTAGTTTTTTACGATTTTCAGGTTTGCTAAAAGCGTGCGGCGTTGATTCATAAGATATTATTGATGCTAAACTTGGTTGAGTTTCAACATCAAAATCTATTTTTTCATGATCCAAATCATTAAGATATTCAAGAGTTTCCTCTGTCGCATACTTCATTACATGCAAAACAGTTACTTCAGAATGTCCGGTTTCCAAAGCAGATTGTTGGAGTTTAGAAAACATATTTTTTGCCGGAGTAGACATATAAAACCTGATATTTTCTTCTTTTGACATCGTAGGTTTTTGAGTTTCTTTTCCTGTAAATACAGGAACATAATAATTTTTCAATAATTGTGGATGCAAATACTCATCATATTTGATTTTTTCATCAAATTGCTGGTTATTACCTTGATTTTTATTTTGAAAATTATTTTTATGTGATGTATTTAAATTTAAACCTACTTTATTAATCATTAACCTTCTCCTAAATCCGCTTTTAATATTTTTTATTAAACCTCTAAAGTATATCTTTTTGCTATCTTTGTAATGAAAATTTACAAATATCACAAATTTGCCCGAAACTAATTTTATGCTAAAATTCAGTTATGACGGTTAGAGAGTGGAGATTTAGCAAACAGGAAACGACTGAAAAGTCTTTATTAAAAAGGCTTTTAAATTCTCGTGGAATAAAAACGGAAGAAGAAATCAAAGAGTTTCTAAATCCGCTTGAATTCACCCCATATCAGCCAAATGTCTTCACCGATATGCAAAAGGCTGTCGGAAGATTATCAAAAGCTATAGATAATCAGGAAAAAATTGTTATTTACGGAGATTTTGATGCAGACGGTGTGACATCAACTTCACTTTTGTATAGAACTTTCACTCATCTTGGTGCAAACGTAAATTATTTTATCCCCGACAGAGAAAAAGAAGGTCACGGCTTTGATACAAAAGCCCTCGTAAAATTAATGACCGCCTTAAAACCCAAAATCATAATTTCAGTTGACTGCGGAATTTCAGATATTGAAGCTGTTAATTTTATAAAAAGTTTTAAAATAGATGTAATTATAACAGACCACCACGAAGCACCTGAACAATTACCTGACGCTTACGCAATTATCAACCCAAAAGCTCAAAATGCACTTGATGAAAATTTATCGGCAAAAGATATTGACTCTCTTACATCTCTTGCAGGAGTCGGGGTAGCATTTAAAGTTGCAACGGGTCTTCTACAGCATTATCAAAAAACCGATTTTATTCCCTCAATTTTGCCTTATGTCGCAGTGGGAACGATTGCAGACGTCGTACCTTTAGTCCATGAAAACAGATATCTTGTGACAAAAGGTTTGGATTTAATTTCAAAAGGAAAACATTACGGTTTAAAAAGACTCATAGAACGAGCAGGTTATAAAGTTGAAAGCGGAGTTAATGCAGAAACCATAGCATTCGGAGTCGCTCCAAGAATTAACGCTTCAGGGCGTTTAGACACAGTTGAAGAAGCTATAAAAGTTTTGATTTCCGATAACCCTCAAGAAATTGAAATGGCTATTACAAACCTTGAAGAATTTAACAAAATTCGCCAGACTCTCTGTCAGGAAGTCTTTGCAGAAGCTGACGATATGGTGCAAAAGGAAGGAAATAGAAACCCTGCAATCATTTTATTTAACTCAAAATGGCATGTCGGAATTATCGGTATTGTAGCATCAAAACTCGTTGAAAAATATTACAAACCGACTTTTTTGATGACATATTCTGAAGAAACCAAGCAAATTAAATGTTCTGCAAGAAGTATTGAAGGAGTGCATTTGTATGAAACCATATCATCAATAAGCGAACTCCTCGACGGTTTTGGAGGACACTCTCTTGCTGCAGGACTTGCTTTTTCACCTGAAAAATACCCTTTCAAACAAGTAAAAGAACAACTTTTGCGTGTAGTAAAAGAAATGACTACAGGAAAAGATTTAAAACCGTTTTTAAATATAGATTTGGAATTAACTCCTGATGATATTACAGTTGATTTGGTGGAAGAAATTTCTAAAATGGAACCTTTTGGAGCAAGCAATCCAAGTCCTGTATTTGCAATTAAAAATCTTAAAATAAAACAAAAAAGACTTATGGGTGAAAACCAAAACCACCTTCGCTTAACAGTACAACAGGGTGCAAATGAATTGACTTGTGTTCGCTGGCAGCAGGGAGATATTTCTCTCGTGAACGGAGATACGCTTGATATAGCCTTTCATCCTCAAATTAATGAATATAACGGAAATACTTCAGTACAATTAATCATTGATGATATTCACTCTGAATATTTGAAAGAAGAAATTGCAGAACCTCTAAATAAATTAAAAATTCACGATCACCGTAAAAAAACAGATATCTTACAACAAGTTAATGATTATATAAAAAATGCAAAACAAAATATTATGGTATTTGCAGAAAGTAAGCAAATCCTTGATATGCTTAGACCTTTTAAATATATTTCTGAAAAAACTTTTTCAAGAGAAAATCCTGTTCAATGCAATTCCGTAATGTTTTTTGATTATCCTGCAGATAAAGAAACTTTTGAAAACATTCTAAGAGAAACAACTCCTCAAAGTATTCATCTTATGAATTACGATATCAAATACTTTGACGATAAAGAATTTTTAAAAACCATTGCCGGAATGTTAAAGTTTGCTCATAATAATAACAACGGGAAAGTTGAATTGAGAAGATGTGCAAGCCATTTAGGAAAATCTATTTCACTTATAGAAAGAGTTTTCGAACTTTTTGAAGAATGTGAATTCTTGACTATTAAAGAAAAATCTCCAATATTCTATATTGTTGATTTTAAAGGGATAGATGATATTGCAAAAGTTTTGCATAATCCGAAATACGAAGAAATTTTAAATATGGCAGAAGAATGCGAACTCTTCCAAAAAAGTCTTTTAGAAGACGATTTGAAAGAGCTTGAAGAAATTTGCAATGTACTTTAATTATGCATCCAATTTTAATATATTAACTAAATCAACATTTCTTTTATGATAAAAATCTTTAATATTAACATTTTCATCATTAATAACATTGACTTTTTTTATTCTGTCATATTCAAGCATTAAGTCTTTTTCATCTTTAGGAGTATAAAAACCCAGACCTCTATAATATCTTTTTATAGAATCAGAAGATTTTTCTGTAGGTAAAATAAGAGCATATTCATCCATTTTAGCAGTATCTTTTACACCGGCTCTGACCAAGCTGTCTCGAGTTAACTTATCACCATTCCAAACAGCAAGGCCTCTTACTCTTTGGTCGCCTCTGCCTTCAATATCCATTATCCCGACTATTCTTTTCCCGTTTTCTACAGCAAGCATTACTCTATCAACAGCTAATTCCGTTAAATTTTTAGCTCTTTTTATACCATTTTCAAAAACTTCTCTTACACTATCTGCACCCAAAAGTTTTTTATCTTTTGGGAATGATTGGTTTTTAACAATTTCTAACATTCTATCCAATAAAGCTTTATCTTTATAATTTAATGAATATACATCAATAGTTTTTATTGATTGTCCAATATTTTGAGTAACTGTTTGCACTTTTAAAGCCTGAAAATTTGGCTGAGTATTATTTACACGTTGTACTTGCATTTTTATCTCCTTTTGTAATTCCTATAAAATCCCTCAATAAAATTTTTTGCGTTTTATGCTATAATCCAAAGGGAAGAGGTTATTATGATAAAAATAAAATTAACAAAAATGCAAGGCTGCGGCAATGATTTTGTAATCATGGACTATTGCGAATATGAAAAAACTAATATGTCAATGGAAGAATTAGCAAAAAAAGTTTGTAACAGAAACTTTGGCATAGGTGCAGACGGAATGATTATACCTAAAACCGATACCAAAGAAACCGATATCGGCTGGTATTTTTATAATTCTGACGGTTCTATCGCACAAATGTGCGGGAATGGAATGAGATGTTTTGCTAAATATGTCTATGACAAGGGTCTTATCAATAAAAAAGAATTTTCAGTTATGACAGGTGCGGGAATTATAAAACCACAACTTCTTGAAGATGGGAATGTTAAAGTTAATATGGGTACACCAATTCTTGAAGACGAAAAAATCCCATTCAAAGGCTCTCGTCAATTGAAAGCTTTGGATAGGGAATTTGAGATTACTCCTGTATCAATGGGAAATCCTCATTGCGTAATAATAGGAGAGGGTGACCCTATGGAAATGGCTCTAAAATATGGGCCTGTTATCGAAAAACACGAATATTTCCCTGAAAAAACAAATACTGAATTTGTAAAAGTAATCTCAAAAAATGAAATTGATATGCGTGTATATGAAAGAGGATGCGGAATAACTTTAGCTTGCGGAACAGGTGCCTGTGCATCAGTCGTAGCATGTGTTTTAAATAACTTAACAGAACAAAAGGTTAAAGTTAATCTTCTTGGAGGGTCTGTATTCGTTGAATGGCAAGGAAATTCGTCAAATCTGACAGAGAATATTTTCTTAATCGGCCCTGCAAATTACACATTTACAGCGGAATACATGTTGTAAAAATTCCCGTTTTCATGATATTATCTGAATATACACTAGAAAAAGGAGAAAAATTAAATGAAAACTTATGAACTTTTAACTGTATTTAAACCAAATTTAGATGCAGAAGAAGTAGATAATTTAATCGCAAAACTTAATGATACAATTGTAGGTTTTGGCGGAAAAGTTGAATCTACTGACAAAATCGGAAGAAAAAAATTAGCTTATGACATTCAAAACTTTAGAGACGGATTCTTTGTTTCTTTAGTTTTAACATTACCGGCAGATAAAGTTGCTGAATTCAAAAGACAATTAAGATTAAGCGACAATATTATCAGAACAATGTTTATGGAAACATCAGCTAAGGCAAGCGTATAGTATAATATACGCTTTCACTTTAATCGAAAGGAATTAAAATGTCATTAGCAAAAGCAGTAGTCACAGGTACATTATACAGAGCTCCGGAAAAACGTTTTACACAAAACAACGTTGCGGTAACGGCTTTTATATTGAACATTGCTGACAGAGATGAAATGCTTGTGAGAGTTTTATCAAAGAGAAATTCTCTTGATGAAATTGTATCAAGCCTTGGAAAAGGTGATCAAGTTCTGATTGAAGGCAGACTTCAAACAGCAGCAGTAAAAATGGATGATGGCACCGAAAAAAGAATTTATGAAATTGAAGCTAATACAATCGAAAGAATGGGTGAAGCATCAGGTTCTATGGGTGCAGATTCTTCATCTTCTTCAAAATTCGGTACAGATGAAATCGTTAAATTTGAATCAGATGATTTTTCTAATGAATTAATCGGAGAAGACGAAATTCCTTTCTAAAAAACAAACGAAAGGATTCCGAAAAGTGGGTAAATCTAAATTTAATCTTGCAATAGCACAAAATATTGCAGCACAGACTCGAAAAGTTAAACAAATACAGAGTAAATCTAATTACAAATATTTTCAGAACCCGTCTTTGAATAATCAAAAGTCTGATATATTTGTAAAAAGCGGAAATGCTACAGTAATTAACTTTAAAAAGTCATTTACTCAAGAAATAACAGACAGAATAGTATCAAATATTCAAAATAGTAAATAAGAAAACAAGGTCGAGCCGAAAATTTCGGCACAATAGAAAGGTAAACTAATAACAATGGCAAGACAAGACGCATCAGATAAGAAAAAACGTAAAAATTGCAGTCTTTGTGCAGACAAAGTAACTTCAATTGACTACAAAGATGCAGCAAAATTAAAAAGATACCTGACAGAAGCAGGAAAGATTATTCCTCGCCGTATTACAGGTAACTGTGCAGAGCACCAAAGAATGATAGCAAAAGCTATTAAACGTGCCAGAGAAGCTGCTATTATCGGATATACTTTTGACTAATTAAAATTTAAAAGTAATCAGATAGTAAAAACTTAAAAGAATCGGGGTGAAAGTTCCGATTCTTTTTTCATGTTCATGTTATACTTGTCGTATGGAAAGAAAATCAATAGTTGCAATAGTCGGAAGACCTAATGTCGGTAAATCTACATTAGTAAATCGTCTTGTAGGTTCAAGAAATTCTATAGTTGACGACCTCCCTGGTGTCACAAGAGACAGGATTTATTTTGATGTAGAATGGCAAAATAAAATTTTTACAGTCATCGACACCGGAGGTATTATCCCCGGAGATGAAGATGAGATTATGATATCAATTTTCGATCAGGCAAGAATCGCTTGTGATGAAGCGGATAAAATTGTTTTTCTTGTCGACGGGAAAGAGGGAGTAAATCCTGTTGATTATGATATTGCAAATATTTTAAGACAGTCAGGAAAACCGGTTTTCCTTGCGGTAAATAAACTTGATAATCCTGAAGCATATTTAATGGTAAATGATTTTTATTCTCTTGCACTTGGAGAGCCTATCGGTATTTCTGCACTCCACGGAAGCGGTGGGGTTGGAGATTTACTTGAAATTATTACGGAAGATTTTATCGCAACAGATGAAATCCCAGAAGAAGATAAAAATATTAAAATAGCAATCGTCGGACGTCCAAATGCAGGAAAATCTTCGATTGTTAATGCTTTGCTAAATGAAGATAGAGTAATCGTTTCTGATGTATCAGGTACAACTCGTGACAGTATTGACAGTTATATCACTTATAAAGACAAAGAGTTTATAATTGTAGATACAGCAGGAATAAGAAAAAAATCAAAAGTAGATTACGGTGTAGAAAAGTTTGCTGTCGATAGAGCTATACGTTCAATACGGGATTGCGATGTTGCACTTCTTGTAATTGATGCTACAGAAGGCATTTCTGATCAGGATAAGAAAATTTCATCAATTATCACAGAAGCCGGAAAAGGTTTAATCATTGCAATCAATAAATGGGATTTGATTGAAGATAAAAAAGCTAATACTATCAATCAATTTGATAAGAAATTAGCAAATGATATACCATTTTTGGAATTTGCACCAAAAATTTATATCAGTGCCAAAACAAAACAAAGACTTCATCAAATCTTTGATAAAGCAGCTGAAGTTTATGAACAATCAACAAAACGTGTATCTACAGGTTTGTTGAATAAGGTAGTGAAAGAACTTTATGCTCTTAATCCTCCAACATCAATTAAAGGTAAGAGATTAAAAATTCTTTATTCAACACAATCTGATATTCAGCCTCCAACATTTGTTCTTTTTGCAAATAATGCAGATTTATTAAAAGACCATTATAAGCGTTATATTGAAAATAAATTGCGTGAGGCTTTCGGATTTTTCGGAACACCGATTAGAATTTTCGTTCGTGAACGTTCTGAAAAAGATAAAAAATAACAAAACTTACAAAATAAAAAAGAGTTTAGCTTAAAAACTAAACTCTTTTTATTTATACAAATTACTTATTATAAAAATTTAGTCCATCATTGCAACAGGGACTTTATGTTTCAAATCATAAATTACGCTCATATCCAAATCCACAAAATCAGCGGAATCTTTGTTTTCCAAATTTGATATGACTTCTCCCATCGGCCCTGTTATCATAGAATTTCCAATACTGTCAAGGAATGGATTTGTCCTGCCTGTGAGATTTGAAGTCACAAAATAGACAAGACTTTCTGTTGCTCTACATATATTCATTGCTTTCCAAGTATTTATAAAAATCTCTTTTTCTTTATTAGATACAGATTTTGGAATACTCCATGCAGATGGAGAAACAATAATTTCGGCACCTCGTTTTATCAATTCTTTATACAATAGTGGAAATTTGATATCAAAACATAAACTTACGCCTACTCTTGCAAAATCCAATCCTACAACTAAAGGTTTATCTCCTGCTGTAGTATATGTACCCTCATTTCCGCCAAAATAATTAAAAAGATGAATTTTTCTGTATTTACCAACGATTTCACCATCTCTGTCAAGTACAAAAGAGGTATTATAAAGTTTATCGTCAACTTTTTCCATAACAGAACCGCATATAATATTTGTATTATATCTTTTTGCAACAGTTTTTAAGAAATCTGTCACCATTCCGCCGTTTTCATCTTCCGGTTCATTTACCATTGATTTATCATCAATAGATGTAGAGAAAAACTCAGGAATTACAACTAAATCAAGATTTTTGTCACAATAACCGCTTATTAAAGTTTCGACTTTTTCTAAATTTGACTGCTTATCGCCAGCTTTCGGTGTGAATTGAATATTCAAAATTCCTGCCATGATTTCTCTCCTTATAACCTTTTTAACAGGTTAATTTTATCATGACAGCATTGAAAAAGTCAGTTTATTTTTAAATAAATTGTCTATAAGTTTATCTTTTTTAGCTTTTTCAGCACCGCTTATCGGTTTAAAACCTACGAAATCAATTTGTTTTGTTTCTTTTGTTTTATTAAAAGTAATACCGTTATAATACATTGTAGTTTTTACTGTTTTATTGCCGTCAAAATCATATTTTGAAACAGAGCTTACGGTATTTGAATCTCTTTTAAAACTTATACATTTTTCAATTCTCTCAGTCTGCGGATTTAATTCTTTAACCATACTGATACTTTTGCCATCATTTCTAAATACTGTAACCTTTGAAACTTTTTCATATTTTAAGTTATATTCATGAATTGAGGACAATTTATTTTCATCACGAAAATTATAATTTAATGTGCGTAATTTTTTTCCTGATTGGATATCAAATTCAGTCACCGCTTTAAAGAGTGTAAAATTTGTTGTCTTAATTATTTTTCCCGTATCTTCATCAAATTCATCTATTGATTTAATCTTTTTATCATCAAAATAATCATATTTTATTGTTTTGATTTTATTTCCTGTTTTTTGGCTGAATTTTGTAACAGATTCAACTTTTCCTGTATGCTTTCTATAAACAATTTCATCTTCATATTTAAGTTCCGGTTCTATTAGAACAGAGTCAGGAAGCAGAGAAAATTCATGTATGTTTTTTTTAACACTCTTTATAATATTTGAAACCATTTTTAAACCCTCTTTTATTTAAACTCTTTGATTTTCAAATATTATACAAAGCTGAATATTTAATGATAATAACCCAATTGGGTATAAATTTTAGGAGACTTTATTCTGTTTTTCGATTATTTTCAATAACTGTTTATATGCACTTCCCCACTCAGCCATAGAATCTAATACAACAGCGAGACTGTAACCAATATCAGTCAATGTGTATTCAACTCTTGGCGGGACTTCAGGGAAAACCTTACGCTCTATTAACCCCTTATCTTCCATATCCCTTAGGTTTGTTGTAAGAACTTTTTGCGTAATTTTACCAACCGAGGTCTTTAATTCGCCGAAACGCTTTGTTCCGGTTAAAAGCTCTTTTATAATTAATACTTTCCATCTTGAACTTAACATCATAAGAGTCGTTTCGACAGGACATTTTGGAAGGTCTTTAGCAAGCATAATTTCTCCGTTAGTATCTAAAAGTAACTATACAAAATATAATAATACAAAGGTTTTTGGGGTGCAAATATGTAAAATCTATGTTATAATTAACTTAAATATGAGGATTTATTATGTATAGAATTGGCATTGGTTATGATATTCATAAACTTACAACTGGGAGAGATTTAATCATAGGCGGAGTTAAAATTACCCATGAAAAAGGGCTTTTGGGACATTCTGATGCCGATGTACTGATACATGCTATTATTGATTCTTTGCTCGGGGCTCTTGCTCTTGCTGATATCGGAACGTTATTCCCTGATACTGATCCTAAGTATAAAAATATTGACAGTACAATTTTATTAAAACACGTATATGAACTTATCAAAACCAAAGGTTATGAAATTGAAAATTTAGACAGTAATATTATTGCACAACAGCCTAAAATGATGCCTTATATTCCTAAAATGAAGGAGGTTTTGTGCGGAATATTAAATATAGACTTAGATAAAATTTCAATAAAGGCAAAAACAAAAGAGAAATTAGATGCCGTAGGACAAGAACTCGCTATAGAATCAAATGCTGTTGTTTTATTAAAAAAGGTCTAGGATGAATATTGCAGAAAATGTTCGCAAAAGAATAAAACTGGAGTCTGAAGAAAAATATCAAAAGTTTTCTTCATCACTTCTTCCGGGAGTAAAAAATGTAGCAGGAGTAAGACTTCCTATCTTACGCAAAATTGCAAGGGAAATCTATAAATCAGATTGGCGAAATTTTCTTGAAAATAATTCCTATGAATTTATGGAAGAAAAAATGCTGAAAGGTATGGTTATAGGCTTATTAAAAGAACAAGCTGATGTTATTTTTAATTATATAGAAAAATTTATTCCAGACATTGATAACTGGGCAATTTGTGATAGTTTTTGCTGCGGGTTGAAATTTATTAACAAAAATAAATCTGAAACATGGAAGTTTATACAAAAATATTTAAACTCTAAAAAAGAATATGAAATTCGTTTCGGAGCCGTTATTATATTAAATTTTTTCGTTGATAAAGAATATATAGACAATGCACTAAAAATTCTATCCAAAATTAAGACAAACGATTATTATGCTCAAATGGCAATTGCTTGGGCTTTATCAATTTGTTATGTAAAATTTGAAGAAAAAACTCTAAATCATCTTTTAAATTCAAATATGGATAAATATATTTTTAACAAAACCATTCAAAAAATTATTGAGTCAAACAGAATTTCAAAAGAAACTAAATCAGAACTCAAATTATTAAAAAAATAATTAAACCAAACCTAATCTTTCAAGTTTTGTTTTATGTGCGTTGACCGTATGTTCACTTATGCCAAGTTTTTGCGAAATTTCTTTTTCGTCAAAATCATATTTTAACATCTCTAAGACAAGTTTTTCATTATCATTTAAACAATCTTTTCCGATTTCTGTCATTATATCTTATCTCCCGTGTTCATAACTCGAAATTATATAATAAACTTAATTCATAAAAAAGTAGACAAGTGGCTATATTTTTACTTTACTTTTTTTATTTAAAGTGGCATAATATCGGTTATGTTAGCGGAAAATGAAAAAAAATTTGCAGCAGGACTTTCAATATTTTCTAATGCTACAATTATTCTTTTAAAACTTATTGCCGGTGTAATTTCAGGCAGTATAAGTATTATATCAGAAGCAATCCATTCACTTAGTGACTTCTTAGCATCTGTTTTAACTTTTTTTGCAGTAATGAAATCTTCAGAACCTGCAGATAAAGAACATCCGTTTGGTCATGGCAGATATGAAGATATGTCAGGATTTTTTGAAGGCGGATTGATTATTTTCGCTGCAATTTTCATTATGTATGAAGCAGGTAAAAAACTAATCCTTGGCTATACGATGGAGACCGAATCATATCTTGGAATTATTGTTATGGGGATAGCTGTTATTGCAAATTTCCTTGTTAGTTCTTACTTGTTTCACGTTGCTAAAAAAACAAACTCTATTTCTTTATACGCTGACGGAGAACATTTGAGGACTGATATTTGGTCATCATTGGGTGTATTAATCGGATTAATACTTATAAAAATCACAGGATTATTAATTTTAGACCCGATAATTGCTATTATAGTTGCACTTATTATACTTAAAACAGGTATTTCAATTTCAAAAACTACTTTAAATAACTTATTAGATGCATCTTTACCTAATGAAGACTTAGATAAAATTGCCAAAGTAATTAATAAATTCAAAACCGAAGGTCTATGCGGATATAAAGACTTAAAAGGCAGAAGTGTCGGCCCCGGTAAACAAATAGAACTTACGCTATTATTCCCTAAAAATATGACTATTGAAAATTGCCACAATATTTGCGATAAAATAGAAACTGAAATTAAACAAGACTTAGGCTCTTGCAATATTTCAATCCATGCTGAACCTGAATTAGAAAAAGTCCTAAATCAATAGGTTTTAATCCTCCTCAATACCTAATTTCATCGTAAGCTCTTTTATTTTATTTACATATTTTTCTGTTGAAAGACCAATTTTTTCAGAAAGGGTTTTTAGTTGAGAATTATATCCTAATTCCATTAAATAGTCATCAATATTTTCGCTCGCATTTTTGACAAATTCATCTTTTACTTGCTCAACAATTTGAATTTGTCTTTTTACATATTTATCATAAGGTTGATTTGTTTGAATACATTTTTTTACTTGTTGTTGTAATAACGTAAATTCTTTTTGTATATCAATAGTCATAATTTTGTCCTTTATATTTTTGCAATATCTAGCATGTCAAATTGTTGTAAAAATTCATCCATAGGAACTTCCATTACGGCACCGGAATGCCAAGGATTTGATATTAATACACAATTTGTTTCTTTATTATAACCTTTAATAGAATATTCATGACCTTGGTGAATATCATATTTTCCATTTAAAACATGTGAATCGCTTTTACCATATACATGTCTTGTACCAGCTGCTATATATAGATTTGGATCATTTGCGTTGTTTATTATAAAATTCATTATTTCTTCAGAGTTATAACTGATTTTAGTAGAATTACATCCCAACAATCCTGAAACTGCTTTATAACCATTACCTGAAGCTGCAATATCCATTATAACAGTTTCACTTGCATCAAATTTTCTCATCATATTATCTTTGGCATTTTTACAATACCCTTGCTCTATTATAGCAAGACCATTTTCATCAAGCATATGTTTATAATTTCTAGGGAATCGTCTAAAATAATCTTTTTGCCAATTACCATTAGCAGTCATTGTATAAATACCGTTAGCATCTTCTCCAATCATTTGATAAAGTTTTGCTCTACCTTTAGGAGTATTGGCAAGCCTATCTAATGTTGCAACAAGATAACATGTACCGACATTTCCCTGATGTGTTGCAAATCTACCAACAGGTGGGAATAATTGTCTAAAACGTTTTTCCGACAATTTCAATTGTACCATTTGTCCGCTATCATTTACAAACATTGTACCATTAATTGATACGACATCGCCTTCAGCTGTATTTCTTGCAATATCTGTTAGCGAAGCTGTATTTTTATAATGTTTTATATAATCCTCACCATGTACCAATCTTTCAATATCATCAAGTACATTTGTAGAAACTTGAGCTTGGACTTTTTTATTTTTAGAAATAAATGACCCTGTCTCAATTAATGATACTGCTTCTTTTGACATTTTACCGGCTTGTTCTAGTGCTTTTTCGGTACTTTCAAGTAATTTACTTACTTCTGCCGGATTTGATAATGTATTAATTGTATTAGGATGATTTCTATTGAATAGCATTAAGTAGCCCAAGTCTTTATCAGTTATTTGTTTCGTGCCGATGAAGCTTGATTTTTTTCTTATTCCTGAAGGATTATTCACAAACATCTCAAGAATAGCTTTGTTATTTGAATTTGTTGAAACTAAAATATTATTCAATGATACGTTATCTGTTTTTTCTAATTTTTTCATTAGCTTGTTCAGTAAAACATAATCATTGTCTGTATTTTTTAAGAATTTTGCTTCAGCATTAATATATTGTTCTTGAGACATTATACTTGAATTTTGTTTCATTTGCTGAAGTGATTTATAAGCTTCAAAGTTTTCCTTATCAAAGACTCTTGTACCATTTGAAGATGTATCTTTGATAACGAGTTTGCCATCTTGTTTTGTAATTATAAGATGTTCTCTGCTTATACTATTATCATTTGGATTAATATCATTTCTACCGATTTTTACGAAATCTCCGTCATCTAACAAGTCTATTTTTCTTTTTAAATCAGGTGGAAGATTTTCAAAATCTATAACGGTATTATTTCCTACAACAAGTTTAGTATCACTTGACACTTCAACAAAATTACTTGATTTATCAAGTTTTAATGCATTATAGTCTTGATTAATTTCATTTTTATTTATTTTTTTATTTGTATGTGATATACCAGCTTCCTGTTTTGCAATATTTCGTTGTCTGATTTCTTCTGCAGAAGGCCCTTGAGGTTTCGGCTTAACTGGAGACGGCTCTATTATGTCTGGTTCTACCGGAGTTGGTTCCGGTTTTACTGATGTTGGCTCTATTACGTCTGGCTTTACTGGGGTTGGTTCCGGTTTCACTGATGTTGGCTCTATTACGTCTGGCTTTACTGGAGTTGGTTCCGGTTTTACTGATGTTGGCTCTATTACGTCTGGCTTTACTGGAGTTGGTTCCGGTTTCACTGATGTTGGCTCTATTACGTCTGGCTTTACTGGAGTTGGTTCCGGTTTCACTGATGTT
>CASDPF010000022.1 GCA_949282215.1 uncultured bacterium | reverse complement strand
TGATGTGAAAAATGTTAAAATAGAAAATAGTATATAAAAAGGAGGATTTATGAAAAAGAGAAATGCTTTTACCTTAGCTGAAGTGCTGATAACTTTAGGTATAATCGGAGTTGTAGCAGCTATGACATTGCCAGTTTTAATCCAAAAGAATAATAATCGTGTAGTCGAGACAAGATTAAAAAAGTTTTATTCAGCCATAAACCAAGCCATATTAATGGCTGAGAATGATTATGGAGATAGAAAAGATTGGTTTGCAAATTTGTCGTCAGATGCACGCGATGAAAACGGAAATATAATAGAGGGCTCATCAGATGCTGAAAAATGGTTCAGAAAATATATTGCTCCATATCTTAAGTATACAGATATAAAGTTATCAGATAACGGAACCTATTTTTATGTATACTTACCTGATGGTAGTGCTTTTCGCCCTACGTCTGATACTACATTGGATTGGAAGTTTTATGTTAGCGAACCGAAAAAATGTGATAAATCGGGCTCTAGTGTTGGTATATGTGCTTTTTATTTTAATTTCATGCCATCATCAAAAGATGACCTAAACTGGAAATATTTGTATAATAAAGGTTTTGAACCGTATAAATATGGTTGGGACGGTAATATTTCAACATTATATAGTGGCAGTAGCCATTCCTGTAACAGCACAAGTGATAATGCTTATTGCACGACTCTAATACAAATGAATGATTGGAAAATACCTGATGATTACCCTTACAAGGTAAAATATTAATTTATACCTCTCTTAATTCAAGATAATCATGAAGTGCAACTTGCCAGTTTCTGCAAAGCCCGTCATTATTCATTACACTATATTTCGGACGTTTTGCAGGTCTTGGAAATTCCTCTGTTGTACATGGTTTTAAATTAACTTCCAAATTTGCTTGTTTAAAGATTTCTTGAGCAAAGCCGTACCAACTGGTTTTTCCTGAGCCGCAAACGTGATATGTACCATAAGGTTTTGATAATAATTTTAAAATCCCGTTTGCAAGCTCAACTGTCCAGGTAGGACATCCTATTTGATCATCTACGACTTTTATTTCATCTTTTTGTGCAAGTGAAATCATTGTTTCTACAAAGTTTTTGCCGTAATGCCCGTATAACCAGCTAGTTCTTGCAATATAGTATTTTTGACAATATTTTTTTACAGCCTCTTCGCCTTGAAGTTTTGTAAGTCCGTAATTGTTAATTGGATTTGTTTTATCATCAGGCATGTAAGGTTCGTTTTTAGTACCGTCAAATACATAATCTGTTGAGATATAAACTAAAGGAATGTCTAATTTTCCGCATGCTTTTGCAATATTTTCCGTTCCTGTTACGTTGATTAGTCTTGCAGTTTCAAGGTCTTCTTCTGCTTTATCTACATTTGTGTAAGCAGCACAGTGTATAACCATATCAGGATGAATATCTGTTAATACTTTGTCTGACATTTCAGTTTTTGTAATATCAAGTGTGTCGATATCAGTTTCAATTACAAATGCTCCGACATCTTCTAAAATAGGACATAAGTCCTGTCCGAGCATTCCGTTTGCACCTGTTACAAGAACTTTCATTATGCGAGTCTTCCTTTCCTTTGTTCAACGGATCTAATCCATTTTTGGTTATTCAAATACCAGTCTATTGTTAGCAAAATTCCTTCTTCAAAAGAAATAGAAGGTTTCCAGCCTAACTCCCCTGTAATTTTATCATTACAAATTGCATAGCGTCTGTCATGACCTAATCTGTCTTCTACGTGTTCTATATAGCTTTCGTCCTTATTCATAGCTTCCAGAATAAGGTGAGTAATTTCAAGGTTTGTTTTTTCGTTATGTCCGCCAATATTGTAAATTTGTCCCGGTGTGCCTTTATGGAGAACCGTATCAATGGCTGAACAGTGGTCATATACGTAAATCCAATCACGAACATTCATCCCGTCTCCATATACCGGAACTTTTTCGTTTTTCAAGAGTTTTGAGATGAAAAACGGGATAAGTTTTTCGGGATATTGATAAGGACCGTAATTGTTTGAACATCTCGTAATTAATGTAGGAAGTCCGTAGGTTTCGTAATATGACCTTACAATTAAATCGGCACTTGCCTTTGAAGCTGAATAAGGACTGTTTGGTGCAAGAGGTGTGGTTTCGGTGAAATACCCATCTTTGCCTAAACTTCCGTATACTTCGTCAGTAGATACCTGCACATATCTTTCAATATTAAAAGCTTTTGCTGCCTGTAAAAGTATAGATGTACCTTTAATGTTTGTTTCTATGAAAACTTCTGGGCCTGAAATTGACCTGTCTACATGACTTTCAGCTGCAAAGTTTACAATTACGTCGACTCCCGATGCTACCTGCATAACTAAATGTTTGTCACAGATGTCACCATATATAAATTCATAATGCGGGTTATCTTTTACATCATAAAGATTTTCAAGGTTCCCTGCATAAGTTAAAGCATCAAGATTAACTATATGGTAATCAGGATGATGTTCTAACATATATCTTATAAAACAGCTTCCTATAAATCCTGCACCGCCTGTAACTAATAGTTTCATAAAAGCTCCTTTTTATTAATATCTTTTAATGTAGGTTGTATTTTGTCTTTTTCGCTCAAAATAGGTTCAAAATCAATTTCCCAGTCAATGTTTATATCTTTGTCATTCCAGAGAACACCTCTGTCTGCATCTTTATTATATTCTCCGCTTGCTTTATAGCAAAGTTCGGCTTCATCTGAAAGAACTACAAATCCGTGTGCAAAACCTTCAGGTATAAATAACATTTGTTTATTATCTTCTGAAAGCTCAACTTTTACATATTTACCAAAAGTTTTGGAATTAGGTCTTATATCTACTGCTACGTCATATATTCTGCCTTTTGTGCATCTTACGATTTTCGCCTGCCCGTAAGGCTTTGCTTGATAATGCAGTCCTCTTAGTACTTTTGCTGAGGATTTTGAGTGATTATCCTGATTAAATTCGATTTGAATTCCATTTGCATAAAAATCTGATTTTTTGTATGTTTCTATAAAAAAACCTCGATTATCTCCAAAGACCTTAGGTTTTATTAAAATTACATCATTAATTTTTTGTCTCTCAAATACAAAAGGCATACCAGCTCCTTAAATTTCTGATAATTATTATAGCATAAATTTAAGAATATTTCATTATTGACTGATGTTCCATTAGAAATTTTCGGAGCTTTTATTTTGTAGGTTTCTATTTTAGCATAATTTCTTCTGCTGATTGTCCGCCTTTTTCAATAAGTTCACATACTGCAGTAAGTCCTAATACGGCAGCTTTTTCATTTTTTTTATATAAATTCAAATAAAATAAATCATATCCCCATTTGTTAGGACCTTTTTTGCCATTTACATCAAAGCCGAAAAATAACGAGTTGTGATTATTATAACCGGACTCTGGACCATTATAAAGGTAAATAATTGAACCATCATTTAAGTTGTATGCGTAATGTGAATCTATAGGGAATGAACAAGCTTGACCTATTATACTTCCTCCAGCAGCGATTACTTCTGTCTTTGATTTATACTTAGGTCTGCATTCTTTGGCTTTCCAGTTCCCGCATAATCTAATTGTTTTGTACTGTTCTAAAACCTTAGGCCAAAATTCATTACATTGGTTGTAATGGTAGTTCCCACCATATTTAAGTGTATAGCATTCATAAGGAATTCCGTTATCGGAATTTACATTATTTATTGCTGTTTGCAAATTTGAGTAAGATTTTTTAAACTGTGCTTCCAATGCTTTTTGCTGATATTTATTTGTTAGCACAGGTATTGTCATAGCTGCTGCTATCCCGATTATTCCAAGTGTTATTAAAACTTCAGCGAGTGTAAAAGCCCGTATTCCAAGTGTTATTAAAACTTCAGCGAGTGTAAAAGCCCGTTTATTCATTGTTTATCCTCTAATATATTTGTTTATTACCTAATTTGATAGTTTATAAACTAATTTTTTATTATCATAAACTATTGTATGGTTTAAGTCAACCCCATAAAATTAAAGCTATGGATAACAACGAATTTCTAAAAAAGGTAGGACTTAAACTAAAAGTAATTAGGTCTTTAAAAGGACTTTCGCAAGATGATGTTGTGAATAAGCTTGATATAGATAAAAGTTATTACAGCAAAGTTGAACGCGGGCTTACTAATCCGACACTGTTATATATGAAAAATCTTTCAGAGGTGCTTGATGTAAAACTGGAGGATTTATTGAATTTAAATATTAATTTATAGTTTACCCATTGTAAAGATTTCCCCGATATTAGGCTAAATTGTGTGTTTGTGATATAATTTTATTAAACAGATAAGACAGAAGAAGTTGAGAAAGCTTAAACGCATATACGACAGAGGGGAAAAAGAATGAGCAACCAGCAAAGTATGTTTTCAGACGGAAAGATTGTTCCGGTTAATATAAGAGAAGAAATGAAGCGTTGTTATATTGATTATGCAATGAGTGTAATTGTAGGACGTGCACTTCCTGACGTTCGTGATGGACTGAAACCTGTTCACAGACGTATTTTATACGCAATGAATGAATTGGGTATGACACCTGATAAACCGTTTAAAAAGTGTGCACGTATAGTTGGTGAAGTTTTGGGTAAATATCACCCGCATGGTGACAGTTCGGTATATGAAGCACTTGTTCGTTTGGCTCAGGATTTTAACACCAGATATTTGGTCGTTGACGGGCATGGAAACTTTGGTTCCGTAGACGGTGACGGTGCGGCTGCAATGCGTTATACGGAAGCTCGTATGCATAAGATTACAACTTCTATGCTTGCTGATATTGATTGTGAAACTGTTGAGTTTGAACCAAACTTTGATGGGTCATTACAAGAACCGTCAGTTTTACCTGTAAGGCTTCCTATGCTTCTTTTGAACGGATGTTCAGGTATTGCCGTCGGTATGGCTACTAATATTCCTCCGCATAACCTTGCTGAAATAGTTGATGGAACAATTGCTTTAATTGATAATCCTAATATTACAGTGTCTGAATTAATGGAATATATTAAAGGCCCTGATTTTCCTACTGCTGCGACAATTATAGGCTTGAATGATATAAAACAAGCTTATGAAACTGGCAGGGGTTCAATAAAAATGCAGGCTGTAGCAGGCTTTGAAGAAATTGCAGGCGGCGGCGGACGTCAGTCTCGTACAGCAATTGTTGTTACTGAAATTCCTTATCAGGTCAATAAATCTATGCTTATTGAAAAAATTGCAGAGCTTGTTAAAGACCAAAGGATTAACGGTATTTCTGATATCAGAGATGAATCTGACCGTGAGGGAATGAGAATTGTCATTGAATTAAAACGTGACGCCAAACCTGATGTTGTTAAAAATAATTTATTCAAATATACTCAATTGGCAACTACATTTGGTGTGAATATGCTTGCTTTATGTGGCAAACAGCCTCGTTTGATGAATTTATATGATGTACTTTCTGAATTTGTGGAACACAGGGTTGAAATTGTTACAAGAAGAACTATTTTCTTCCTTAAAAAAGCAAAAGTCAGAGCTCATATTTTAGCAGGTTTGATTATTGCCTTAGGTTCAATTGATGAAGTTATTGAATTAATCAAAAAATCCAAAACGACTGATGAAGCTCGTGAAGGTCTGATGTCACGCTTTGGTCTTGATGCCGATCAGGCTAATGCAATCCTTGAAATGCAATTAAGAAGATTGACAGGATTGGAACAAGACAAAGTTAAAGCTGAATATGATGAATTATTGAAGAAAATTGCTGAATATGAAGATATTCTTGCAAGTCGTCAGAAAATCCTTGATATTATAAAAGGTGAGTTGCTTGAAGATAAAGAAAAATACGGTGATGACAGAAAAACTCAAATTCTTCCTGAACAAGGTGAAGTGACTATTGAGGATTTAACTCCAAATACTCCGATGGCGGTATTTATTACGCATCAAGGTTATTTGAAGCGTATTTCGCTTGATACGTTCGAAAGGCAAAACCGTGCAACACGTGGTAAATCCGGTATAAAAACAAAAGAAGATGATGATATTCAACATTTCTTTACTGCAATGATGCATGATAAAGTACTGTTCTTCTCATCAAAAGGTACTGTATACAGCTTGAACGTATATGATTTCCCTGAAGGCGGACGTCAAGCTAAGGGATTACCAATTATTAATGTATTACCGATAGATCAGGATGAAAGAATTACTGCAGTTGTTCCTGTAAGTAACTTCTCTCATGATTTAAATCTGATTATGCTGACTAAGAAAGGTTATATCAAACGTATTGAATTAGATAACTTTGCAAATATCAGACGTAACGGTATTATAGCAATTGGACTAGAAGAAGGTGATGAACTTAACTGGGTAAAATTAGCAACAGGCCGTGACGAAATTATTATCGGTACATCTTGCGGTATGGCAATAAGATTCCCGATTGAAGATTTGAGACCTTTAGGCAGAAGTGCAAGAGGGGTTACTTCAATGAAACTTAGAACAGGGGACGAAATTATCGGATGCGATATTGTACCTCGCGATTATGATGCTGATTTACTTGTTGTAACTTCAGACGGTTTTGGAAAACGTACCAAGCTTTCTGAATTCAGAACCCAAAACAGGGGCGGTATCGGACTTATTGCAACTAAATTCAAGTCAAATACGTCAAGACTTGTTGCATTGACTATTGTAAAAGATTCTGATGATATTATGATGGTAACTGCAAACGGTGTCGTATCAAGATTGAATGCAGGTTCAATAAGCTGTCAGGGAAGACCTGCAACTGGTGTTAGAGCTCAAAACCTTGTTGATAATGACACAGTTGTATCTGTTAATAAAATAGTAAATCCTGATAATGATGAAACTATAATAAGTGACAATGCAGCAGCTGATGCGGCAGAAGCTGAGCAAAACGTTTCACAGACAAGTTTACTTGACAGTGATATACAAGAGTAGTTACAGGGCGGGTTTAATCCCGCCTTTTAGGTATATAATAGAATTATGGAAAGACAAGATTTTATAAACGCAAAACGTATTGTATTTAAATTTGGAACAAATATTCTAAGAGGTGATGATGGTTCTGTATCGTTACCGAGGGTATTTTCTTTTATTGAAACAATATCTTCATTGGCTAAAGCCGGAAAAGAAGTTATTATTGTAACCTCAGGTGCAGTCGGGCTTGGTCGTAAAAAACTCGGGCTTGAGGGGTCTAAGGGTACTGCTTTAAAGCAAGCTTGTGCGGCTATCGGACAAAGTAAATTGATGTCGATTTATGAAAGCGGATTTGATGCATACGGTCTTGTTGCAGCTCAAATATTATTGACAGAAGATGATTTTTCAATAAGAACAAGATATTTGAGCTTGCGTACTACTTTGAATAAACTTTTAGAATTAAAAGCTATTCCTGTAATTAACCAGAATGATACTGTCTCAAATGTTGATATTGTTCCTCGTTATGAGAATATGCAGGTTTGTTTTTCTGATAATGATAAACTTTCAGCACTAGTTGCAAGTGAGTTGGATGCGGATTTACTTATAATTCTTTCTGATGTTGACGGATTGTTTAATGAAAATCCTAAAAATAATCCGAACGCGAAGATTATACGGGAAGTAAAAGAGGTTACAGATGAAATATGTGCAATGGGTACAGATGCCTCAGAAGGCGGCCGTGGCGGTATGAGAACCAAGCTTGAAGCTGCTCGTATGGTAACTCGCTTTGGAGGTAAAGTTCTTATTGCAAACGGAAAAGTACCTTATATTATTAAAAAGATTTTTGACGGTGAAGATTACGGGACAATGTTTCTTCCGCAAAATGAAGGGTTATCTGATAAGAAACGTTGGATTGGTTATGCGACAAATATTATTGGTAAACTTGTCGTAAATAGCGGAGCTAAAAAAGCTTTGTGTGAAAAACGTAAAAGCTTGCTTCCAATTGGTGTAATCAAGGTTATTAATAGTTTTGATAAAGGTGATGTCGTATCAATACTTGATGAGGAAGGCAACGAATTTGCAAGAGGAATTGTTAATTATGACTCAAATTCTTGTAAACGTGTAATGGGAAATCATTCTGACGATATTATGAAAATTTTAAACTTTAAAAATTATGACGCTATAATTACCAGAGATAATATAACTATTTTGTAAGGAGAAATTATGGATTTTATTGAAATTGCAAAAGCTGCTAAGAAGGCTTCATTAGAGATTGCTGATGTATCTTCAGAAATGAAGAATGAGGCTTTGTTAAAAGTTGCTGATGCTATCGAATCCAATAAAGAAAAAATCTTTGAAGCAAATAAAATTGATTTGGAAGAAGCAATTGCCCTTGTAGACTCGGGGGAATTAAGTAAGTCGACATATAACAGATTAAAACTTGATGAAAATAAAATGCGTGATATGATTCAGGGTATTCGTGATATTGCTCATTTGGAAGACCCTGTAAATAAAAAACTTTTGGTCAGAGAATTAGACGCGGGACTTACTTTATACAAAGTTTCTTGTCCTATCGGGGTTCTTGGGATAATTTTTGAAGCACGTCCTGATGTTATTTCTCAAATTTCATCACTCGCCATAAAATCATCCAATGCAGTGATTTTAAAAGGTGGTAAAGAATCAAAAAATACTAATAAAACAATATTAGGGATTATAAATTCTGCACTTGATGAAGTTGAAGGTTTTCCTAAAAATGTTTTAAACCAAGTTTTTTCTCGCGATGATGTCGGTGAAATGCTCAAATGCGATAAGTACATAAACTTGATTATCCCGCGTGGCGGAAATAGTCTTGTAAAATTTATTAAAGAAAATACTAAAATTCCTGTGTTGGGTCATGCAGATGGAATTTGTCATATTTTTGTTGATGAGAGTGCTGATTTAGCTATGGCCGAAAAAGTTATAGTCGATGCGAAAACTCAGTATCCTAGTGCCTGTAATTCTGTTGAAACATTACTTATTCATGAGAATTTTGCTGAAAAAGAAAAACTTTTTGCAGCTTTGCAGTTAGCCGAGATTAAATTAGAATTCAATCCTGAAAGTTGGTCACATGAATATGGTGATAAAATACTTTCTGTAAAAACTGTTAAAGATGTTGATGAAGCAATAGAGCATATAAATACTTATGGTTCAGGTCATACGGAAAGCATAATTACCAAGGATGTGCAAAATGCGGAAAAATTTATGAATAAAGTAGATTCTGCAGGTGTATATTTTAACGCATCAACGAGATTTGCAGATGGTTTTAGATACGGTTTTGGTGCTGAGGTCGGAATTTCTACAAACAAAACCCATGCAAGAGGCCCTGTTGGATTAGAAGGCCTTACAATTTATAAATATAAACTTATTGGTAACGGTCATATTGTTGCAGATTATGCTAACGGCGAAAAACATTTCCATCACAAAGATATCTAGTCTTGATTTTTATTTAATAATATGTTATTATAAATTATAATATAAAAAAACGGAGGTAAGAATGCAAAATTCAGGTATAAAAAGGATTTCGGGGGGGGGTGTCCTATAATCCTCTCAGCTAAAGAGTTTTCTGGGTCTGGGGAAGTGACAGCGTTCACTTTAGCGGAAGTTCTTATCACGCTCGGTGTTATTGGTGTGGTGGCAGCATTGACGTTGCCGACTGTAATTAATAAAACTCAGGATAAAGTTTTAGAAAACCAGTATGCAAAAGCTAAAAACATAGTCTATAACGGCTATAGATTAATGATGACTAAAACTGAGAATTTCAAAGTTGAAAATTTACCGTTCTTGAATGATTGTAATGCTTTGAATGAAAAAGCTTGTATGTCAAAAGAGCATAAAAAGGCTTTTAACATAGCCGCAGATTCAGTAAGTGGTCTGGATTCTGAGCTTATGCCAAAAGATTATATTATACAAGGTCAGTCTGAAAAATCCCAATTTAATTGGGACGATGTTCCATACATTTTTGCTACTGCAGATGGGATGACTTATGGTGTGCTTTCTGATGAAGATATTTCAAGTTTCAGTGTAGTTGCAGATGTTAACGGTATTAAAAATCCAAATACAGTAAAAAAAGACTTATATAAGTTCCGTTTTTCCGGAAATGGTAAATTATCAGATGTATCTGGCGAGTTAGAATATTATGAGGGTTGTTCTAAAGATAATCTGTCAAAATGCAAAACCCAAGAGGAATGTTTAGCTATAAGTCCTTGGGCTGCAGATGATGTAGGTACAGGCTGTTATTATACTTCGTGGTGGAGGAATAGTTGTTCTGCCTTTTGGGGGGATGGTTCAAGTTGTAACGGAGTTTCTTATTATTGATAATATCAGTATTAATGCCTGTATATAACCCGAATGAAAAGGAATTGAGGCTTGCAATAGCCTCAATTTTAAATCAGACCTTTGAGGATTTTGAATTCATTATAATTAATGACGGGTCTACAAATAATGCCGAGGATGTTATTTTATCTTATGAGGATGCACGTATAAGATATGTTAAAAATGATAAAAACCTGAAACTTATTGCAACTTTGAATAAGGGGCTTGATTTAGCTAAAGGAAAGTATATAGCAAGACTTGATACTGATGATTTTTGTGCTCGTTCAAGGCTTGAAAAGCAATATAAATTTATGGAAGAGAATCCGAGTTATGGTCTTTTAGCTACAACTACAAGAAAAATCCCTCAAAAAAAAGTAATCATAAATCCGAACAATCCAAATGATTTTAAGTTACATTTAAGGTATATGGGAAATTGTATTGTGCATTCTTCAGTCATGATAAGAAAATCTGTACTGGATGAGCATAACTTAAGGTATGATAAAAATTGTCTTCATGCTGAAGATTTTAAACTATGGTCAGATATGTCAAATTACTGCGATATTGGCTGTCTTCCCGAAATTCTTACATATTACAGAATGTCTCCTGATGGGATTTCTCAGAATAATTCCGCTTATCAGGCAAAAATGGTTACATTGATAATTTTAGATAATATGATAAAAGATTTTGCTTCTGATAAAGAATATTTGTATGGAATTTTGGTAAAATATATTAAAAATATTCCTGTTACTGATGAGGAATTTCGTTATATAAACAGTTTCCTTATTGATGTGACAAATTACCTGCAGGAACAAATTTCTCCGCCTTTTAATGTTCGAGTCAAAAATCACATATTATCAATTTTAGCTTATTTTGTAAGAGCTTAAGCTGTTACAAGTTCTTTGACTTCTTTTCTTTTAACTTTTCTTGTAGCGGTTCTAGGAAGGGATTTTCTTGTAATTACAATATTTACAGGACGTTTGTATGCTGTCAATCTTGTTGAAAGATTTTTAATATCAGCTCTGATTAGTTTATCCAATTCTTCTTCACTGTATTTTTCGTATAAATATTCTTTTGGAACAATTACAGCTGCGATTTCTTCTGTGCCGTCTTTTGAACCGAAAGTTCTTGATACACCCAATACACAAATTTCACTTACGTATTCACTTTTTTCTAAAACGGATTCTACTTCTTCAGGGAATACTTTTTTACCGCCTGAAAGTACAATCATATTTTTTATTCTGCCTGTAATAAATATATGTCCGTCTTTGTCAATTTTGGCAATATCACCTGAATGCAGCCAACCATTTTCATCAATAACTGTTTTGGTTAACTCTTCTTGGTTATGGTATCCTTTCATAACAGCAGGACCTTTGATAAGAAGCTCACCTGTTTCATCATCTACTTTTACAGTAAAACTGTTGAGCGGACGACCTACTGAACCAAGTTCTCTCCGTTTATTTGTATTAATTGATACAACAGGGCTGGCTTCTGATAATCCGTATCCCTGATATATTTTAAGGCCTATTCTGTCAAAAAATTTCCCGACATGTAAATCTAATGGTGCTCCGCCTGAGATACAACCTATGAAGTGTCCGCCAAATTTGTCGTGTATCTTTTTGAACATTAATTTTCTTATTGCACTGCAAGGTATAAATTTTGCTAAATGATATAAAGAATTAAATGCAGCTTGTTCTGCAGGAGAAGCATTGTGTAAATCAGCTTCTATTGCAGTTTTTAATAATTTTAAAAATGCAGGTACGACAATCATAAAGTTAATTTGTTTTTCTCTCATAATTCCGAGAATGTCTTTAGGTTTAAGACTTTGGGTATAATATACCGAAAATCCGTAATTGAGGAATGTTGAAAATCCGACTGTCATTTCAAATAAATGATTCATTGGAAGTATTGATAATATTCTGCCATGTTCCAGCGGTAGAATTTGATCAAGAGCGATTTTCATATCTTCTAATTGCGAGAACATATTTTTAAAACTGATTTCAACTCCTTTTGGTGCTCCTGTTGTACCTGAGGTGTATATAATAAATACGGTAGCGTTAGAACTTCTTTTTCTCCATTTCCCGTCAAAATTATTCGGTAATTCATAAATGCTTGTATATCCCATATTGAATGAAGGTTCATCCATTACAAGAATTGTCTGCATTGATGGGATTTCTTTTTGCAGTGCTATTGCAGTATCTAAGTAGTGTTGGGAAACTAGCATAACGGTTGGCTCACAGTCTGAGAGAATTGATTTTAATTCATATTTTGTGAGTTTAACATCAAGCGGTACGGTGGTAGTTCCTGCCAGAATTGATGCAAATACGCAAGCTCCATATTCAGGTTTACTTTCTGATAAGATTGCTACTTTATCCCCTTTGTTTACACCGACTTCATTAATCAAATGCCAAGCAAGCTTTCTTGACATTAGACCTATGCCCTTGTATGTAAATTCTCTCCATCCGAGAGCATTTTTTATACCGAGAGCAACTCTGTCTCCGTAATTGTTTGTTCTGTCTTCCAAAAGTGATAAAATATTTCTTTCTCTTAATCCCATAAAGTCCCCTTAAATACACTCGTTTCTTAGAAACCACTACATATAAAAAGATATAATTTAATGGTTCAAAAGTCAAGTATATAAAATTTTTGTAGTATAATCTATATAGATACTGCCGTATTATTCTATTTAATATTTAGTTGAAATAAAGCTTACGGTATTATAGTTTAAGGATATGTAAGGAAGTTTTTGATGAAAAAAGTTTATATAGATACAATGGGTTGCCAGATGAATAAATCAGATACGGAAAGAATGTTCGGAATGCTTTCTTGTATGGATTATACAGAAACTACAGATCCAAAAGATGCTGATTTATTAATGATTAATACTTGCTCAATAAGACAGCTTAGCGAGGATAAGGCTTTTAGTATGCTTGGTACTTGGGGTAAGTGGAAAAATGAAGGCAAGAAAATTAAAATCGGAATTTGCGGATGTGTTGCTCAGCAAAAGGCAGAAAAAGTTTTTCGTCGTGCTCCTTATGTAGACTTCGTTTTAGGAACTCATAAAATTTACTCTTTGCCCGAAATTATAAAACAAATAAATAATGGTGAAAGAGTCTGTGAATGCACTGAAACTCACCAAACAGAAGATGATAAAGCTTTTAAATTTCCGATAAATCGTGTGAAAGCCGTAAATGCTTGGATCCCTATTACAGAGGGGTGTAACAATTTTTGCACATACTGTATAGTTCCTTATACAAGAGGCAGAGAACGTTCAAGACAGCCTGAAATTATTATTAAAGAAGCAAAAGATGCCCTATCTCAAGGCTTTAAAGAAATTACGCTTTTAGGTCAAAATGTTGACAGTTATGGCAAAGATTTTAAAGATAAAAATTATAGGCTTGCTCAATTATTGCGTGATATCAATTCTATTGACGGTAATTTCAGGATACGTTTTGTGACTTCTTACCCGACAGATATTACGGATGAATTGATTGAAACTGTAGTTGAATTGGATAAAGTGTGTGAATATTTCCATATTCCTATGCAGTCAGGCAGTTCAGAAGTCTTGAAGGCAATGAACAGACGTTATGACCGTGAAACTTATGCCAAAATTGTTGAAAAAGTCAGAAAAATGGTTCCTGATGTAACGATTACAAGTGACTTTATAGCAGGATTTCCGGGGGAAACCGAAGAACAATTTAAAGAAACTCTATCTGCAATAGACGAATTTGAATTGGATTACTCAAATACAGCAGCGTATTCTCCTCGTGAAAAAACTGTTGCTGCAAAATGGGTTGATAAATATATTGATGAAGATGTTAAAACCGAACGATTAGCAAGATTGAATGAAAAAGTTCGTGAAAATTGTCTTAAATCCAACTTAAAATTTGTAGGTCGTGAAATGGAAGTTCTTGTCGAAAATTTTGAAAACCATAAAGGGCAAAATGTAATAACAGGCAGAGCAAGAAATAATAAAATTGTTCATATCCCTTGTAATGACGATTTGACAGGTCAATTTATAAATGTTAAAATTACAGGTGCTAAAACTTGGTATCTAAAAGGTGAATTGATTTAATATAGGAGGCAAATTTGCAAAAATCGCAAATAGCTAGAATTTCGGGGGGGGGGGCTACCGACTAACAGTTAAGTCAAGCATTTCCGACTTAGACCTCCGATATAAAGAAAAGAGCAGAAAAGTATGCCGTGCCAAAAGACACGGTGATTTTTGATGCAAAAATTTTTGAAAACAGGTAATGAAAATACAAAAAAGGAGGATATATGAAAAAGAGAAATGCTTTTACATTAGCAGAGGTATTGATAACATTAGGAATAATCGGGATAGTGGCAGCAATGACAATGCCGACACTAATTCAAAAGAATAATAACAGGGTAGTAGAGACAAGATTAATGAAATTTTATTCAGCAATAAACCAAGCCGTAAAAATGGCTGAGGTATATTATGGAGATAAAAAATATTGGTGGGAAGATGTAAAAGGGGCCACCATAGATAAAGATGGAAATCCTGTACCTGGAACTTCTGATGTAGAAAAATGGTTTAGAAAATATTTAGCACCATATATGAAGATAACCAAAATGGAAAATGGTAAAGAAAATTTTGTTGTATATTTTGCTGATGGTAGTGCTATTCGGACTAGACGTAAGGATTCAAGCAGGGATTGGGACTTTTTCCCTGGTAATATTCAAAGGTGTGTAAAAAAACAAGAAAATACGGTGGATGCTCAAGAGTCAGTTGGCAGATGTGCTTTTCCATTTATTTTTAAACCAAATAGTGATGAAGAATTTTGGAAATATCATTATAATAAAGGGTTTGAGCCATACAAACATAATTGGGATGGTAATATAGATATGCTTTATAATGATAGTGCGTATGGCTGTAATTCTAAGTCAAGTAGTTGGAGACAATATTGTACAGCCATTATACAGTTGAATGGATGGAAAATTCCAGATAATTACCCTTTTAAAGTAAGTTATTAGGAAAAATTAGGTTAAGCAAAAAAGCGGTCTTTAAGACCGCTTTTTTATTTCTTATATTTGTGATGTGTTATTATTCAACATTTGCTGAAAGACAAGTCTTTTCATAATGCAATCTGTTATTAAATGAGTTAAGGCGTTTCATAACATCTTTAAACATCGGTATAGAAAGACTTTGTTTCCCGTCAGATAGTGCATTTTCAGGATCGTGGTGAACTTCTATCATTATACCGTCTGCCCCAACTACCAAACCTGCTTTTGCCATCGGCTCAATCAGATATCTTTGACCTGTGCCATGACTTGGGTCTACAATTATCGGAAGGTGAGAGTATTTTTTGATTACAGGAATTGATGCTATATCCATTACGTTTCTTGTAAATGCACTGTCAAAACTTCTTATTCCTCGTTCACAAAGTATTACGTTCGAATTTCCCTGATACATTATATGTTCTGCTGCCAGTAAAAATTCTCTTATTGTGCTTGCCAAACCTCGTTTTAAAATGACAGGTTTGTTGCATTTTCCGACAGCTTGTAAAAGTTTAAAGTTTTGTACGTTTCTTGCACCTATTTGCAATACATCAATATAGTCCATCATCATTGGCAAATCTGATGCGTCCATAATTTCTGATACTGTCAAAAGTCCTGTTGCTTCTGAGGCTTGTTTCATGTATTTAAGTGCTTTTTCTCCATAGCCTTGGAAGTCATAAGGGGAAGTCCTTGGCTTAAATGCTCCGCCTCTTAAAAATTCACATCCCATTTCTTTTGCAGCTTGTGCAACCTGTAAAAGTCCTTCGTAATCATCTTCAACGGAGCAAGGTCCTACCATTGCGACAGGTTTGTTATTACCGCCTATTTTTACTCCGTTCGGGAATGTGATTACCGTATCTTCTTCTTTTCTGTCCCTTGATGCAAGTCTGAATGGTTCTCTTATAACTTTAATTTCTTTCACACCTTCAAGTGCTGATAGCCTTCCGGGAGTTAAGGTTGTTTTATCTCCTATTGCATCAATTACGGTATGAATATCTCCTACATTACAACGTACTTCAAATCCGTTATCTTTTAATAAATCTATTACTCTTTGAATTTGAACTTTTGTTGCGTTACGCTCCATTATGATAATCATCTTTGTTTCTCCTTACGTTTTTTTAAAGCAACTAATAGTGTAGCATAAACAATTATTTAGCTCAAATTTATTTTAACTTTCTTTGCAATTGTATTGCAGGAAAGTATTCAGGTAGTACATTCAGACAATTTTCTATTGCTTTTTTACATTCGGTTATATTATTTTGTTTATAATATTGTTCAGCAAGCAGGTAATGTAGCTCAGGGTCGTTGTAAAAATAATCTTTTGCTTTTAAAAGAAATGCCATCCCGTATTGTTCAAGGTGATTGTTTAAAAATACTCTGCCAATATATTTATGTACTTCCGGATTTATCGTATAGAGCCAGTCTGCATATTTTACTATATTTTCTACGTATTCACCTTTAAAGTATTGGGTTAGCAGGTTTAAATCTATTTCCAAAAAATTCCTTAGTGCAAAATATGATGGGTATCCTTCTATTTTTCCGAGTATTATACCGCACAAAAAAATCCCCCATTTGGCTCTGATATCTTTATCTTCAATTGATAAAAAAAGTTGTTTTGCTTCAAAGATGTTATCTTCTAAAAGGTTACAGTATGCAGCTTCCAGTGTATATCCGTTTTCCGTAAAAAATTGACGGCATCCGTTTATGTCGGATGCCAACAATTTATTTAGATATTTTTTATAACTAGAATTCATAAGTTAATTATTATTGTTTGTATTCATACCATTCAGACTATTCATCATTGAATTCATCATTAACGCCTGCATTACTCGAGGATCCATGTTTTTACCTTCATTTTGCATCATATAAGGAAGCATATTCATCATTGGATCATAATTCCCATTATTTCCGTTATTCAGCATCATTGACATTTGCTGAATTTGAGGATCAGGAGTGTAGTAGTTTGAAGGATTAGCTGTATTGGCAGCTGTATTAGTTGCAGGTGTTGTTTGAGCAACTGGCTCATCTTCTATTGGTTCAACTTTAGCAGGAATTGAAGTTGCAGTACCTTTAGGTGCTTTTGCAGCAACTTCAGGCATTTGAGTAGAAATATTTAGTCCTGCTCTTTTTAGAACTTGTACCGCATTTATAATTTCATCGTTTGAAGGCATATCGTCAGCCATAGCTAATTTATCAGTTTTTATACCTTCTGATTTATTGTATTCTTCTAATTTTTTCAAATCATCTTCACTTAATGGAAGACCTCTGTTCATTTTATTTTGAATATTTTGTAATTGTTTTTTTCGGAGTTCATTACTTAATTCTTCTGAAAATCCGTTTCCAAAAGGAGCTTGTATGAATTTATCTAGTTCATCAAGCGGTTCTTCTGAAGCATTTGAGAATGTTGTTTCTATTCCGCAAGTTGCTGCATCGGTCAGGCAAGCTTTACCTTTTTGTGCATAATTTACAATTGTATCATTAGGATTTAAATTAATTACCATTTGATAACAAGCTTTTGCAGCCTCTGTTTCTCCTAATTTTGTATATACCATTGCTAAATAATAATATGCAGTGGCATTTGAAGAATCTTTTTTAAGGATTGTATATAATTCTTGTAATGAACCGGTATAATTACCTGATTTGTATTTAGCAATAGCACTTTTTGTTGTTGCATTTGGATAATATTTAGGATTTGCAGAATATTTATCAAGAAAAATTGAAGCTTCACTTACTTCAGATGATTCATCTTCACTGTTGGTTTGATTTTTTCCTGTGTTATTTGTATTGGCAGGTTTGTCTGTTTCCCATTTCTTTGGTGCACTTTTAGGACGGTTGATATCTTTTTGTAAGTCATAACCAAATGGCCCTGTTGCTACGGCAAAAGCCTTATAATCCAGATTTATCCCTCCAATAAGCAAAGTAACTGTTAAAAGCAAAATCAATTTCTTATTCATAACTTCATCATCCTTTTTTCAGTTTTAATGATTTTTTAGTTTTAATCAAATCTTTTATTTTATATTTATTATAGCGTATATTTCAGAAACTTCCTAGTATATTTATATTATTTTTTTGTGGAAAATGCATGTCTTTTTTTATACAAAATAACAAAAAATAGAATGATAACTATTGTGACTGCAAGGATAACCCATTCTATATATTCTTTAATTGTTTCCCCAAATAGCATTAGGACTATACTCACTATAAAAAATCTTAGACCTCTGCCAAAAAAGCTTGCGATTAAGAATTTCCAAAAATTCATATTTAAAATTCCGCTTGCAATAGTAAAAATCTTATATGGAATTGGTGTAAATGCGGAAAAAAATACTGCTAAGGAGCCGTATTGATTATATAATTTTTCAACGTTTTCGAATTGTTCATGTTTATTTTTAAACAGGAAATTGAATACAGGTCTTCCGCCCCAGTAACCGATTGCGTATCCGAAAGCTCCGCCAAATGCTGATGCAATAGTACATATTGTAGCATAAAATAGTGCTTTTTCAGGGTTTGCCAAATCCATTGTGATTAGTAAAAAATCAGGAGGCGGTACCAGAAAAAAGCTTTCTATAAAAGAATTTAGTGCAAGTCCCGGAACTCCCAGTGTTTGAAAAAAATGATTTAATTGTGATAAAATTTCGTGCATATTCTCTCTCCCTAACCGTGTTAATTATATTATAAAAACTTGAAATTTTCCAAAAAAAATATATAATGAGTTTATGAAAATTTTAGGTATTGATCCCGGCATGGCTATTGTCGGATATGGGTTAATAGAATTTGACGGTGATGAATGTACTTTATTACATTCTGGCTCTATTCAAACTGACAAGACAAAACATGAGGCTGCCCGTCTTTTAGAAATTTATAACGATATGGAAACTATTGTCCAAATGTATCAGCCTGATGTTGCTTCTATTGAAAAACTATTTTTCTTTAAAAATCAAACTACAGTTATGCCTGTAGCACATGCTCGCGGGGTTATTCTTACTGTGCTTGAAAAGTATGGAATTCCTATTTTTGAATATACTCCTATGGAAGTAAAACAAGTGCTTACAGGTTATGGCAGAGCCGATAAAAAAGAGGTTGAGCAAATGGTGCAATATACTCTTGGAACCGAACAATTACCGAGATTGGATGATACTGTTGATGCGATTGCGATTGCAATATGTCATTCTCGGAGTCTGTGATGAAACAAACTTTCGTAATTATTTTTATTGCTTTATGTCTGATTTGGAGTGGTATCTTTTTTCTGCGACAATCAAATAAAGATTTAATAGAGCATAATGAAGATATTAATTCACTTCCAAAGAAAGAAATAGTTTCAGTAAATAAGAGTTCTTTTCCAATTCACAATTTAAAAGATATTTTAGTTTCTAATGATATTTATCAAAATAGAAAAATTCTTAATGAAAAAATTGGCCCAAATTATATTTCAGAAGTTTTGAATGGTGGTTTTGTTATAAGGTGGAATGAAGATACATTCCCTTTAAAAATATATATAGGAAAATGTGTTGGATGTCCAGAATACTATGAAAAAGAAGTATTTAAGGCTTTTAGACATTGGAGTGCTATATCTGACGGATATTTTACTTTTGATTTTATTAATGTGCCTGAAAATGCTGATATAAAAGTTTTGTTTATGGATTCTGAAGGCAGGGTTTGTAACGGGAACTTGGGGTTGTCAGGTTTGCAATCTTTTTCATATACAAATAATCTTTTGACAAATGTTAGTATAAATTTATATAAAAAGGATTGTAGTGCAAATTTTTATCGACAAGATTTATTTGCAACAACAGCTATGCATGAAATCGGACATGTTCTGGGGCTTAATGGACATAGTCCTTATGAGGATGATTTGATGCATTCAGCTCACTTAAATGGTGCTGTTGATGCATCTGTAGCAGATTTAAATACTTTGAGAATTTTATATTCTATAATTCCTGATATAACTAATGCAGAGATATCTGCTGTTCAGAAAAGTAAATTGGTACCACGTTCTAAAATATGGTAAATTATAGTCTCTTTTTTATGATATAATTTCTATAGACTGGAGAGAATATGGATAAATCGTTATTGAAATTAGTTATATTGGTGAGTGCTTTTATAGGCGGTGTTTGCGGTATATTAACTATTTTACCTTTTGTTGGTCAATTTGCATTTTGGATTTTATTATGTCTTGCTTCTGTTATTGTGATGACATTTTTAATGCGTGCAAAAGTTTTGGAATTATTTACTGTACAGGAGAGTGTGACCCTTGGTGCTATTATTGGATTTGTTTCCTTTATAGTATTTTGCATTGTATATGTCCCTGCTGTGATTATTCTTATAAAGTTTTTTAATTATTCTTCAAATTATGGTGTTTCTGTTATTCTTAGTTCAGCAAGTTTTGGTATAATTTTGATATTATCATTGTTTATGGGTGTGTTGAGTGCAACCGTTAATGCTTTTACAGGATTTTTGACTTATTATGTAAAAGAGTTTTTTAATACTCTTGATAAAAATGAAGAAAAGAGATATAGACAGTTTAAGTAAAGGAAATTAAAATGGCAGAATTTCATTCAAAAATAAAAACAATAGAGTGGGTAGATAATTATTCAAAAATGGTAGACCAGACAATTCTGCCTTATGAATTCAAATATGTGAATATAACAACCGGACAAGGGATGTATGATGCTATAAAAACAATGATTGTGAGAGGTGCTCCGGCTATTGGTGTAGCAGGTGCTCATGGGGTTGTTTTATACGCACAAGAACTGGCTAAAGAAAATCTTTCCAGAGATGAATTTATTAAAAAGTTATTAGAAAAGTCAGATTATATGGCAAGTTCACGTCCTACAGCAGTTAACTTGATGTGGGCTGTCGAAAAACAAAAAGATATCATAAAAGCTTCTAAATCAGATATCAATGGTATGGTTGAAGAACTTAAACAAAACGGAATAAAACTAGAAGATGAAGACATTGCTATAAATAAAAAAATTGGTGATTATGGTGCAACTGTTGTACCCAAAGGTGCGACAATATTAACTCACTGTAATGCCGGAGCTCTTGCGACAGTAGGTTATGGGACAGCACTCGGCGTTGTGCGTTCTGCATTTGCTAATGATCCTACAATTAAGGTTTTTGCAGATGAAACTCGTCCGCGTCAGCAAGGTGCCAGAATTACAACTTTTGAACTTAAAATGGATGGTATTCCTACAACATTGATTACAGATGGGATGTGTTCATATTTTATGAAAAAAGGTATGATTGATATTGTGGTAGTTGGTGCTGATAGAATTGCCGCAAATGGTGATGCCGCAAATAAAATCGGTACATATACAGTTGCAATCGCTGCTAAATATCATAATATTCCGTTCTATGTAGCTGCACCTTTATCAACAATTGATACAAGCATTAAAACAGGTGATGAAATCGTTATTGAAGAACGTTCTCATGAAGAAGTTACTCATATTAATGGTAAAATAATTTGTGCACCGGATGTTAATGTTATAAACCCTGGTTTTGATGTAACTCCTCATGAGTTGATTGCAGGTATTATAACTGAAAAAGGTATTTTGAGACCTGACTATAACAAATCAATAGCTGAAGCTTTTGAAAGTTTATAGTTTGTATGGGTAATCCTCTTTGAATTCCCAGCCATCCATCATTAAAAGTCTTCCACAATAACTGCCTAGTGTTTTGCAGCGTTGGAGTGCAGCTTCTCTTGTGTTACATTCAGGACAGTATGCACACCAGTTTTTATTACCGCCACATTGTACTAAGGCTTTATCTTTAGGACAAATGACAAATTTAAAAATGTCTTTGCCAAGTATATTTGGATTTCTTTTTCCATTTACATCAAAACTTAAATCTATACATGCTCCATTGTATACATTCATATATGAACCATCGGCAAAGTGAACTCTTATTTGAGCTGATTGTGCGGTTTCTTCATCTTGTAAATCTTTGGGATTTTCTTCAATCTCAATATATTTAAGGTAGGGTTTTAAGTATTTGTCAAAATAAGTTATTACCAAATTCCTGTTTGTTTCGTTATCATAATTCCCTTCTTCATCTGTTATATAATATGTTTTTGACCATTCTCTGCTGGGACCGTTGTCATTTTCTGACAATAATATTGCTTGTGACATCATGCTATAAAATTTTTTTAAACGAGAGGATGCTTCTTTTTTTTTATAATGTCCTATAACTGTCGGTAGGGTTAAGGTGGCAATTATACCAATGATTCCAAGGGTTATTAATACTTCAGCTAAAGTAAATCCTTCTTTGTTCTTTATTTGAAAATTAAACATTTTTGATACCTCTGTATATCCTATGTATTCTAATTTTAACATAGTTTTACCCGACTGTCAATCGTGGAATAAAATTGAGATACCTACGAAAATATATAGTATGAATAAAAATGTTAAAAAGAGATTTGGTAGGAATTTAAAGAAGTTTCGACGAATGAAAGGTCTGTCGCAAGAAGAATTGTCGCTTGATTTGGAATTGGATGGTTCTTATATTGGAAAAGTAGAAAATGCAAAACTGAATATTACTATTGATAAGATTATTAGTATAGCTGACTATTTAGGTATAGATGTGATAGAATTATTTAAATAAAAATCTGTATCAAAAGAATATAATTTTATAATTCTCAGAGTTAAATATTTATTGGTATTAAACTTATGTATTTCTTTGGAAGAATGCTGCAATTTCTTTATGCGGGAAGAATTTTACAATAGGTCTGCCATGCGGGCATGTATATGGCATTTTTGTTGTACGCCATTTTTTTATGATTTCTTGCATTTGCCAGGTTGATAACTTTTGACCTGCCTTGACTGAAGCTTTGCAAGAGGTTGTGATAATTATTTTTTCCTCCAGTCCGTCAATGTCACTTTCAATATTTTCTAAAATATCTGCTAAAATTTCTTGAGGATTAACTTTGGCTATCATTTGCGGAACTTTTCTGAATATTAATTCATTTTCGCTTGTAAATTCAATACCATATCCGAATTTTTCAAACTTGTCTAAATTTTCTTTTATTAATTCTGCTTCGGTCGCTGAAACAGTTAATATATCTGATACAAACAATAATTGTGATACTATATTTTTTTCTGATTTTAATTTTTCGTATATGTATCGCTCCTCTGCAATGTGTTGATCTATAATTTCAAGTCCTTCTTCTTTTTCTACCATTATGTAGGTATTTTTATATTGTCCTACAATATTTTCTTCTGGTTCTTCAGGTTTGTTTTCTATAGGTTTAAAAATCTGTTTCTGCTCAGTTTTAACGGGTATATGAATGTTTGTATTATCGTCGTGAGTTGTATTTTTTATAAGAATTTCATCTGCATTTTTGTTGAAGATTACAGAAGGCTCAATAGGTTTAAATTCTATAATTTTTTCTTCTGAAGGCTCATTGCTTTGATTTGTATTGATGGGTTTTTCGACGTGATTTGATAATCCTGCAATAATTGATGTCATTATAAAATTAAATACCATATTGGTATTTTTATAGCGAACTTCTTTTTTAGTTGGATGGACATTTACATCGACGTCGGCAGGAGGCATTTCAAGATTAAGCACTACAAAAGGATATTTTCCGTTTGCAATAAGATTTTTATATGCAGTATCAATTGCTTTCATAAATATCGGACATTTTACTGTTCTTGAATTGATGTAGATATGAAAGTCTTTTTTGCTTGAACGTGTGAAATCTGGGGTGCTGACATAACCTGATATTTTTAGACCTGCAAGAGCATCTGTTTTCAAAACCTCTTTTAAATTATCGGTTACTGTACTTGAAAAAAGTTCTTTCAAGGCATATTTAAGTTCATTATTTCCTGAAGTTTTTAAGACGGTTTTTCCGTTTTTCTTTAGTTCAAAAGCTGTTTGAGGATTAATAATTGCAATTGATTGCACCATTTCTTGTATATATGAAAATTCTGTATTTGAATTTTTTAGGAATTTTAAACGTGCAGGGATGTTATAAAATAAATCCCTTACCTCCATAATTGTACCTATAGCACAACCTGTCTCGACTTGTTTAACTTCTGAATTTTCGCATTTAACTTTTGTACCGGTCTCGAAATCTTTAGTTCTTGTGGTACAGGTAAGTTTTGAAATAGAGATTATACTCGATAGTGCTTCGCCTCGAAACCCTAATGTATGAATATCAAATAAATCTTCATCTGTAGCAATTTTACTTGTAGCGTGCTTTGAAAATGCAAGCATAATATCATCAGGATGTATTCCTGAGCCGTTATCTGCGACTCTTATATCTCTGCATTCATTGGATATTTCTATGCTTATTTTTGTAGCTCCTGCGTCAACAGAGTTTTCTACAAGTTCTTTTACAACTGAGGCAGGTCTTTCAATGACTTCTCCTGCAGCTATTTGGTTAATTAAATGTTTTGATAATTGTTTTATTCTTGCCATATACATCCTGTGATGTTAATTACATAAAATGTGACATAAAGAAATCTTTTACAAGTTCAAATTTTATAAGTACCATAACCACAGCTATTGATACAACAAGCCCGAAAGTTACTTTTGTAAGGTCTTTTAAAATATGTTTATACATTTTTTTAGGAGATTCAAATCTTAATCTGTGGTATAGTGCAATTTCACGACCTGCTAACAATCCTATGAATACCCAAGTTGTAGACATTGGAACATTGTTTAATTGAATAAAGTATAATAATAGGAATGCATATATTAAATCAATAATAGTAGCAGAGCGAGGATCTTGTACATTTGTTTTCATTTTTATAATTTTTTGAACTTCTCCGCCTCGTCTGTAGGCTACAATCCATAAAAATCCTACAAAACCTATTAGTACAAATAATAATTCACCAAAAGATGCTTTTCTTGGTAAATATACAAAAAGGTTTGCTGCATCCTGCATCAACCATTGCGACCAGAGAAATGCTGTTGATAACCATTTTGCAGCAACCCACCATTTAGAGATTTTTTTCTTTTGCGTGTAATAAAAATATCTTTCAACTGGTCTTGCAATAATTGTATATATTATTATTGAAACGACAAGGGCTAGGAAATACCCGATAATTGATTTTGATAAAATCATTCCGATAACGCTTACATCGTTTGCTGAGAATATACTTAAAATTAAGAATGTAGTCGATACCGGAATTCCATATTTTGTTAAAAACAGAAGTATTATAGGAGGTAAAACATGTATAAGTGTGAATGTCTCAGGGAAAGGTATTCTTTCCAACCTGCCAAATGACATATCACCATGATTAACTATCCAACCTGTTGTAATTGTGATTACTAATACAGCACTTGTAAATGCCCATATAATCCAAGTAGGCATTTTCTTACTTGTTGTGAGGTAAGTACCTAAAGTTTGGATTACATCGTTTGATACACATGAATACATTGATATCAAAAAACCAACTATCATGTATATATTACTTAGTGTTATTTGTTCAAGGAACATAATTCCTCCATTCAATTTTAGTCTACATCAAAAATAAATTCATCTAAATGTTTGATTACAAATTTGAAACATTTTTATACTATTGGGATGTTAAAAGACTTGGAGGGGATATACGTGGCAAGACTTAAATCCAATACAAAATTAAAACCTATTAAAAAAGCTGATTTGCAGGTTGTAAAACCGGTCAAGACCACTAAGTACAGTGATATCGATTTAAATAATTGGAAAGATTATTCTCATGTAAAAACTGATACTTTATGGGAATTCCCTTCAAGATTACGTGAGGGGGGGCATTCTAACGAGTATCACGGTAATTACATCCCTCAAATTGCACAACAGCTATATGAAAGATTTACAAAAAAGAATGATATCGTATTAGATTTATTCTTTGGCTCAGGAACTTCAGGTATTGAAGCTGTTAATATGAACAGACGCTGTATTGGGGTTGAGTTAAAAGATGATCTTGCAGAAAAAGTCTCTGAAAAATTCACTCCAAAACAATTAGTTACAGATGTAAATATTATTTGTGCAGATTCAACCTCTGAGCTTGCAAAGGAGAAAGTTAAAGCAAGGCTTGAGATTATGGGCGAAGAAAAAGCTCAATTTTTAATCCTTCATCCGCCTTATGATGATATTATAAAATTCTCGGATAAAAAAGAAGACCTCTCAAATTGTGAGTCTACTGAACAATTTTATGATTTGTTTGAAAAAGTTGCTGCAAACGGTTATGATTTACTGGAAAAAGGCAGATTTGCGGCTTTAATTATCGGTGACAGCTATAAAAATTCAGAAGTGCAGCCTTTAGGTTTTGAATGTATGGCTCGTATGATGAAGTTGGGATTTAAATTAAAAGGCATTATTGTAAAAGACATTCAGGGAAATGAAAGAGCAAAAGGCCGTACTGCAAATTTGTGGCGTTATAGAGCTCTTGCTGGTGGATTCTATATTTTCAAACACGAATATATTATGGTCTTCCAAAAAGTTAAGTAGATTCCTGTCAATGTAAAGAAATATTAAAAATGAGAATAATTCTCACTTTACAAAAAATTGTTTATAGTGTACAATAAATTTGTTAATAATATTATACACAATAGAAAGGTGGAAAAAGTTATGGCAAAATTTGTATGTACAGTATGCGGCTGGTCAACAGAAGCAGATAAAGCTCCAGAAAGATGTCCATTATGCGGAGCAACTACTTTTAAAGAAGTAGGTGGTGGAGAAAAAGTTTACGCTTGCGAACATAAAGTTGGTGACGGTGTAGTCGAAGATAAAGAAATTATGGAAGGTTTGAGAGCTCATTTTAGCGGCGAATGTACAGAAGTAGGTATGTATCTTGCAATGTCTAGAGTAGCTGAAAGAGAAGGATATCCTGAAGTTGCTGAAGCATATAAAAGATACGCATTCGAAGAAGCTGAACATGCAGCAAAATTTGCAGAATTGCTAGGCGAAGTAGTTACAGATTCTACAAAGAAAAACCTTGAATTGCGTGCTGAAGCTGAACATGGTGCTTGTGAGGGTAAACTTGCTATTGCTGCACGTGCAAAACAATTAGGATATGATGCTATCCATGATACCGTTCATGAAATGGCTAAAGATGAAGCTCGTCATGGTAAAGGTTTTGACGGACTTTTGAAAAGATATTTTTCATAGCATATTAAGTTAAATAAAAAAGCTCACAGATTTAATCCTGTGAGCTTTTATTATTTATATTATTCATTAATTGAATTCATTTTAAATTTTGCTTTTAATGTATCAAACAGAGATAAAGTTTCTTGAACTTGGTTTTGGTTATAAGTTGAAAATTCAATTTTGTCTCTATTAATAACTGCAGGCATTTTATTTTTAACAATAAGTTTTTGAATCGGACTATAAATATCTTTTCCTTGTCCTGTAGCTAGAGTAAATGTAGTTTTAGTAATTGGTATAGGTTTAATCATAAATTCTCCTTTCATTGTCTGGTTTCCATAAATATATCATGGATATACTTTAAGTAAAGAAAAAACCACTTTTTGTTAAGAAAGTGGCGGGGAAAAGTTACAAAAATTTTACATAAGGAAATAAAGGAAAAAGGAATCAATAAAAATTATTAGTTTATTTTTAAGAGAATATTGTGAACGATTTTTCAACGTTTTTGTCAATTACATTCTTCACTGCATCATATTCTGTTTGTAATGCACTATGCTCAGTATCAAGTTTTCTTAATTCAAGGTCAAACTTGTTATCTTTTGCTTCCAAATCAGTGAGTGTATTTTGATATTCTCGTTCAATTCTGGCAATTTCTCTTTCATCTTCAACTTCTTGAATAGAGGAATCCGAATCTATTGAAGTTGAAACAAATTTTCTTTCAGTAGTGGAATAATATTCAAGTAATAAATTACCTTCTCTTAATTGTTTTTCAAACCACTTGTTGTCTTTAATGGTTTCAGCAGTATTTTGTTCGGTGTAATATCCTGAAGATGCCATTTTGTTAAAGATATTAGTTAAGTATTGTACATAAGAAGCATTTTCAGGATTAGCCGCTGTCTTTTTATTGTTGATAGTTCCTGATTTTCCGTAATAAGCTTCTGTTAATGCTACTGCGTAATCATAAAGTTCTCGTTGTTCTTTTGTAGTACCTTCATAATTTAGAGCTTTAGTTTCAGTAGCACCTGTATTTAAGTCTGTTAAAGTATATGTAGCATATCCATCATAAGAATCACCGCTGAATGACGTATACCCGAAATCAAGCCCGTGTTCATCATCACCATAATGTAAATCTACAGATGTTAAATATTGGTCCCAAGCCTCATGTACTTTTTGTTGAGCAATAGCCTTATCTTCGTCACTTGCATCGCCATCTGCTGTTACGTCAATATTAGCTTGTGAGTAGCCTAGTTCCGATAAGAATTTATTCAGGTCCCCGTTACCTGCTTCGAATGCTTTCTTTTGAGCATCAGTTACAAGGACTTTTCCGTCTTTATCCGTGACTACGTATTGTAATCCGCAAGCAACAGTATTATAACCTGTCATAAGTCCGTAAGAAATATCTGTATAAACTTCAGTTGAACCGTCAAAACCTGTTAAAACAGTTAATTTTGTTGCATCAAGAGCTGCAAGATAATCTTTATTCGCTTGTTCGGTTTGTTGAGACAAACGAATTTTAGAATAGGAAATATCCTGACCTGAATTTTCGTTATCAGTCATTCTTGCTGTTAAGCTAAGAAGCCTTGCTTGTGAAGCAGCCATTCCCATAAGTTTGTGCAGTCCTTTCACTTTAATGTAACTTGTAACTTTTTTTACGGCAAGATTAATACAAATCTTTAGTATTCTTTTATTGATTGTTAAAATATCGTTACAAATTGTTTTTATTAAGAGTTGTTAAGTGGTTATAATGCTAATATAGCGATAGTTATAGCAGGAAGTAGTGTTTTTTTTAACTTTACTATGCAATTTTTATAAGAAAAATGGCTTAATAAATATAAGAGATATTTTTTTGCAAAGAGTATAAAGCATCAAGAAAGGAGATTTATTATGGTTGATGGTATAAATGGGCCAAATAATCAAGCAAATATGCATGTACGAACTGCTAATATTGCAAAAGCTGCTATTAATGATGGATTATTGGGAGTTGCTTCAGGAATGATAGGTGATCTCCTTTTACGCAAGGATGAATTGATGCAATCTGATACCATTAATGTTACGGGTTTGTATATCGAACAGCAATCGCAGGAAAATTATACGGGAGATTATAGTGTTTCAATACCTGTAAAGAATGAAATTTATGAAAATGGTATAAAGGTTGCAGATATGCAAAGTTCTGTAAATTATATGAGTACTTCAGAACCTGAAAGTTATACGGGAGACTATAGTGGTTTAGTACCTGAAAAGAATGAAATTTATGAAAATGGTATAAAAGTTGCAGATATACAAAGTTCTGTAAATTATCCGAATATTTCAGAACCTGAAAATTATTCTGTAAATTATCCGAATATTTCAGAACCTGAAAATTATACGGGAGATTATAGTGTTTCAGTACCTGTAAAGAATGAAATTTATGAAAATGGTATAAAGGTTGCAGATATACAAAGTTCTGTAAATTATCCGAATATTTCGGAACCTGAAAATTATACGGGAGACTATAGTAGAGAAATAGATGGTTACCAGAGACCTAGCGATTAAACTGTAGAAAATAATAAACAAATAAGCTAAAGAGGCGGGTAAATTTCCCGCCTCTTTAGCTTATAAAATTTCTTTGCTTTCTTGAATTGATATTGATTCTATACCGTCGACTTTTTGAAAGTCTTTATATGTATTTTGAATAGGTTTTTTTGAATGAATATCAATTATTATATTTATTTTGGTAATTTCATTATTTTGTTTACTTTGTTTTCTTGTTATTTCTCTTAGTTGCGGATATGTTTCTACAATAAAATCATAAATTTGATTTGAGGCTTCATTTTTGCAACTTATATTGATTGAAAGTCTTTTCATATTTTTTGTACTTGTAGTAAGTACATTACGTTCAAACAATCTTATAGAAATAAGGACAATAATTGTGAGGATTGTCGCAGTAACTGCAAGTCCGTACATTCCGGTTCCGCAAGCCATCCCGATAGAAGCAGCCATCCAGAGTGTTGCGGCTGTAGTGAGTCCAAAAATCGTAGCACCATGTCTTAATACAGCACCACCGCCTATAAAACCGATACCGGTAACAACTTGAGCTGCAACACGTGCAGTATCACGAATTCCTGTTGCATTGTCTACAGATACATTGTCTCCTGCTGCAAAGGTTGGAAACCCGTAAATTGATAAAAGCGTAAACACGCAAGCTCCGACACATACTAAAATATTTGTTCTCAAGCCTGCATATTTGTTGGTCATCTCTCTTTCAAGACCGATTGCAAAACTTAGTAAAACTGCACAAAGCAAACGAAGCGTGACTGTTATTTCCGTTTGTACTATTGGGTGGTTAAAAAAATTCTCCATCATCTTACCTTACTTTTCGGATCTAAAACATCTCTTATTGTATCACCAATAAGATTAAACGCCAATACTGCAATAAAAATTAAAAATCCCGGTGTCAAAAGCCAAGGACGATAGATTATGTTTGTATATTCCTGAGCTTCTTTAAGCATATTTCCCCAACTGGCATCAGGCTGTTGAATTCCCAATCCTAAAAAGCTCAATCCTGATTCTGAGAGAATATATGACGGTACAGATAATGTCATTGCAACAATTACGAAACTTGCAGTTTGAGGAAGAATATGTTTTACAATTATACGAAGCCTTGAAGCTCCGATTGATTTTGCAGCTTGCACGTATTCCTGATTTTTGACGGACAAAACCATTCCTCTTACAACTCTTGCAAAACCTGCCCAGCCGATTAGTGCAAGTATAATTACGATTAGCATAAATCTTTGTACGCTGGTCATTCCTGATGGGAGAATTGAAGCTAGGATAATTAATAAGTAGAAGCTTGGAATTGACATAACAGCTTCTGCAAAACGCATCATAATGGTATCTACAATTCCGCCGAAATAACCTGCAATTCCTCCGTATAAAAGTCCAATCGGGAATAGTACAAATAATGCCAGAAAACCTATTGTCATAGAAATTCTACCCCCGAACAGGAGTCTTGAAAATACATCACGCCCGTTAATGTCAGCTCCGAGAAGGAATAATCTTCCGTCAGGGTCGGTTGTGATGAGATGTCTTTGCATTGGAATTATGCCTAAAAACTTGTAGGGCTGACCTTTTGCAAAGAATTTTATAAAATGCTTTTTACTTCGATCTAAATCATAAGTTATTCTAAGATTTTCCGAATCAAAATTTCTTACGTAATTATATGTATATGGCATAGAAAGCTTTCCATGCTCATTAATAATAAAAATCTTAGAAGGCGGAACATAAGCCATTGTTCTGTCTGAGAAATCTTTGGTATAAGGAGCTATAAAATCAGCTAAAAATAGAGCAAGATAAATTAGTCCGAGAATGACTAGGGCTATTTTAGCGAATTTATCTTTCATTAATTGTTTGAAAATTTCTCTAATCATGCCTTCACCCTAATCCTCGGGTCAGTTATAATGAGAAGAATATCGGCGATTAAATTGCCCAAAATAAGCATAATCGCTCCCATCATTAATGACGCCATTACTAAATTGATATCAGATTTCAGAACAGCTTCCAAAATTAATCTGCCAAGTCCCGGGTATTGGAATACATATTCAGTTAGTGCAGCCCCGCTTAATAATCCTGCAAATTCAAAACCGAGCAATGTTATCATCGGATTAATTGCGTTTCTTAATGCATGTTTATAGACTACGTCAAACTCACTTAACCCTTTTGCTCTTGCAAATTTAACATAATCACTATCAAGTACATCAAGCAAATTCGCTCTCATTTGTCTTTGTAAACCCGCAAGAGAAAGCGTAAATAAAACTGTTACTGGTAAAATCAAGTGATGAGAGATATCCCAGACCTGCTGAGGAAAATTCATTTCTAAAAAATCAGAACTGGTAAGTCCTCCGATTGGAAACCAACCTGTTTTGACCGCAAAAATAAGTAATAATACCGCAAAGAAAAATGAAGGTATTGCCATCCCGATACTTGTAAGTACCGTCAAAATTCTGTCAAATGGTGTTTTCCAATTTAATGCTGCAGCAACTCCTAATGGTATACCAACTAACCATGTGAGTGCAATAACTATTGTTGTCAAAAGCAGAGTATTCGGAATACGTTCTTTCAGCTTTGCAGAAACTTGTTCTCCATTTGATGTTATTCCTAAATCACCTTTTATAAAAGATTTTGCCCATTTGCCATATTGAACTATAATAGGCTTGTCTAAACCAAGACGTTCAGTTTCCTTCTGTAATGTTTCTTGAGATACAGACGGATTAAGTCTTAACTCCGCCAAAGGATCTACAGGGCTTAATCGTATTATGAAAAAGCTTAATATTGATACTATTATTAGCAATGGTATTGATTGAAGTATTCTTTTTAAAATATATATAAATATCTGCATTATTTTTCATCCTCAACGTAAATTTCTTCTATGTTATAAGTTATTCCGCCAAGTGATGTCGGATATACGTTTTTAAATTTATTCCTAATTGCTGAAATCCTAAGTGGTGAATATATGTATACAAAAGGTTTTTCTTCATAGGCAATTTCTTGATATTTATCATAGAACTTTTTACGGCTTTCAAAGTCTGTTGCAAGTGCTCCTTGAGTATAGAGGTAATCTATTTCCTTTTCCCAAGGGTATCTGTCATCTTTTGTGTAATCTGCAGGTCTTTGATTAAACATGTGTAATGTCCCGTTTGACATCCAAACATTTTTGCCTCCATTAGGCTCAAGTGGCGAACCTGTTAATCCCATTATTACCATATCCCAATCGAGAGTATTTACAAGTTTGTTCACAAGAGAGTTGAATTCGATAGGTTTGAAGTTAACTTTCATACCTAAGTCTTCCAAATCCTGTTTCACCATAACTCCGATTGCTTCACGTTCAGTGTTGCCCGCATTTGTGTATAAGTCAAATTCTACATGATTACCGTATTGGTCTAGCAAATGTCCTTTCTTGCTCCAAGTGTAACCTGATGCCTTTAGCAGCTCTTTAGCTTTTTCAAGATTTCTTTCATAAGCCGGAAGATCTTTATTCAGAAATATGGAATTAAGACTTTCTGCTGTATATAATGGTGCTCCAAGTCCGTTTGCAATATTCAGTACCATATTTTTTCTGTCTATTGCATAATCAACAACTTGTCTGAAATTTTTATCTTGAAACCATCTTTGTTTTTTAGGGTCTACGTGATAATTCCCTTTTTCATCTTTTCTATTGTTTAAATTGAATGTAATAAACATTGTTCCTGTATCCGGACCCAAATTATAAATTTTAAAATCTGAATGTTTTTCAAGCTCCTTAAATCTTGCAACATTTGCTCCCTGTAGACCTATGGTATCTAACTCTCCGCCTTCAAATTTTAATACTTCATTATTAACATCTCCAACGATTAAATATACGAGTTTATCAAGATAAGGAAGTTTTTGATCATTCTTGTTTATAATGTAATAGTCAGGATTGCGTTCAAAAACAACTCGTTGAGCCGGAACGTATTCTTTCAATCTGAAAGCACCGGATGTTACAAAAGTACTAGGGTTAGCGTTTGTAGAAAGGAAAGTATCAAAATAAGGTTTTCCTTTTTTTACTGCAGGTTCAAAAACGTGTTTTGGTGCAATAGGGCTTGACAGCATTCTTATAAAAGGTGCAAAAGGTTTTGGTGTTTTGAATTCAATTGTATAATCGTCAATTTTTCTTACAGTTGGCAGTTTCCCGTCTACGACGATAGAATCTCTTATTGATGTGTTTCCGTATCCGTCAAAAATAATATTTTGCCAGGTAAATAATACATCATCTGCAGTGATAGGTTTTCCGTCCGACCATTTAATTCCTTTACGTAAGTGGATTAAATAAGTATCGCCATTTACCGTAAAATCTTTAGCAAGTTTTGGAATAGGCTGGCCTGTAATTGCATCAGTAGATAAAAGCCCGTCATACATTATTTCAGACAGCAGTGATGATATATTATCTTTTGAATTAAACGGATTAAAAGTCTTCGGACCTTCTCCTATCGTTGAAGCAACCAGCGTTCCGCCGAACTTACCTATCGGGGCTTGCGATTGAAGATAGTCTACTCCGTCAATGGTGATATTTTTTTGCCTGTCAGGATAAATGATATCCTCTGTAATAGAGTGTGGCGGAATTGTTTTTGTAGTTTGCTGCGGTTTGTCAACGTATAGGCAGGATTTTGCCAAAATCCCCGCAAAAAGTATTATTAATACCACATAACCCGCTTTTTTCATAAACTAAGTTTACCATAAAAAATATCTTTGTTTATAGTCAGGGTGGATAAATCTTTGTAACTTTTGTTAAAAATCTATCGACAAACAGGCATGTTTATTATAATATTGTGCTACATGTGGAAATATAAATAGAAAAAGGAGAATTTTAACATGCAAGTTATATTAAAAAAAGACGTCCAAAACCTTGGTGAAGCAGGTGATTTGGTTAACGTAAAAGACGGCTATGCAAGAAATTTCTTGTTGCCTCAAAATGTTGCAGAAGTAGCTACTGAAGGTGCTCTTCAAAATCGTGAACAAAATTTAGCCAGAATTAAAGCAAAACAAGAAAAACTTCATAAAGAAGCTCTTGAATTAGCTGAAAAAATCGAAAAATTCGGCGAATTAAAATTAAGTGCTAAAGCCGGTGAATCTGGTAAGTTATTCGGTACTATCACTACTAAAAAATTAACTGAAGAATTACAAGCTCAAGCTGGTATTGAAGTTGATAGAAAAAATGTTTCTCTTAACGCTCCAATTAACAAAATTGGTGAATATACTATGCTTATCAAATTGACTTCTAAAGTTAAAACTGAATTAAAAGTTTCAGTTTCAGCATCTGAAGTTGTAAAAGAAGCTATCGAAGAAGAAACTACTGAAGAAGCGTAGGTGTTGTATAGCGGATGAGAGATTTGAGCAAACTAAAACTTAATTGTCTTGCTATCGGTTCTCTGCCGCACAACAATATTAATAAAGCTATGGCTCTTGTGGAAGATTGTTTTTCAAATATTCCTTTCTGGCCGCAGCTTGCTAAAGTTAGTAAAAATGAAGACATGATTATCCAGTTTTTGGAGAAAATGCCTTCATTTTTTATTGGTAAAGATTATCTGGATACTGAATACGATGAATTTTTTGAGGATTTAGAGCAGTTTTTTATGGATTATGAGGAAGCTTTATCTGATATTAATTCTGATGTAATTGATAAGTATGCAGTATCGGAAGATTTTTCATCTTCTTTTCCCGAATTTATTAAGCTAATAGAAAAATATAAACCTGCATTTGCAAAAGGACAGATTGTAGGGCCTTTTACTCTTGCGACCACTCTTGTTGATAAAGACGGAAAGTGTGCATTCTATGATGAAACTCTCAGGGAAATTATCGTTAAGACCTTGAGTTTAAAAGCATTGTGGCAGATAAAAAATATAAAGGCTGCAAATCCTGACACTGTTCCAATTATCTTTATTGATGAACCATCAATATCTCAGCTTGGAACATCTGCTTTTGTTACAATTTCTCAAGATGATGTTAAATCTATGTTTAAGGAAGTATCTGATGTTATAAAATCTGCAGGTGCTCTCAGTGCTATTCATTGTTGCGGCAAATGCGATTGGTCAGTTCCGATTTCAAGCGGAGTTAATATAATTAATTTAGATGCTTATTCTTTTGCCCAAAATCTGAGTTTGTTTAAGGAAGATGTAAGTCATTTTCTGAAACAAGGCGGTAAAATCGCTTGGGGGGTTGTTCCGACTTTGGATAAAGATGCTCTTGAAAATGCGGATTTGGATATTTTGATTGAAAAGTTTAATTCAGCAATTAAGTTTCTTACAGATAAAGGAATTGATGAAAAATTGATTATAGATAATTCAATCATTACTCCATCTTGCGGGGCAGGTTCTTTGTCTGAAGAATTGGCAGAGAAAGCTATGAACCTAACCAAAAATTTATCTGATAATTTAAAAAAGAGGTATTAACTTGACATTTAAACTTGCAATTACTGGGAAAAGCGGAAGCGGAAAAACTACTATTACAAAAGCTTTTTTAAGGATATTTCAGGAGCTGTTTCCTGACAAATCAATACTCCTGTTTGATAATGATTTGGCAAGTGAGTTGGGTCATAGTTTCGGACTTGATGTCAGAAACACTATTTATGGTATAAGAAGCGGTAAGCATGAATATAAAACAGGTATTCCTGAAAATATGTCAAAGCAAGAATTTATTGAATGGGCAATGGAAGATATACTGGTTGAAATTGCAGATAATGTTGATTTGATTGTCTCTTGGTTTGTCGGCTCTAAGGATTGCCGCTGCCCTATTACTGGTCAAGTCAACGATGCAGTGCTAAAACTTATTAACAGGTACGATATTGTAATTTTTGATTGTGAATTTGATTTAAAGTATCTTAATCAGCTTGTAGATACTAATATTGATACTACTTTGATTATTGCAAATCCTTCCGAAGAATCTGCTCATCTTGCAAAAAGAATAGAAGAATTCAGTGCAAAGTATGCTGCCGGAAATCAGTTGGGTGTGGTTATAAATAAAGTACAAAATAATAATATTAATTCTGTATATGAAATGTTGAAAAAATACGATTTGGATGTATTAGGGGTGATTCCTTATGATAGTGAATTAGAAAAACATCCGATAGAAAAAGATTCACAAATAGTAATAGATGCTATTAAACAATTTTATTTCAGGTTAAACTTGCCTCAGGTTAAACAATAGGAGAAATAATGGCAGTAATTCTTGACGGTAAAAAGCTAAGAGATGAGTTATTAGAAAATTTAAAGTCCGAATTGGATGATTATAATGTAATGCCAAAACTTGTTGTGATTTTGGTTGGAGATAATCCTGCAAGCAAAATCTATGTTAATAGCAAAAAGAAAACTGCAGAAAAGCTCGGGATAATTTCAGAAGTATTAAATTATCCAAATGATGTAACTGAGGAAGAATTGTTATTGAAGATTAATGAATTGAATTCTGATAATTCGGTAAATGCAATTCTTGTTCAATTACCGTTACCAAAGCATATAAATAAATTTAAAATTATTAATGCGATTTTACCTATAAAAGATGTGGATGGTTTTACTCCTGAAAATCTGGGAAAACTTCTTTCCGGAGAAATTCCTTATGTCTACCCTTGTACGCCAAAAGGAATATTACTTTTGCTAAACAGATACGGAATTTCCGTAGAAGGTAAGCATGTTGTAATTGTCGGACGTTCAAATATTGTTGGAAAACCGCTTTCTGCAATGATGTTGAACAATAATGCTACAGTCACGATATGTCATAGTCATACCAAAAATCTTAAAAAAATTACTGAGACTGCGGATATTTTAATTTCGGCTGTCGGCAGGAATCTTATAAAAGATGATATGGTAAGAAATGATGCAGTTGTAGTTGATGTTGGAATATTCAAGGATGAATTTGGGAAGACTAGAGGTGATGTAGATTTTGCAAATGTTTCTAAAAAAGTAGAAGCGATTTCTCCTGTACCTGGTGGTGTTGGTCCTATGACAATTACATCCTTAATGTTGAATACCGTTGATTTATATAAATTGCAAAATTTAAAGAAGTTGTAATAATTATTATTACAACTTCTTTTTTTACATAATTGACTATTTGTTTTAAGCTTAACCGCCAATCAAGTTCAAGCCGCAACTGCTCTTGATGTTGTTTTGAACGATTTGTTTAGAACTTGATATTTCTTCGTTTAAAGTGTTAACCTGTGTTTCAATAGCTTGAGTTCTTGTTGTCAAATATTCTTCTTGTTTTTGTAATTGAAGATAGTATGGATCTTCGTCAATTGAGGCATCAGGATTCTCTTCTTCAAATGCTGACTGTACGTAAGCCATTTCTTTTTGCAACCAGTTAACTTGGTTTTGTACAAGTGCTTGTTCAAATTGCAGTTGGTTTCTCTGTAACGTGAATAAATTTCTTTGTGAATCAATAGCTAAAAACGCCATATCTGCTCTCCTTATACTTCTTATTTATACTCTCTTATACATATAAAGTATTTTAAAACTATCGAATTTCAGAGGAGATGTTTTTTGTTACATTTGTTAATAATTATTTTATTGCAGGGAAAAGATATTTAACTCCGTCCTCACTACGCCAGCGAATGTAGCCTGTTTTAGGAGTTCTGTCCATATCCATGACACTTACAAGCATCCAATTCCCTTTAATTATATTTAAAATTATTTTTTGCGGATTGTTGATTTTTGATATAACTTTTGATTCATCATCGGTTGAGCCATGCATTTCGTTAATTTTTTCAGGAGCTCCGTTTAATATATATAGACCGTACTTTCTGGCATAAGTATTATAAAAGTGAACCCAAGTAAGGAATTTGTATGGATCGTCTTTTTTCAGCCAGCCGCGAGCACCTGTTTTATTATTATAAATCAGTTCTACCCAATCTTCTGTTTCATCTGTGACAGCCATTAATGCTAGGGCTTTTTTCTCGTTATAAACTACAAACACATTATCAAAAGTAAGTTCAGCAGGTTCTATAGAGTTATTAGAAATTCTTATTACTTTTACAATAGGAGAATTATCATCAGGTGATTTACGTAACACTATGGGGTTTCCCACTTGATATACACCTAAAGTATTCGTGTTAGAAAGACTTACGACATTTGGCATGACATCTCCGGCTAAAGCAGGAATTGAAAGTCCCAGAAATACAAATAATGTTACGAAAAGCTTTTTCATAGAATTACTCCCTGAATGTTATATCAGCATAAGTTTTTTGAAGTTTTTCTCTAATATTTTGCATTTGTTTATCAATAATTTCATCAGTCAATGTAGAATTTTCATCTTGCATATAAATTCTGAATGCAAGAGATTTGTATCCTTTTTCAATGTTTTCGCCTTGATATACATCAAATACTTCACTGCCTTTGAAAATGTTTTGTTGAACACTTCCTTTTATTACTCTTTGAATTTCATCATAAGTAACATTTTCCCCTATTACGAAAGCTAAGTCACGTTTCACTTCAGGGAATTGAGGAAGATGTTTAAATCTTGGAACACTTTCTTTAACTATTTCAATTATTGCATCAAGATTTACTTTGAAAATATATGATTCTTGATTCATTTTTAGTTTATCTTTTAAAATCGGATGAATTTGACCAAAGTAACCGATTGTAGTCATATTTTTACCCAAGATATTTATTGCGGCACTTCTATATGGATGAAGAATTGCATGAGTTTTTGCAAGTGGTGATTTATCAATTGATACAAGTTTTATTCTTTTCTCTACTCCTAATTCATTGAATAGTGTTTCTAAAATTCCTTTTACGGTAAAGAAATCAGGGACTTGTACATTTTGCCATTTAGAGTTCTCAATTTCACCAGTAATAATTCCTGCTAAAACTTTTGTTTCTTTAACTCCTGAGAATTTTTCATCAGCTTCTTTTTCAACGTTATAAGTTTTACCAATTTCGTAAGCCCAGAAATTCTTTTGACCGTTATCGTAGTTATATTTCATGCAGTTAAGTATGCTTACAGCAAGAGTTTCTCTAAGCATTGTGCATTCTTCACTTACAGGATTCATAACTTTTAGAGCTTTTGAATCATCGTAAGGTATCATAAATTTATCTAAAAGCGGTTTTCCTATAAGTGAGCTTGTGATAATTTCATTCAAGCCTGCTGATTGCATTAAGTTATGGACTTTTTTAACAATTTTTTCTTCCAATGTAATTGTCGGAGTCTGCATTTTATTAGGCAATGTAGGTGTTACCTTATCATAACCGTTTATACGAGCAATTTCTTCTATCAAGTCAATTTCTCTTGTTACGTCATAGGCTCTGAATGATGGAACTAAAAATTTTGCGGCAAGTGCATTTCCACCGAGTTTTTTAAAGCCTAGATTTTCTAGAATTGAATCACATTTTTCTGCTTCAATTTCAACGCCTAAAATTCTTTTAATTTGAGGATATCTGAGAGTAATCTCAATAGGTTCAAGCTTATTATTTCCAGCTTCAACTACTCCTTCAATTTTAGCATCAGCAAGTTCAACAAGTAGTTGCATAGCTCTCATTAAAGCAGGTTTTACAGCTTCTATATCTATACCTCTTTCAAATCTTGCAGAAGCCTCGCTTCTATAGCCGGCACTTCTTGCAGATTTTCTGTTTGTGGCAGGGGTAAAGTAGGCTGCTTCAAGTGCTATTGATTTGGTATTATCATCAATTTCTGAATTTTCTCCGCCGAATACTCCGCCCAGACATACTCCTTCTTCTTTTGTTGCAATCAGCACGCTGTCTGTAGTCAGGGTTCTTTCAACGCCATCAAGAGTTACAAGTTTTTCTCCTTCTTTTGCTCTTCTTACACATAAGTAGCCGTTTAATTTATCTAGGTCAAATGCGTGTAATGGTGTGCCATATTCAAGTAAAACATAGTTTGTAATATCTACAACGTTATTGATTGCTCGAATTCCTGATGCTATTAAACGTTTTTGCATCCATTCTGGAGATGGTTTTATTTTTATATCTTTTAAAATTCCGATTGAATAGTATTTACAAACATCATTGTCTAGGATTTCGACTTTGAATTTGTCTGTGGATAAATCTTTTGTTGATTCAAGAGGTGAAAATTTTAATGGAGTATTAAATAGTGAGCTTAATTCTCTTGCTACACCTATTACAGACATTTGATCTCCACGGTTTGCAGTTGGAGCAATATCAATTACGGTATCTTTTTCAAAGCCTAAAACGTCTTCAACGTTTTCACCAATTTTTACATCAGGGAAAATTCTGTTTAAAATTAAAATTCCGTCTTCTTCTTGGTAATTTCTTTCTGATACTCCAAGTTCATCAGCTGAACATAGCATACCTTGAGATTCAACGCCACGAATTACTGCAGGTGTAAGTGTGAACATTTCACCCGTTTTTCTGTCAAGAACCTGACTTCCTACAGATGCATAAGGAACTACTTGTCCTTCTTTAATATTTTGTGCTCCGCATACAACAGTTTTTATGCTTGAACCTGTATTTACCGTTACAAGATGTAAGTGGTCGGAATTTGGATGATTGTCTATTTTTTCAATTTTAACTGTTTGGATATTCGTAAATTTTGGTTTTACTTCCTCAATTGCTTCTACTTCAAGTCCGCTCATTGTAAGCTCATGTGCTATTTGTTTTTCATCTGTGTTTGATAAATCTACGAATTCATTTAACCAGTTAATTGATACCTGCATTTATATTCCCTCTTAATTAATAATAATACTCTTGATTTAATAATATAACAAAAGAATTTCAGAGTAAACACGAGAGTTTGTGATATTATTTTTTTATGGAAGCAAAAGAGCTTATAAAATATTTTAGAAGTTTAGGAATTGAGGTGCATACCTCAACTAAGGCTCGTGGAAATTTAGGATTTTTCCTTAAAAACCGTATTGATATTTCAAAGAATATTCCTCCGATAAGGGTTGTGCCTACCTTAGTTCATGAATTTGCTCATTATATTCATTATCAGCTTGAACCTGACATGAATAAGACAGGTGGAACTTTTGATGTGATTTTTAAAGAGAATAATTCGATATTTGAAGAAGAGCTTTTTAAAGTGACAAATTTTGTTGATGAAAATTCTCTATGCGTAAAGTTATATGAGCATAAAGATAGAATCAAAGACTTAATAAAAAACTATGAGTATGAGATAAAAAAAGATTATCCATCTTTTCAACGTTCAAAGAAATTTAAGGAATTTGAAAAATTTATAAAAAAATCCAAAGCACGTTATTTGTTAAAATATGATAGAGTAAAGCTTATAAGCAGTGGATTTTTCAGGAAAAAAGAGGAAATTTATTCTGTCGCAAGTGTAGAAAAAGATTTTCCTGAAATGCCGAGAGCTTTTGCTTATTATATAAAATTACGTTCCGCACAAAAAAAGCAGTCTAGAATTTCTGCAAGAATTAATAAATTAAAAAAGTATTACACAAAGCCTTGTGAACTTTTTGCAAGACTTGTTGAAGGAATATATTTGGATAAAGAGTGGGTATCTGCTCTTGCTCCATACTCAACAAATTGCTTTTTTACATTATTAGACAAAGGTTATTATGGCGAGCTTAAAAATATTTTATAATATGTATTTTAAAATAATAATTAAACTCTGCCATACATATCTTCATATCGAATAATATCATCTTCAAGAAGAATATCGCCTTTTTGGACTTCAATTACTTCAACGTCTTCTTTATATGGATTTTGTAAAGAATGAATTGCTTTCACAGGTATATCGACGCTATGTCCGGGAGATAGAATAAGTTCTTTCCCTTCCAAAATAACTTTTGCAGTTCCGTTTAACACCACCCAATGTTCGCTTCTATGATTATGGGATTGAATAGATAATTTTTGTCCCGGATTGACATGTAAAATTTTGGATTGGAATCCGTTGCCTTGTGCAATTACTGTGTAAAATCCCCAAGGTCTGTATACGGTTTTATGTACAAGATGAGTATCATCATTTTGTTTTTTCAGAGTTTCATAAATATGTTTGACATCTTGAGTTTTATCTTTTTTACAAGCAAGTATTGCATCCTCTGTTTCAATAATTACAGTATCTTCGAGTCCTATAGTCGTAACCAGTTTTGAAGATGCATATACAAAAGAATTCTTTGATTCTTTATCTATTACATGTCCTACAAAAACATTGTTATTTTCATCTTTATTACTGACATCATAGATAGACTTCCATGAGCCTAGGTCATTCCAATCACTTTCCAAAGTCAATAATGCAATCCTGTCCGATTTTTCCATAATTGCATAATCTATTGAAATAGATGGCATTTTATCAAATTCAATAAATGGAATGTCTTTAGATTTTGAAAAATCAACGTTATTTGAAATTTTATCAATTTCCGGAGCGTATTTTTTTATCTCTTCCATCATAACAGAGGCTTTGAACATAAAAATCCCGCTGTTCCAAAAATAAGTTCCTGCTTCCAAATATTTTTCTGCTGTTTGCAAATCAGGTTTTTCTACAAATTCTTTAACTTTATAGCCAAGGTCTAAAGGTTTTAATACATTTATATAACCATATCCTGTTTCAGGATAATCCGGTTTTATGCCGAATGTTACAATATATCCTTCTTGAGCTAATTTTTCACCTTTTTTAACAGTTGCTAAAAATTTTTCATTATTTTTTATTAAATGATCCGATGGAACTACTAAAATTACAGGATCATCATTTGTTTTTTGCATAATATACTTTGTAGCCAAAGCTATAGCAGGAGCGGTATTTTTAGCTACAGGTTCTGATAGTACAAGCGGATTTTCGGTCAAATCCTGAATTTGCATTTTAACATTTGATGAATGTTTTGTATTAGTAATACTTAATATATTTGTTTCAGGCATACAAAATGCAAGTCTTTCAAATGTGCTTTGAAGCAGGCTTTTGTCAGATATAATATTTAAAAGCTGTTTAGGGTATAGTTCTCTTGATAAAGGCCACAAACGACTCCCTGATCCGCCTGCAAGAATAATTCCGTACATACTAGCTCCTCTTTATAATAACTATATATTATTATTATATTGTAAAAACATTTGATGTATAGGATTTGTAACTTTTTTTGAAAAACTTTTACTTTAAGATGTTTTTTGATAATATTATATTAATGAAAACATTTGATAAAAAGACATTAGCTGGACTTGGTGTCGGGAGTTTGTTAGCTGTTATATTATTGTTAGGATTGTCACAGTATCAAACGCCTGCGAAATCAAGACAAATATATAAAGATGCACTTTCTGATATGCAGAAAGATGATTTTTCAAATGCTTATTATTTGTTCTCAAGAATTAGTTTTTTGTCTAATTTAAAACCTATAGCGTTGTATCATCAAGGACAATGTGCTGATGAGTTAGAGGATTATTCCACTGCCGTTAAAAAATATCAAATGCTTTTCAAAATGTATCCTGCAAACAAGTTAAGCGTTAAGGCAAAATATTTAGCGGCTCAAAATTTGCTAAAAACAAATCCTGAACTCTCAGAAAAGTATTTTAAAGATATTTTAAATCATTATCCTAATACAGATTATGCAATTGCATCTGAATACTATCTTGGTCTTTTGATGATGAAAAGTTATACCGAAAGTGAAGAGAAAATTTTTCCATTATCCAAAAAAGATGATGTAGAAAATTGTTTCAGGCATTATCTGAAAAAAGCTCCTTCAGGGAGACTTGCTCTTAATGTAGTTGAGGATTGGTTAAAACTTAATAAACAAATTTCAAATGATGATTACTTATTAATGGCAAAGTCGTGCTATTTATTAGGAGATTATAAAAAAGCTCAAGAACTTTTAAATAAGGTTAATTTGAAAGAAAGCTGGGCATTGGATGTTCAAAATTCCTATGCTCTTGGAAATATTCCTCGAGCAAGATATCTTACTGAATGGGGACTTATGCACCATGCCCAATATATTGATCCTGATGAAGTTGAAAATGCAATAAATACTTACATGCTTTTTGCTCCGACAAAATTGCAGGGTGCAACAAAATTATTTTATATTGCGAATTCAAAAGGAAAAGATTATATCTGGGATTTAAAATGTTCATATACAGATTCTCAATATAAATCCCAATGCTTTAAAGATTTTTATTTAAAATATCCAAATAGCAAATATGTAGATGATGCCCTTTCTCAAATTTTTATAGAAACGGTAAGAAAGGGGGATATTTCTAATGCCCAAAAGATAGGAAAAGAATTTTTAAATAAGTTTAAAAGTTCTCCTTATGCCCCGATGGTGATGTATTGGATGGGACGGGCCTCAGAAAAAACTCATGAGTATGCTGATTACATGAGTTATTATAAAAGTGTAATAGCAAAATATCCTGATAGTTACTATGCATATAGAGCATATTTGCGAATGAACCATAATCCAGGGCCAATTGTGACCAGTTATCTTAACGAGCAGGAAATAGTATATCCGTACAAAGTTAAACCTGCTATTATAAAAGAATTGGTAGATTTGGAAGATTACGAGGTATTGGAAGAGTTAGCAGGGGATGATAAATTCTTAAAGAGCTGGATATTTCATCAAAAAGGTGATTGGGCAAAATCAATTGTAATAGCAAGGGATGCTATGGATGATTTAAAAGTTAAACCCGATAAGTATGATGTCCGATGGAGATTAGTATATCCGTTACATTATTATGATGAGGTAAAAAAATATTCTGATGTAAGCGGAAATAATCCTCCGTTGATGCTTTCAATAGTTCGCGAAGAGAGTTATTTTAATCCCTCTGCCAAAAGTTCAGTTGGTGCTGTAGGTTTAATGCAGCTCATGCCGCAGACAGCCTCAGAAATTGCTATAAAACATAATATTAAAAAGTTCTCATTATATCTCCCAGCACAGAACATTCTGCTCGGAAACTATTATTATGCGTTCTTGAAAACTTATCTTTCAGGCATGGATGTATCAGCAGTAGCGGCTTACAATGGAGGAATAGGTTCAGTCAATAATTGGAAGAATTCAATTTATTATAATGATACAGATGAGTTTGTAGAACAAATCCCATATCCTGAAACTAAAAACTATGTTAAAAAAGTGTTTAGAAGTTATTGGAACTATATAAGAATTTATTCAGGTAATAAATAAAAGGTCTGTTTATTTTTATAAAACAGACCTTTTTATTATAAATAAGTTTTTAGTATGCCTAAATCATTTGTTGTCTTGTTTTTTCTTTAATTTTATCTAATTCTTTTATTTTCTTTTCAATATCCTTTACTTTTTTGTTAAGAGCCTTTCTCTCAGCTTTAATAAGCTTGTATTGTTGATCGACATCATTATACTTAGCTCTGTAATTCAAAAGTTCATTTCTAACCTCAATTTGAGCATTATCAAGTTTTAATATAGCCCCTTGCATGTCATTTCCGCCTGTGACTTCTTGTGACGTAGCTGTAGAGGCAGGTGTAATGGTTTTAGTTGTATTTGTTGATGTAGAAGCAATGCTTCTGCTGGAAGAGCTTGGGTTATAGCTTACATCATCAAAATTAAGCGGAGTAAAGGCATTTCCGTCTGCGAATACAGTACCTGAGCATGCTAATACAAGTAATCCTGACATAACAATATTTTTAAACGCTTTTATCATAGGACTTCTCCTCTCTGTTATCCGATTATAATACATGCTAAAGTATATCTTATTTTTTTTCTGTCCGCTTCATACAAATAATTGAGAAATTTAAATGAAATAATGCAGTAAAAAAACAATAATATAAGATCTATTAAGTTTTATAAACTAAATTTTGCACAAAAAACTAAAAGACGCTTGACAAAGAAAATTTTAAGATATAAAATATTAAATGTGCTCAGTGCACTGAAACTTAAAATCTGAATTAAGAAAAGTTAAGAAAATTTAAACAACAGCTTGACAAAAAAGTTTTAAGTTATAAGATAATGGATGCCGTGAGGAACGGTTCTCAAACGGAGGGTTTACCAAAGTTTGATGATTTAAAAGGTTTTTAAGCCTTTTTGAGATTGCCCCGACTTGGTTTGTAATCTGCAAAAATAATAAAAGGATAACTGCCTAGAATGGTGGCAAAACAGAAGTCGGAACATTGACAACAGAATAGCTGAAAACGAAAACTTGTTAATTCTAGAAAAAGATGATGAGGACAAGAATGCGAAAGCAAACGAAATGAGTCAAACGACATAGAGATATGTCGAGCGAATAAAACTTTCTGACAATGGAGAGTTTGATCCTGGCTCAGGACGAACGCTGGCGGCGTGCTTTATACATGCAAGTCGAACGAGAATCGGGACTTCG
>CASDPF010000021.1 GCA_949282215.1 uncultured bacterium | reverse complement strand
TTCTGTTTTACAGAAAGTAAGAAAAACGAGTAGTAAATTATGTATAATTAAATACTCATTTTGACTGTTACAAATAATCATTTAAGGTGTTTCTTTACAAATGTCCGGTTTGCCTTCAAACTAATTTAATTCTGGTTGGGTTTTCTACCACAACAACACTAAATTATAGCCGTCGGAAGTTTTGTGGTATTGATTTATTTAAGTTCGGAACTGGACTTTATTAGGACTAGAATCTACAAAAAATACTTTTAAATTCACCAAATGGTTATAGAAATCAAATAATTTTAGCAGTCCCGTTAAAGTCCAAATACTTGTTGGACTGAAAGCCGCCCTGCAGACTAAATTTCGAGTTCTTTTTTATTTTTGAAATTTGAATATAGATAAATTATAAGTTAACTGTATTTCTTGTAGGGCTAGTTGCATTGCCTTACTAAGCAATAATCTGCTGTGTAAAAAATAGACAACTAGAGAATACAAACCGGTTACAGTTTACACAGATCCATTGAGCCGTAAAAAAAATTGCTCTGGGTGTTGGTTGGTCTCATAATCCTGCAAGCAGTTTGAATGATATTTGAACAATAATTAAAGGAGTTTAATATGCATAAATAATTAAAAATAAATCTAGGATTTCTACCATTTATTAATATGGATTCTATCTTCAATTTTTATTTTCTTTTGAATAGGAATTTTTGCACTTTTGCTTGGGTAGCCTAATGCTATATAGCAAGGCATTACATAATCATCAGGATGGTTTATTGTCTTTTTTAAGTGTTCCCATTCTCTATCATTGGGTAAAGGAATACGTGTTACACCATAAATACCTTCTGCGACAGCAGCAAGTAGTATGTTTTCTATACAACACCAAATTGATGCAAAATCATTTAAAGAACTTAGAGAACTTGGTTTTAATAAAGGTTCTTTAACTCTGAAGAAAGGTAAGATTAAACATCCTGAATTATAGAGCATAGAAAATTGTTTTGGCATTGCAATATGATACATTCCGCGCTGATCAGAATCAGTCATACCATAATTGTCCATAAAATTTTCACATTCATTGTAATCAGTTAAATCTTTTACATCCAGAATATTAGCTCGTTGCTGTTTATCATTCACAACAACAAATTCCCATTCTCTTAAATGATTATTAGTAGGAGCTTTTAAGCCTGCTGAAAGAATTTTTTTGATAATATCATCTGGAATAGATTTATTTTGAAATTCTCGAATGGTTCTTCTTTTTTCTATTGCCTCATATATGTCCATATTACCCTCTCATAAAATTATTACTAGATAAGTTTAACACAAAAAGGAGTAATGAATGACTGTTGATAAAAAATGTTTGATTAATTGGGTTAGTGGAAAAGCAAGTAGGATGTGGTAAATCTGTGATTTACCACATCCTATGGACTTCTGAAAAATATTTTTCGCTATTAATAGTAAATTTATGAAGTATATTTTGTTTATAAAATGATGGAACCAGAATAGTCAAGTTGTCTTATATAAATAATCAAACAGAGTGTTCATTTACAGTCGTAATGAAAAGAAAGAATTATTATGAAATTTTAGAAAAAACTCAAAAAGGTTCTATGGAAATAACAAATTGGTTAATTTGGTTTCTTGAAAACTTACTTATTACAATTCAATCCAGTAATCAAATTACTGATAAGGTTTTGAAAAAAGCAGAATTTTGGCAGAGAAATTGTAATATCATATTTAACGGAAGACAGATTAAAGTGTTAAATTGTTTTATGGATAACTTCAATGGTAATCTTGCAACAACAAAATGGACAAAAATATGTAACTGTTCACAAGATACTACAAACTTAGATATTAATGACTTAATTGACAAAAAATATTGAAAGAAATTAGAAAAGGGCGTTCAACAAATTATGTTTTGAGGAGTATAGTGTTTGAATATTGATAATAAATTAAAATTACCGATTGCTGATGTGAAAAATAAACCAATGGTACGAAAATAATTTTTGCATTGTTTAAAATAACAAACTTTTTTAAATTAACAAAAATAGAATATTCAGAGCTATATGCTCAAGTAAATAATACAGACAAATTATTCAAATATGTTAGGGCAATTTAATAATATTAATAAGTTAAGAAATAATTGAAAAACTCTGTCTGTATTTAGTATGCAAATTATAACAATTTAATCTGTTTTGTAACAATCTTCTTAAAAAGTTAAAGATTTGTAAAAAAATACCGATAACAAAACTGTATTTTAAATAAACAAACATTTCAATTCACAATAAACGGAAGTGTAATGTCAAGCGAAGATTTTTTCAAATTTAATAACGGAAAAGAATTTAGGTTTTCAAATTTTAAGGAAATAAAAGAAGAAGACCTTAACGGTGCTGACGAGCAAACCAAAAGGCTTTTTAACATCTTTGCAGGTGAAGACAAGATATTGCAAGTAAATGAAGCTCAAAGTTTGTTTAATGTATTAAAAAGTGCTGCAGGTGATAATAATATATTGGAAACAGATGAAATTAAAATGTTTACTGAAGAAAAAATCGGCGAAGAAGTTGATACAAACATCTTCACTAATTTTGTAAATAATGTATTCGGAGTGAATAAAGGGGAAAAATCAGGGGAAACAAGCTCAAACACAGGTGAAGTACAAACATTTTTAGAGGAAGCAGCCTGTAAAGAAATTGTTATTGATATTATTGACGAAAACCTTTCAGAAGCGTATGAGGTATTAAACTCTCAATATTTAGGAGCCATTTCTGGCTGGCATGATGACAGGAAGGATAAGAATAACATCTTAAAAACATCCAATGTAGCCAAAGTTTTGGATTACCAAAACACAGGTATTGAGTGGATGAATAAAGCAAAATTGGCTCCTCCAAACGGACTTACCAGAAAAGAATATTACGAAGGAAACAAACAACGTATTAAAGATATGATTCATAATCGTGCTTTAGTTTTGGATACTAATACTAAATTTAAAGAATTAAAGAGTAAGTATTCTGAAGAAGAATTAGCAGAAATCATTGGGAATTACGTAGAACAATTATGCTCAAATGCCTCAATAGAAGATTTAAAAAATATTCAAAAGAATTTTATATCTTTTAGCGGTGCAGAAGAAATTCAAGCATTAGAAAATGTTATTGATAATGCAGTTAAATTTAACGAAGACAAAAACAAACCTATGCCAGCAGGAGAAATTGCAGATATTCAAATTAATAACTCTAATGGTTTGATTCCTGAATATTGGAATTCTGATGAACCAATTTCTTTTGAAGAAGTATATAAAATTGAAAGAGGAACTGAGTATTCTCAATACAAGATAGAAAAATATGCAATGGCTAAAAAAGAGATGGAGATTATTGCAAATGCTTACAACAAAAAACAACAATTCGTTGAATTTACAGATAGTTTAGGAAAAGATGAAACTTTAAGTGCAGATAAAAAAGCCCAAAAAGTTTTAGACGGATTTGCTGATTTTTATGCATTATCTGAAGATGGAGGTTTAAATCAATTAAAAGAACTAATTTCCAAATCAAAACTTCCGGTTACAGTTGATGAAAATGGTTTTAACTTTGGTACGTTAGATGAAAATACTAAAAATAGCGTGTTAAATTCTTTATTAAAGTTAGCAAAACAATCAAAAGAAGCTGAGTTTAAAGAATTTTTAAATGGTAAAACGATAGAAGAATATCAAACAGCTTTAGCAAAAGCACAAAATGAAGCTATTGGCGAAGAAAACGGCAAAATGATAGCTGAAGCTATGAAAAATGATAATTTGACTTGCATTCAAAAATGGACAGGCAATGCTTCTATGCTTGGTATGGGAATGACAGTTGTTGGTGGTATTTTATGCTTTACTCCATTAGCACCTCTCGGAGCAGGAATGGTTACAGCGGGTAACACTCTTGCTATTGGGGGTATGGTAACGGAAACAGGTTTGGGTATTGCAGATTATGCAACTAAAGATGTTCAAACAGCAGAAGAAGCCGAACAATTAGGTAAAAACTTCATAACGAATGCAGGCGGTTTTATCATAGGTATGGGAGCAGGTAAAGCAGGGATGAAAGCTTTCAATAAACTCATTGATAAAAAACTCGTTGCGGTGTTTGGGAAGCAAATTGCAGACGGAAATAAAGCACAAGCATTAAAGACTGTATTTACGAACCCTGAATATTTGAAGAACTTTATGACAGCTGCAGGTGCAAAATTAAGTACTGACTTTGTCATTTCATACGCAGGCGATTTGGCTATGATGGGTGTCTTAGATACAGATGATAATTGGCAATCATTATTAAAAGCTAACCTAACAGGTATCTTGGTTGGTATGTCTGGCGATATTAAAGACGTTTCAGGAGTCGGCAAAGCACGTAATCTTGGAATTTCTGACGGTGTTAAGCCAATGACAGAATTTGAATATGGTGAAAAGCTTTTAGGCAATGATGTAACTGTTGTTGATCCTAAAACAGGTACTAATGTTGTTGGAACCGTAACAGGGCTTCACAATAACAATGGTCAAGTTGAAATTGAAGTTAACGGACAGAGATATTCCACGAATGATGTGAGTGGTGTTAGAACCATTAAAAATGGAAGAGAAAATTCTGATGGTACAACAGGGGCTACATCAAGATTAGGTTACGAAGTCTCAAGAAATATTAACCGAGGAAAAAGAGCTGTTCAATATGTCGAAGATAAAGCCGTTGAAGCTTATCAAGGAACTAAAAAAGTTGTCAAAGGTGTTTCAAAATTAATTGATTTTGCTTCTTTAGATTATAAGCTTAAAAAATTTGGAATAGAAAATAAACATCAGAGAGAAGGCATTATTGAATTTTTAAAGGAAACCCCGATTGAATCTGAAGATATTTATAAAGGATTGTTAAAATCTATAAAATCAATGAAAAAATTGGGGATTAGTGATAACGATTTTCAAAGTATACTTTACCATATATCCAATAATAATGAGAAATTTGATCAAAGTAGTTTGGAAATTATAAATGAATTATCAAATTTGCACAAACTAGCAGGCAAATCTTGGAAGGATAATACTGCAAGGTCTTTACTTTTTAATGGTAACAACAATACCGAAAGATTAGAGTATTTAAAAGAGTTCCGTGCAACTTTAGAAGCCGGCTATAAGTTTGAAGATATTAAATCTATGCTTGATGTGGGGATAAAAGGTGAAGATGGCAGAAAAACATACGAAGAAATTCTAAATAGCGAATTTACACAAAGAACAAAGGGCGGCTTAGGTGCAGAATACAAAGCAAAAGAATATTTCAAAATTTGTACCGATGCAGATGGTAAATTTTCTTATGAATATTGGAAAATGCTTCAAAACATGGATAAAGCCGGCATTATACAACCAGAAAACACATTCAAAGGGCTAAAAAATAAGAATCCAGATATAACAAAAAGCAATGTTGAAACATTAATAACTAAAATAAGTGAAAATCCAGCAAATTTATACCAATACACATCATCAGTAATAAACAAATGTATAAAACAAGATGGTAGACTTGATTTCTCACTTATGGATGATGCACGAGCAGTAAACAAATTTGGGTATGATTTTAATATTAACCTTGTTAAAAACAAAGATGGCACCTTTAACAAAGTTGCTATAAACACAATTCAAGAACTAAAAAGTAATGGATTCAAAAACGAAGATTTGCATAATATATTAGCAGCTGCAAAAAAACATTCCGCAATCACTGAAGGTGAATTGTATTCACAAGAAATTATCAAAAAGTCAATTGAACTTAAAAACGCAGGAATTAAATCTCAAAACATCGGGAATATGCTGAATGACTGTATTGAAAACGGTAAGCTTGACAATGAGCTTTTGGAAAATATAATCCCGATATGCAAAATGCTTGACACTTACAGTTTAACTGAAACAGAATTTGTTATTCCACTATTAAAAAACTATACAGGTAATACTCAAAAACAAACAGCTGCCCAAATCCAAAAACTTATGCAAAATGGTTTCAGTACCCATGATATTGCAATGAGTAACATATTTAATTTTAAAGAAAGTTACGGTTCAATAACACCTGATAATATTATTGAGGCTGCAATCCAACTAAAACAAGCTGGTTTTAGTTGGAATATCAAAGAAATTTTAACAAAATCAAGACATAATGATGGAATATTAAATACTGAATCCTTAGACCTTATAATTGATTTAAAAAATAAAGGAATTTCTGAAAGTTATCTCGACAATGTTTTAGAGATTGTAACAACCGAAAAAGGTGAATTATTAAAAGATAATATTGAAACAGTTTTGTCATTATTAAAAGAATTCAAAGATTCAGAATTTTGTAATTCTCAAAAAGATACAAAGCAAAACTCTCAAGATGATTTCGTAATATATATTGGAACAACAGAAGATAAATCTGGTTACATTTCCGAGCACGGCAATAATTTAAGTCTTGTCAATACACTTATTAAAATGAGTTCTGATGAAGCAGGAAAAATAAATACAGAAGTTCTAAATGCAAATAAAGCAAAACTTATGAGTTTGTATAATAAACTTGAAGCTGAAGATAAAGATATGTTTGTTTCCTATGCAAAACTTGCTGCAAACAAACAAGGCACATTCGATGAAAATATCTTTAATAAAATAAAGGAACTTAAATATCTTGATGACGGAATTACTGATCCGAACTATCATCTTGTAATAAAAAACTTCTTAGAAGCCTGTAAAGATGAAAATGGCAATCTTGATACACAAAAATATAATGATGCTGTTAAACTTGTGAAAAACTATGGCTTTAGCAAACATAAAGCAAGTTATACCATAGATTTATACGAAGAATTAAAACCATATCAAGGTAAAAACTTTGTACACGATTTGTCAATTACAGAAAAACGTCAGCTTCAATCATTATTACTATCACATAGTAACAATTTGGAAGGATTAGCAGAAGTTAGAAAAGTTCTTAAAACCAATATTATCCCGACAACTGATACCAGTTACAGTACACTAATGAAGCAGTTATCACAATCATTAGGCGATACAGATTTTGTATTAGACGGTTCTGCACTTGATAATCTTCATAATAATATGACAAAACTTGCTCAAACGCTTTCAACGGAAAAATCAATTGAACAAGTTTCAGTTGATATAACATATAACGACCTGTTAAAACGAATAAAGAGCAAAATGTCAGGACTTGCAGAATCAGAAAAACAAAAAATTTATGATTATTTTGGTTTTAATGTTAAGGATGGCGAGATTGCAGGATTTCCAAGTTATTTAGGCAAAAATATAGAAGTAACGGATATTACAAATTCATTTACAAGAAAAGTTGTACAAGCTGTAACAAGTGAGATTGAAAATTTCAATAAAAACAATAATATTACTGTAAAAGATAATCCTGAATTATCACAAATTTTAACTTCAATTTCAAAATCTGTACCAGAAGTTTATAACAAATTCAGTTCTCCTGAAAAGTCAGTCCAAACATTAAAAACACTTAAAACAATTACGCAAGAGCCCAACTATACAAAATTAAACGAAAATGAAAAACAAATCTTAATTCTTGGTGCACTTTTAAAAGATTCAAATGTTGGCACAATAAAAGAAACTGCATTTAATATTTACAATTTATCAAACAAATTTAACATGTCGAATACTGATAGAGTAACTCTTTATAAACTTCTATCTATGCCTGATGTAATTACAGAATACAAAAACGCTAAATCTGTAAAAGAATCTTTTAATAATCGTTTTGGTTCACCGTCAGTTGAATACGACAAAAAAGAATTAGCACTTGATATGCTGGCATTTAGTATGAAAGACCATAATCTAGATAAATTATCTTATCTTTTATATTCAACTGGAAACAATAAATTAATATCACCGGAATTGCAGAAAGAAATCAAACAAAGAATTTATGAAATAAAATCAGATGATTTCATATTACCTCAAACTCATACACAGGTAATAAAAGACCATGCCACAACACAAACTATTAACGGCTACAAAGTCCAAGTCGCAAATGCATCCGAAATTCCTAACTTTTATGCTTATGTACACACACCTGATGCAGGAGCCGTTAATAATGCCTCAAGAACGACAAAATTCTCTAACTTCGAAGAATTTCAAAATATTGACTCTGATGCAGTAATTTGTACAAGTTATATCAGTGCCGATAAAAGTGCAACATGGCTTGATAACGGATTTATCTTTGAGGTCGGTTCAGGCAATGAATATGTCGGAATGGGGCACGATATGTATTCACTTGGTAAAAATAAGTCTCAGGTTGTTGCTGAATATTATAGAGATAAAGGGTTAAAAGCACTATCCGGCAAAGGTTATAAATACTCTCACCGTTCATTTATTTCATCTCATCTGAAAGATATTTTGCATATAACTGAAAATTCTTACTCCGATTTAATTGCAAATAAACGTAAGCTAAACAGCGAGCTTGAAAAAATTTCACCTAACAGTACCGAAGCCTTAGATATTCAAGCTAAAATTACAAAAATAGATTCAGAAATTCAAAAAATAAATGAAGATTATGTTGCAAGAATAGAGAAAGTAAAAGCCCAAATTTCTTCAGACCAAATTAATCTAGAAGAAATAAGAAGCATAGACCCTGAACTTGCAGATGCGTATGAACAATTCTTGGCACGCGATAACACAGGTCACAAATTTGGGAAAGAAGCTCTAATGAGAAATGATTATTGGAATGAAGTTCTCGTGTCAAATCCTATAATTAGTGCAATTTATACAAAAGATATTAATAACCTACCGGCAGAGTATCTTGAAAAGGCTCAAAAAGAAGGAATTCCAATTGTTGTTATTAGTAAAAAGTAGAGATAAGATGTGCAATTCACAAGCTGATGATGTTGAAATAATACAATATTTAACAAAAAATAACTTACAAAAATAGCATTAGCCATAGATGAGTATGATAAATTAATTAAAAATGTAAAACTTAGCATCTTGAGCGAAAAGAATTATAAATAATTCTTTAAATTATATATTTGATAAGGTATTTATTCATTAAAAATTGATTTCTTATTTTTACATTTAACATTAAATTTTATACTGGTTTATAATAGTTTTTTAATAATCAACGTCATCATAATAATCATTTTAGCTTTTACAAATAATCATTTAAGGTGTTTCTTTACATCTGTAATTTAACGGGACATTTTATCTGCACGCATAAAAAGATTATTCGGCAAAGTCTATTTTAAAACCAATGTTATAGCCTATTTCGCCCTCATAATCTAAATTGTACGGATAAAACGATTATTTGACATTTTAAGTAAATAAAGTCCGGTTCCTCTATTGAATAAAATTATGTTCTAATGATACAAAAGAGAGAAAAAAGGAACTTATTTCCTACTTCAGAGTTAATCTGTATGTATGGACGAATATATAAGTATAAGCAAAGCTTTTAGCTCCTCACATCTGGAAAAAGTTGGTGCAAGCACCACTCTTAACTCGTTCGTCTCTATTAATAAAATCGCAGAATTAAAAGGCTTAAAAAGTACACGCTCAATCAGACTTGCGATTAACCAAGGTAAGTATATTGCAAGAGACGTTGAAGTAAGAGGCGGAAAATCGTATGAAATTCTTTATTCTTCATTAGAACCAAATATACAAGATAGACTCAATAAAGAAGAATAAAGATATTTTAGATAACCTCTATACATTGATTATACTCTATTGGATTGTTACAGGCTTAATATCGCCAATGATTTAGAGAAATTTTACTTACTTCATATTAGAAATGAATTTTAAAACTCTTTTTACCATAGGTGTTATATTATCAAGTTTCATTGTAATTTCGATATTTGAACATTTTTTTGATCTAAAATCTATTGATTTGTTTATCTTAAATGATTTTCCTTGTATGTCTAGATCATTATGTATCATCCCTAAACAAATATGAGATTTTTCTATTACTTCTCCATCTTTATTAAATAAATCTTTAGTAATATCCATTCCTCTAAAAATTTTTGTTTCAATTTTTTGAGCTACAAGTCTAAATGAATCTAATCCATCAATATTTTCCTTTTTGTATAATTTAAAATATCGGGATGCATCCTCATTGTTAGGGTTAACGCAATTTGATTTTAAACAATACAGACCTTTCTTTGACGAAAACTCCTTTACTGTATATGGACAAGCTGGCATATTCATTTTTTCTAAATTTATCACTATATACTCCTTTCAAATTAATCCACTTTATACAAAATACCTAAAATTTTTTTTGCTACTATCCGTAAATTTATAAAGATACTTTGTTTATAAAATGATGTAACTGGAATAATCAAACTGTCTGATATAAATAAGCAAACGGAGTGTTGATTTACACTAGAAACAATCTTCTACATAGCCTTGAGCTCTAAATATCTTAAATAGTTCCATGCCCTTTTCACCAAATACATTTTTTATATCGGAACTTTTGCCATATTTATTGTTATATATATATTTAAACATTACATCATTTAAGGAATCAGATTCTTTATAATCATCTTTTCCGACGTATCCAAAAAATTTTTTAATACTATTGATTATTCTATTTATTTTTTTAGCATCTTTTTTTGATAATATAGAAGGTTTTTTTTCGTTTTGAAAAATATCTACTCCTAATTGACCATAATTTTTACGAATAAACTGAACATTTTTATTACTTTCACGAGTAATAAGCATTTTTAGCGGAACACTATAATATAAATCTAAATTTTTACCTGATGTGATTCTTGGCAAAACTAAACCTCTTTTATTCTATACTTATATAATACAATAAATTTATTCCCACAACAAAAAAACTATGAATTATGTAAAACAAAACCGCAAATAACTTTTTAATGAATTTTTCAATAAAATTCCTTATAAAGAATCCTTCTTCCTTTCTGCTTTATATTTACCACAACATTACTCAAAAGGAATATTTTAGTTTAAATTTATTTTAAACAAAATAAATATATGTTGGAATTCAAAAACTAGTTAAAAAAATTCAATCTTTTTATATTTATTTAATGATAGGATTGTTTAAATTTTCATAAAATCGATAAGTTTGATATTTAATCGACCCATCTTCATTATTGCCTACACGGTATTTTATTCCATTCAAGAATCGCAAATGATTAACTATATAAAATTCAGTAGTAAAAGAACAATAAACTTTATCAAGTTTATCTCTATCAACAAACAAAACTTTTGTTAAATCATTATCAAAACCAGAATAACTACACCATATACCTTTTTCATATATAGCACCTGCTTCATCCAATTTTTTACTTAACGAAAAAATTGTAGAACTATATTGAGAATTATCACAAATTATTATTAAATTATAATCATTGATATTTACCCTATTAATTTCCGAAGCAAGAGCAATATCTATGTTATAACCCTTAAACATAAGTCTTTTTATCGGAACTAAAGAATCTTCAACCGAAGGAAAAAACAAAATTTTATTTTTGGGATTATACTTTTTGATTTTTGATGGTAAAAGACAAGCAACATCTCTGACTTCATAATTATTTATATCAAGGTCATCAGTATAGAACGTACATTCAGTTAAATTATGTATAATATCAATAGTCGCACCTTGTCTAAATGCATTTATAATACCTTTTACAGGATACAAAGAAACATTTACAGGTAACATGACAAGATAAAAAATTGCAATTATAGATATTATTATTTTATAAAATCCATATTTTTTATTATAAAAACAAGATATAACAGGTATTGTTAATAATGCAAAAGTTGAAAGAAAACGAATGTTATAACTCATAAAGGCTAATTTGTACGACATAAGAAATACCGTTATCAAAAACAAATATATTAAAGAGACAAGAAGGAAATTATTCCTATTTTTGACACAAAAGCTTTTATAAATTGCATAAATATATGCAGGAATAAACATTAAAGGTCCAAAAAATCCAAGAGAAGCACTAGCTGACGATACCGAATGCGAAACTATAGGAAAAACCGCATTAGTCCTACCAAAACCTACATTAGCATGTAAAAGGTTTAACAAGCCCTCACGCATAGTTAATATTTTGGATGACAATTTCGCACTCCAAATAAATTCAGGAAATGCAAAAAAATCAAATATATATCTATATAAATTTGGAAAAGTAGAAAAAAATCCATCAATATTTTCATGCCCTCGCGAAACATTTGCAGCAGCAAGAAAATTTCCATAAAGTAAAAAATTTGAAAAGTAATTATACGAAGCAAATAATAAAAATGCAACAAATAAATATATACCAAATTTTATTAACGGCTTATAAAAAGCTTTTTTATTACAATAAAAACTATACCAAATAAGCCACAATAACAACGCTGGTAATATTAAAATAACAGTTGTTTTAGTTCCTATCCCTAATGCCAGAGCAAGAGCAGACATAAATCCTAAAGATTCTTTATTATCTTTTAAATATCTTATGTATAAATACATAGAACATAAAACAAGTGCAGATATTATTACACCAGTTTCAAGTCCTGTATATCTTAAAACTACAAAAGGAATTGAAGAAGCTACTAAAATAACCCATAACTTTTTCCTCAAAGATACAGTTATTTCAGATAAAAATCCGTAAAGAACCGTAATGAAAAATCCCAAACCACAAAAATTAAAAATAAATAAAAAAGTATCATTTTTCAAAAACAGCATAAACCAAGCATATAAAATTTCGGAATTAATAGGAAACATAAGCATTCTGGCATCAGGAGCAAGAAATTGGTTAAGATTTCCATGGTCAATCCAAAACATAGCTCTAATAACCCTATATGTGGTTGAATCAATATCAATACCCGGAATTACTGCAATTAAAAATAATGAAACTATACAAGCAAATAAAAAAACAATAAACATAATAGCAATTGTTTTATCAAGTTTTAAAACATTGACAAATTTGTTCCAAGCTGTTTTATAATCAAATTCTATAATTGGACATTTTTTTGTTGTCCATATTAAAAAACTTAATAATGCAAATATAAAATTCACAATAATAACATTAATTTCTGAAATTCCGGAAAAAAGAGAAAGGATTTCAAATGTAAATACAACATTTGCAAAAGCACAAAGGAAAAAGTAAATTATATTATTAACAATATTTTTAGATTCAAAACTATTTGCAATAAAAAACGCACTTGATAATACAAAAATGATTGAACAAAATAGTAACAACATATCCCTTTCCCTTCTTATACAGTAATTTTAACAAAATTATATTTACATTGCAATAAAATAAGAATTATAAATAAAAAAAGACCTCACTTTAACAAGTGAGGTCTTTTGCAAGTATTACCAACGAATTATAACAGCACCGCTTTTACCATTATCGGCATCAATACTTTCGTACATATTACGACAAGCCTCCGGCGGTAATTGGTAACTGTGTTCAAGTTCGCCGCCATCAAGCCATTTACGGTATTCACCAAACCAGCAGTTATGTTTTGAACCGCCACCTTTACCACCATATCCAATGCGGTAAGTATTCATTATATTAGTGATTTTTTCACTATCCTGCGGTGCCAGGAAGTTTATTATATTAGAAGATAAATTATTAGGTTTCGGTGCATCCGGAAGAACACCGCCTTCCTGTCTTACCATACGTCTGCCTTCGACATAATCGGCATTTATAGTTCCTGGAGGTAGACTTTCAGCACCTGTTCTGTATCCTTCAAGCCATTCTGGAGCTGTCAATTTACCGCCTTCGCCGCCTTTACCGCCCTCAGCAGTAATTATATTTCCGAAAATTGTAGCCTGACCGGTACCTCCATCACTGCCATCAGAACCTTTGACACCACCGCGTCCGATTGTGATTGGAATATTATCATCTTTAAATGATCTAATTACCATAGTCTTATACTGACCCTGTTCACCAGGTAATCCGTATTGTAAGTAGTTTTGACTATATGTGAATTTGAATTCATAAGTAGTATTTGGTTCCCAATCTGAACTATTCCAACGTCGTAAGCAATAACCATAACGTCCAGGAGAACAGTTTTCTTCAACCTTTGCTGGGCTACAAGATGTTCCATTTACACCTGCCGGAGATCCATCACCGTCACAAGTAGCTGCAGCACCGCCTGTACGAGCATTTTCAGCATTTACAGTATCAACACCTTGGGCACTACTACCAAAAGTTATTGTACTATTAGGAGTTCCTGCTGTCTGACCGTCTGTTGCACAACTATCAAAACAGGTTCTTGATGAACTATAATGCGGTGAATCATATTCAGAACTTAAATCATAAGTCGGATAACAGCTCTTACCATCAGTACCGCTTGCAGGAACTGAAACTACATTAATTGCAATCCCGACGCCGCCTTGTTTATAATTACTACGGCATACAGCACCTGCTGCTCCTGGAGCACCTGAGTATATTGCTGTACCATAAGAATAATAATTTCTATGCCAATCACAAACAGTACTAGTACTTGTATCAGTTGTTGTCCAGCTATCTGTTGCATAATGGTCGCATCTTTGATACGTATATGCCAGTAAATCATTCTTTGCAGAGAATAAAAAGGCATATTTTGATTTCAAATTATCAAGAGCAAATTCATCATTTGGATTGTAAAATCTAAATTTAGGTAAATCCAAATCTAATTTCTTATCTTTAATATTATAAGATTCTCCCCCAAAATTATTTGTAGGAGGGACAAATACAGGTAATCCGCCATTCAAGCCTGCATCATGAACTGGAGATTGACTCTCTGTTGTAGTTACAGAACCATTATCATGTGCAATTCCCCAATGTCCACTATCTCCGGAAGAAACTGTATGATCTTTCGGATCATCTGGTTTATCAGGATTTGTTCCATCCGGAACTTCATGACTACTATCATCTGTAGAGGAAGATGACGAAGAACTATGACCAGATTCCCAAGAATCTGAATCACCAGAAGAATCATCAGAACGTTCTTCTTCTACTTCTACTGTTGTCCAACTTGTACAACTACTAGATGTGTGTACAGTAGTAGTTGTGTAAGTCTCCGTATGGTACTGTACACAAGGAGTCGAATCATTTCTATATGCATATAATTGGTCCCCGCCTCTACCTGATCCGGCACCAACAACAAATCCGTATAATTTACCGCCAAAATTTTCAAAATCTCCAGTAGTAATATCTCTTTGACGGGTAGATACCATATAATCAGTAATCCCAATCGGACTTAATTGTTCTGTATATGGTCCTAATGTGGTATATACACCACCGGTATAGCCTGAGTCGCCGCCACCGCCGCCACCGCCGATAGCTGATACATGGAAATAAGAAACTTTTTCAGGAGGCTCAAATCGACACTGAGCAACATCACGATCAAATACTGTCGTAGACAATGCTTTACCTGAAAATCTTACTTCATGAAGTTGTCCACCGCCTCTGTCATAGCATAAATAAGCTCCATGACTTGTTGGCTTTGGAATTTTATAATGCTTTTTTGTCACAACAGGAGTAAGTGCTGCTGTAATTAATGACACGAACAACAATAATAGAAGCAATTCTACCATTGAAAATCCTTTTCGCATTCGTTTTGTCAATTTCATATCCTCCTCAATTATTTTCATTATTTTATTAATTTACCAAGTTATCAATACAGCACCATTATTACCAGCTCCTCCAGGTGCTCCGCCTTGACCAGGCTTATATTCTGCAATTCCTTCAGTTATACCCATACCTTCTAAATAATTCATAATTAAAGAAGGTGTGACTGTATTACTGCGATGCAAATCAAATGTCAGCACCATTGTAAAAAGTGTCGGATACAGAGTTGCTAAAGAAGTCTTTACAGTTTGGTAATATGGAGTATTTTTATAAGTTTGCATATATGCAGCTAAATCAATATTATATTCATCAATCAAACCCTGGTCATAATATGTAATTGTAGCCTCATTCTCATTCAATACCGGAGGTCTCAACCAAGAATCGGTTGATCTTAGGATAATATCATTTTGTAAATCTAATAATTTCGATTTATATAATGATGCAGAAAAACAATAGCTTACTTTTATTTTATTATCAATAACCTCGCATAGTGGAATTGAACCACAAGCAATATCCGTGCCTGTATAAGTGACACCTCCGACATCAGAACTTGAAGTAGAAGACCCTTCAGTAATTGCACACTGTTTTATATCATCTGCACGTGCATCTCTTAACTCACGCTTAGATTTTCCACCATCAGCAGTAACAATAGGATTTCCTCTGTCATCTTCATAATATACACTTGTAGCAGTTCCATCTACTCCGGAACTCCCACCTTTACCAGGCACCATTACAAATGCTGCTCTTGCAGAAGTATGAAATGAACTATAAAAACTTCCCGGTTCTCCGCCATTTCCGCCAGTTCCACCAGCACCGCCACCAACAACATTAATTACTATGTATTTAGCATAGATAGGTGGATTAAAACGACACTCAGAAACTGCCTGAAGTCCTAAAGAACTTGTTCCTTGATACATTTGTTGATATAATTGATTGCCTCTATAATAACACTCAAATCTTCCATGACCCTCAGCTTCAGCTTTTGGTTTATTTCTTTTAGGTATAACAGTAGCACTTACAGCTAAAAATATCGAAACTACAAGCATTACAACACAGGCTTCAAATAATGAAAACCCTGCTTTCTTTTCTCGGTTTAAAGTTAATTTTATTACCATAAGATTACCACTGCTCCTGATCCGCCATTTTGAGGTTTACATAGAAGTCCTGATTTTTCTTGACCATCTATACAATTGTAAGTACTTGAATTATTTCTATTACATACATGTGAACTGCCGCTTTTAACACAATCACTGTTTGCTGTAGGATTTTTAGACAAGTATGTTTTAAATGATAATTGATTTGATAGTGAAACACCTTCAATTGAATAAGATAAAGTAGATGCAGTGTTATTTATATAAGAGTATGCTCCACCGCCTCCATCTCCCGGAGTTAAGCCGTTTTCTACAATATAGGACTTTAATGTCTCATCAACTTTACCTTCAATATTTTCGGCAAAATTTATACTTTGACGTTTACGGGCTGATATATCAGCTAATCCATAATCGCTCGGAGCACCTCCGTATAACCATACTTTTGACTCACCTGCAACTATACCACCCTTTCCACCTTCCGCTCTTATGAGTTCCGTTGTTGTTGTAGCACCTGTGGTGTCATCAGTTTTGATAAAGTTTACGACAGTATCGGTACCATCTTCGCCTTTATATGAAGCTGTAGATGTTCCGGCAATACCGGCTTTTCCGGGAACCATTTCTATTTCCACCTCTCCATCTAATTTTGAGAAAAACATAGATATACGTTCGCCTTGCAATCCACCATAACCAAAGTGCATTTTAGCAATATTACAAGTAACAACAGCTTTATTAGACATATTATTAGGTGTATTATTAGGAAACTGATATCCATTTTCCCTTAATTCTCTTACCCAATCTGAAAATAAATGAGGTGCTGAATTACCAAAATAATCTGTTGCTGTATATGTTGATGAAGTATCAGTAGGAGTACCTGTAACGTAGGCACCGCCGCCACCGCCTCCTACAGCATGTATTAATACATAAATACTTGTAGTAGGAACTTTGAATCTGCATTTCCCGTCTGCAACTACTGTAGGTGGGGAGGTTACACCACCTTCTGCAGAAGATGCCTCAACAACTTCATTTGCAGCATTTCTATAACATTCATACCGACCGTGTAATTTTCTTGTAGTATGTTCTTTATATATTTTTTTAGTAGCAGGAGGTAAGGCTAAAATCATTAAGGATACAATAAACATTACCAATAGCATTTCTGCTAATGTATAAGCAAAATTATTTTGCCGTTTTATAATCAACCTTATTTCATTTTTTATAGTATCAAACATTCCTAATCCATTCTTTTTAAATAAATTATTGAATTATCTTTGATAAAAATCGATATCTTATCATCTTACCCGAACAAAATATTATATACAAACATTAGATATACAGGAAATAATATTAAATTGACAGGTTCAATTTCTTATTATCCTCATTTTAATTCCTCGTAAGTATTATTGTAATTAGCTACTTTATATTCTATTATAACATATCGTATATATTTTTGCAACATGTAAAAATTTAAAAAACCCTTGATATTACTTGAAAACAAGTTATTATTTTTTGTAAAATTTAAAATATTTCCAGAGTATATATTATTCAAGTTACACTGGGTAATTATATCCATTTATATAATTAATTAAAATAAAAAATATGTTTAATTCTATATGGTATGAAAACTTAATTAGACCTCCATTTTCTCCGCCAAACCAGATATTTATGCCAGCATGGACATTTTTATATATAACTATCATAATCGCATTCATATTGTATTCATTTAAAAATGCTGAAAATAAAAAAAGCGGATATATATTTTTTTTCATTCAAATAGTACTTAATTTTGCTTGGAGTCCTGTATTTTTTTATTTTAGACAAATATTTTGGGCATTTATCATAATTATTTTTCTTGATATTTTTGTATTTTTAACAATAAAAAAATTTTATTCCATACAAAAAATTTCAGGACTAATTCTTATACCGTATTTTTTATGGATAATTTTTGCAACATATTTAAATATAGGTTATTTGGTTCTAAACTAAGATTATATATAAGAAAAAGCCCTGCAATTAGCAAGGCTTTTTGATTTGAGTTTGATTTTACTGTATATGTATTGTGTTTTGTATTGGTTTCATATTTGCTTCTGCATAATTAGCTGATTCATCTAACATCAAGTTCAAATATAACAGTTTATTTGCAGTTGCCTGATCTAAGTCTATAAATTCACCTCCGGCTTTTACATCAGATGCTGAAACGATTTTTACATTAGCATTGATTTCTAAGTCTCCATATTTAACTTTCACCGGAATTACATCTCCAACTTTCAAAGCATTATGATGTGATAATTGAACACCGCCTCTTGAGATGTTTATAATTGCATCTGCTCCGGAATCTGATTCAAATTCAACCATATCGGCTTCAGAAGTTAAATCAAATCTGATATATTGACGTTTATCAATCACTGGTACACCATCTGAAACATCTTTACGTTGTACCCAAGTCATTTTTCCAACATCATTATCGTCAATTGAAGGTTGAGTTGGTTCGGTTGGTTCAGTCGGCTCTGTTGGCTCAGTCGGTTGAGTTGGCTCAGTTGGTTGAGTTGGCTCGGTTGGCTCAGTCGGCTCAGTCGGCTCAGTCGGCTCTGTTGGTTGAGTCGGTTCTGTTGGCTCGGTTGGCTGAGTCGGTTCTGTTGGCTCAGTCGGCTCTGTTGGCTCAGTCGGCTCAGTCGGCTCTGTTGGTTGAGTCGGCTCTGTTGGCTCAGTCGGCTCTGTTGGTTCTGTTGGTTGAGTCGGTTCTGTTGGCTCAGTTGGCTCAGTAGGCTCAGTCGGCTCGGTTGGCTCGGTTGGCTCGGTTGGTTCGGTTGGCTGAGTCGGTTCTGTTGGTTCTGTTGGAACTACAAGGTTATCATCATCATCCTCAGTTCCTTTTTCATCATCAGGAATTGGATCACCATCAACATCATAGTCAGGATCATCACCTTGTTCACTGCCACCATAGTAGTAGTTACGACCATTGCCACCAGGTTTTGTTTGATTTTCAGGATCACCACCGACAGCTTCAACATCTTCAGGTCTTACGGCTTTCCCTCTGATTGAAATATCTTCACCATCAAGGTTTTTAATAGAGTTTGTAAAATCATCCGGAGTAACTTTTGATTTACCGTCTTCACCTCTATGTTTACCCATATTGAAGTAATAACCACCAGCATAAGCATTATCTGCAACTAGAGTCAAATCTTGTGTATATGGTCTGCCCGCTGTAGTACCGTCTATTCTGCCATTTTTGATAACAATAGTTGAATCAGCAGCGTGCTCATATTCAGGAGCTTCATTCTCATCCCAGTAACTGCCAAGGTCTAATGCTTTAATAGTAACTTTTTCAGGAACTACATTTTCATTTGGACCATAGTAGTCTTGAGGATATGAAGGGACAAGTCCTAAATTTTCAATATACAAGTTTTTACCACGAGTTACAAGATCAATATTTTTGTTTGCAGTAATTTCTCTAATATAAGTATTACCTGAAAATTCAGCATCAATACTACCGGTTCTTGCAATCATTGCACAAACATTAGTATCAAGTTTTGAACCATCATCGGCATCCATTCCTTTTACGTTAATATCACGAATTGCAAGCATATCAACGCCTTGAGAATTTTTGCTTGTGTAATCAGGAACATGTGGTTTTGTAGCGTCATCGCCATCAAAAATATCTTTAACACCGTTTTGTCTGAAAGTAACTTTTTTACTTTTTTCACCGATGTCTTTGCCTGCGATAACAGAAATTCCAGTACCTTCAATATTGATTGTATCAGGATCTTTAGAACGATTTAAAATACTGTAAGTCGGTTTTGAATCTGTTGCTTTGTTATTAATATCATCAGCAAGTAAAATTACTCTTCCATCCGACTTAAGATAATTTAAGTTCATATCTTTATTAGCACTAGCAAGATTGATAAGAGCACCAGTACCTTTGCTTTCTCCGGTAATAACACCATCAACATTTACGTTAACTGATTTTGTCCAATCTCTTTGATTTGGTCCTATGCCGGTACAAACACCATCATCACAAGGTCCAACTTCTTTACCGATAGCACCGTTTGTAACATTCATAGTTAAATTTGCACCGTCTGTTGTTTGGATTAATGTTTTTGCAACACCGTAGTTATAAAGATTTCCGTTATTAACAGTGAAAGTAGTTTCACCGTCAGATGTTACATAAAAATCATTTGCAGTATTATCACCAATTATGATATTTGAATTTGTACCTTTGAAATCAAGTGTACCTTTATTATTTTGGTCAACATGACCCATAATATGCATTCCGTTGACTCCGGAGTTATCCATTAATAAAGATTTACCGTTTGATACAACATTTGCATTGGATTCTACATTTAATCTGTTTACCTTGTTGGTAATAGTTGCAGCACCGGTATTGTTAGTAACATCACCTCTGATAATTAAACCATCAGCTCCTGTTTCATTTGTAATATTCATTGTACCGTTATTAGTAACTTCACCATCCAAGTCAATTCCTGTACCATCTTCATGGTTCAGAATGGTCATAATACCATTGTTTTTAATAACGCCTGTAGAAGCAATTTTGCCTGCTGCGTTGGTAATTGTAAGATTACCGTTAGAGTTAGCAACTTCACCGTTAATAATTACACCGTCAAGACCTGTATTATCAATTGTAATATCACCGGCACTGTATGTTCTCAACATACCGCCTTTATCTACGTTTGTACCAACGTTTGAAGTAATTATAATATTGCCGTGTGATGCTGCAAACTGATTGCCTGTATTCATGTTATTAGTTTTTACCAATGCATCAAATAAAGCATCGGCTCTTGATTTAATAGCAGCATAAGCATTGTTTTCAGATGATTCTTGTGGATCTCTTGTAAATCTGTCTGTATTATTACCAACCCCTGCGAAAACTTTACCAGTTGAGCTAATATCTATTTTACCGCCTTTTAACTCAACATCGCCTCTTGCAATAATACCACCGTCAATATTGATTGTACCATTACCGATGGTTACACTGTTTGGATCCCAAGTTTTATTAATTAACTGAGAATTATTAGTCGCACCTGAATCTGCAGCATAAGTAATATTAGTCGGCATACCTTCTTTCAATTTATTGAAAGCATCCTGAGTCGGGGTAAGTACAGATAAAGATCCAACATTCAATACACCGCTTGATCCGACAACCAAACCTCCAGGAGCAACAAATACTAATTGTCCGTCGGTTTTTAATTGTCCATTAATTCCGTTAAGTGCATTAACAATACCGTCAATCCTGGCTTGACCATCAATAAAAGTAACAAACTTACTTAAATCTCCCTGTGATAAGTTTAAATCAGGGTCAGTTCCATATTGTTTGTTATACCATTTGAAAATGAAATTAGCGATATCGCCTTCAGACAAGTTGAATTTCTGGAAATATTTAAACCCAATATCATCTTTAAATGCATCAGGTCTAATTTCATAGTTACCTGTAGTTCCGCCAGGAGTTAATGTATTTCCGCCAGCATCTATAATTGTAGAAGCTAATGTAGGAGCAATTACAGCCTGTTGTAAAGCTAATAATGAACTTACAGCTAAAACTATTGCCTTTTTGTTTCCTTTTCTATATTTCATGTTAAACCTCAAATCTTTTGCACTTAACACAATACATTTTCTTTTATACATATATAAACGGTTTAAATTGGTAAATATTGACATTTTTTTAGTAAAAGTTTACAAAATTTCATAATTTGACTTTTACATATACATGTATTATATATATTCCCAAAATACACTATTTATATAATATATTAACTTATGTTAAGTTTATTTTTCTACCGTAAACCCTTGCTATTCCTGCATTTCAAAAATTTAATAATAAATTGATTAAAGTTTTCATGCAATTTTGCCGTACAAAAATTGTTTATAAGTACATAGAGAAGTATAAAATAAACTTTGCATTTTTTCCACTACAAAAATGCAGAAAGGATGTATTATGTGTGCAACAAAAATTGACTTCAAGCAATTCGGCTTCACTGAAAAACAGTGGAATGCAATGAGTGCGAACCAAAAAGAGAAATTTCAAGCTCAATGGAACGCTTGGGATGAAGCTACAAAAGACAAATTTAGACAAGTAATGGCTGAAAAAAATGATGCCTCCGGTGCACTATCCGGTGATGCAATTAAGACGGAAAACAAAGACAAAGGTCTTACTGTTGAAAGTACAGTTGTATCACAGACGGCTCAAGAAGCTAAAGCCAAAGCAGCTAGAAATACTGTTCCTTTGGAAGATAATTCAGCCTTACAAAAACAGAAACTAGAACAGTATAAAAAAGAGTATGCTGAATTATACAACAAAGATAAAGCATTATTAAAAGAAGATACCGTAGATGTATTATATGCAAAAGATAAATATGTAATGGAAGAAGCAATGAAAAAAATGAGAGAATCCTCAGATGGTAGAGTTGCTCTTGCAGACAGATATTTAAAAGAATTTGCATCCCCTGAAGATACAGCAAAATTTGCGGAAACTTATGCCAAATATTTAGAAAAATATCAAGATAAAGAAGTTGCAAGACAAAATTTCAATACTGAATTTGACTTACAAGATGATGATGAAGGCTATGTAAGACCGGGAACAACAATTACAGATGAACAAATTCGAATGGTTGCACATAGGAAAGCATTATTAGAATCCGTAAATATAGGAAATGATGATATTGATAAAATGGCTTCAAAATTCTTGCAAGACAGATATTTAAATGCTGCAATGCATGATATGGCAGAAGCTGATAAAGAAATATCAGAAGCTATTGCAAAAGGCGATACTAAAAAAGCTGAAAAACTAAAACAAAAAGCGATAGAAAATCTTCAAAATACAAAAAGAGATGAAATTAACACTCAAGCAAAAGATAAAGAAGAATTAATTGAAACTATGGCACAAGCAAAACTCGACAGAGAAATTGCAGAAGAACGTGTTGCCAGAAGACAAATCTTCTATAGTGAAGATGCACCGGGATATGATAAAAACAATCCAGATCACAAAGTTCTCACAGATAAAATGAGAGCAATGGTCGATGAATATCCCGACATGTTCTATGATGAAAACGACAATTTTAGCAGCGATAAGTTTAAAGACTTTTTCGTAAGAATTTCTAACGAAAATGAAACTGATGATGACGGATATGAAAAAGCTGACTATATGACAAGTATTCAAAACCGTAAAAGAGGTAACAGAGAAAAAGAAACTCTAAGACGTGAAAAAGAAATTGCTGAAAAATATCCAGAATATGCAAACCCAGAAACGCGTGCACAATTCTTGAAAAATAATCCAAAGATTGCACAAGAACTTAATTATAACGAAATTCAAGCAAAATTCAAAGACAGAAAATTCCAAGGTGCATGTGCTGATATATGCGGTCTTGACAAAGAAAAAGACAAACTTGCAGGAAAACGTGCACTTCATGTATTGACAAGCGGTCTTAAAGGTGCCGGTATGGGTTTTGCACTAGGTGCTTTAGGTGAAGGTTTTGCATGCACAAAAGTTGTTAATAAAGCATACTCAGGTATCTTATCAATTTCAGGTACAGTAGGCTTCCAAGGCGTACAACACTTTGTAAAAGACTATGTACACAATGGATCTGTAGATTATACACACAATGGATCTGTAGATTATACACATAATGGATCTGTTGATTATACACATAATGGATCTGTTGATTATACACACAATGGATCTGTTGACTACACTCACAAGGGCGTCGTAGGCTGGAATGCAAGTGGGACTGTTGATTATTCACATCACGGTTCTGTTCCATGGAATGCAAGTGGTACTACTCCATCCGAATTCACTTGGGAAAAATGGGAGAACGGCGTACTTGATGATTCCGGAACTATTGTAAAAGATGTACCTTGGAGTGCTAACGGAACAGCTGATTACACAGTTAACGGACAAGCAGGCTGGAATGCAAGCGGTACCCAAGATTATACTGCACACGGTACTGTTGACTATACCGCAAAAGGTACTCAGGACTATACTGCACATGGTACTCAAGACTATACTGCAAAAGGTACAGCCGATTATACCGCACAAGGTACTCAGGACTATACTGCAAAAGGTCAAGTCGAAGGTGATGTTGCCTATAAAGGTGAACAAGATTACAAAACCCAAAAAGAATACGGCGGAACAACAAGTGCAAGACATAAATTTGACTGGGGTGTTCCACTTAAAGCAGCAGCAATGGGCTTTGTTACAGGAGCTATCGGCGGTCTATTAACAATGAAAAATGTTAAATACAATGGCGGCGGACCTGATATTGAAGCAAGAAAGAAAGTTGCAAAAAGAACTCCGACCCCTCCAAAACCTATAGATCCAACTCCGGTAAGAATTCCAATTCCTAAACCAAATTTGGATATAGAACCAATCAAAATTCCGCCTCTAAAACCGGCAGAGTACTATGATTATGAAATTAGAGAACAAAAAGGTACTGAAGCACCAACACATGAAATTAAATATAAAGAAAACCCTAAAACAATCGTTGAAGGACGATATGGAGTAAAAGTCGGTACTAAAGAATATAACGAAATTCTTGCAGCAATGCTTGAAGCGAGCGGTTATGAACCTGGTACAAACCTTTATGTCGGAGATAAATTCGTATTACCTACCGTTAAAATAGGTGATAAAGAATATGCTCCAAATAATGATCCATCAAAGGTTAAAACTGAAGACCTCGGAGGTAAAGCAAGAGTAGCTCACTTACAAGTCAAACTCCAATACGAAGGCGGCGGCTGGTACGTTGTTGATGTAACAGATCCGAAAAATCCTAAAAAATTGACCGGATTATTACCTCAAGCAAAAGCAGAAGCAGAATTGGCAAGACTTAAAGCTGAAGCTGAGGCTGCAGGCAAAAAACCAAAACCTAAAGAATAGGAGGTACTAACTTAAGAGAGACAACTGAATAAAATTTTTCACAAAAGACCTGAACAATCAGGTCTTTTGTTGTTATAATAAAAATAAAAAAGGAGAGGTTTTATGAATTATTCAGACATCAAATTACAAGGCATTGATAAAGACGGGATAGAAAAAGAATTTTCCTTAAATGAATATAAAGGTAAAAAAGTGATTTTATATTTTTATCCGAAAGATAACACCTCAGGCTGTACTCAAGAAGCTTGCGATTTTCGTGACAACTTCAACAGACTTACTTCAAAGGTTGAAGTAATCGGCGTAAGCCCTGATAGTATAAAAAGTCATTTAAAATTTCAAGAAAAAAACAGCCTTAATTTTACATTACTTTCTGATACGGAACACCAATTAGCAGAAATCTTTGGAGCTTGGGGCGAAAAGTCAATGTACGGCAAAAAGTATATGGGAATTATCCGTTCAACATTCCTAATTAACGAAAATGGTGAAATCATTAAAGAATGGCGAAAAGTTAAAGTAAAAGGTCATGTTGATGATGTATTAAGTTCCCTGTAAAAATTGACAAATCAAATAAAAATAATTAAATTAAAAATATGAAAAAGATTATAGTAACATTATTAGTTATTTTCTTACATTTACCCATAAGTGCAGAAGTTCTTCAAGGCAGTGTAAGCTTTGATGTCAATTCTGCACGAGAAGAATTATTAAAATATTCTGACAATAAATTTGACAAAACTCTTGCAGAATCTTTTTATAAAGATTATTACTACAAAGAAAACCAAGCATACAGACTAAGTGCAACAACAAATTTAAAAAACAGAGTACTGGCATTTTTTTCAGATACAACCTATGGGGTTATGTATAACGCAATTCCGCTATACGTATGGTATTACTCCAAAGATGGCACTTTAATTTATATGGAGAAAAAAGACTCTACCGAATACCCTTATAAAGCTTATAAATACACACCATCAGGACTTTTAATGAATATGAGCCTCAGAGTTTCTAAAGAAGAAACTTTCGTATTCACCCCTGCAGGAAAACTGATTGCACATTGGATAGGTCCAAATGCCTATGATGAAGATAATAATATAATTATGACAAGAGAATATAAGGAATAATTATAAACATAAAGGGAATTTTAAAATTTCTATATTGATTTTTTAATCATTTAAACCGCATGATATGCGGCTTTTTTATGTTAAAATTTCAGGGAAAGGAAATTTTTATATATGTTTGATAATAAAGTTAATGTCTTAAAAGCTCTTGCAATATTACTTGTTGTATCAGGGCATCTTGAATTCTCTTTGCTTGGAATGTTTGCACCATACTCATTTCAATTAGCACTATTTTTCTTTATTTCAGGATATTTGTTTAAAGAAAAATATCTTGACGATGTTGTTAACTTTATTGAAAAACGTATAAAATCCTTATTACTTCCTTATTTTTTATACAGCACATTTTATCTTGGCGTGACAGCATTAATTGCAAAACTAACGGGGAAATGGTGGGGAATGCCATTATCGTTAAAAAACTTTTTTATTACCCCATTTTTAAACGGACATCAATTTGACCTTTCTTGTCCATTATGGTTTGTGACTCAATTATTCATGACAATGATAACATTCTTGTTTATGTTCAGAATTTTACGAGGAATAAAGGATAACAAATTTTTTCATTTGATTGTATTTACCATTCTTGGAATATCAGCTATTCCGCTTTCTAAAATAATAACAGTCACACCGGTTGCATTAATTATAATCAGAACAATGTTTTCAATGTTCTTTGTATATTTAGGTTATTTTTACAAACACTTTATTGAAGAAAAATATGATATATTAACGCTTAAATGGTTTGGAGCTGTTGTTGTATTACAATCAATACTTTGGATGTTTAACAGGGATTATGACCCTGAACATGGCATAGGTTTAAGTTATGTACTTGTCTGGGCAAGGTTTGATGATCAGTTAATTGTTCCAATAATCACTGCACTTACTGGAATTTGGGCATCATTGTTTACTGTAAAAATTATCTATCCTTATGTCAAAGATAACAAATTCGTTAATTATATGGGGAAAACGACATATCATATTATGGCAAATCATTTGCTTGTAATGTATATAATTACTGCGATATTTTTAAAGATTAACGGAATTCCTATTGAAGAACGGGCAAATCACGATATTTATTGGATTTACAATCCTATACAGACGACATATCTTTATTTTGTCCTTACAATGGTAATTACAACTTATGTCGGAATATTCCAACAAACAATCTGGAAAAAACTTAAAAACTTATTTTTTCCCAATAACAATATCTAATTCATCAAGTAATTTCGTTAATGCAGGCAAAATTTGAGAGCTACCAACAAGTTTAATTACTGCTGATATATCCTGCTCAAAATCTTTCGGCAAATCCTTACAGAATTTTTGGGCATATTGAATTAACTTTTTTTCACCAGGATGAGTCTGTTCATTAAATGCAAACAAAATATCAAAATAACTGGCTAAAAGTGCAGCAACTCTATGATTTTGGCTTACAATATCATTACGTTTTACAGCCAATTCTATTTGTTTGTAATACGAAGTTTCTAAATTTCTTAGCATTGGATAATTCTTGTCTATAATACTTTGTTTAAGTTTTTCAGGATATTTTAGATTTAATTCTTCAACAATTCTTTCAAATTCATATTTTTTGTCAAATAAAATCTTAGATGTTTTTAGGTTATGAAGAAAAGCAGTCGTATAGCCTAAACGTGCGTTATACTTATTCCATACCCAATCCATTTCTTTATAAGCCCAATCAAGATTACGGTACATTATATCAATATACATTTTAGGGTTTAAAATAGATAAATCATCACCATCTTCAAAAAATGTATTACCGATAGTATATTTATTACTGAATTTACTAATTATAATTTTTCTTACATCTAAAGGAACAGGTTTACTTGAGTAAACATACAAATCATAATCAGACATATCATCATTAATAAGATTTGTTTTTGATCCCGATAAAACAACGGAATTTACAAAATCAATCTTAGAAAATTCTGATGCAATATCATTTAAAATCATGATCCCCTCCATATTCATTATAACAAATAAAATAGAGATTGAAAACCCTTCAATCTCTATTTTTTATAAAGTCTTTATTAATAAAAATTATTTTACATCGTCTTTAATAACAATCAAATTATTCATAATCTTCATAGCACAGGTAGGAAGAACTACATGTTCAAGTCCGTCGGCAATACTAATAATTTTACCGGCACCAAGTACAACTTCTTCACCTTTGTACATAAATTTGTAATCTGTTTCTCTGTCTGAACGAATAGTAACTTTGTCCATCCTTTTTCCTTTCTTTAATTACATAATAGCAGTTTTACTTATCTTCCATAATCCCCAAAGGATTAAAAAACAAACCTTCTTCCATTACCTCATTATAAATTTCTTCATCTTCTTCAAATTGTTTCTGAGTGTATGGATAAAGATCAATACATACATCCAATTGAGTTTCAATTTTTCCTACAATAGGCCAAATTTGTTCTCTTTTCGACTTATCTTCGATTTCAAATAACGCTACAATCTCAATATCCTCATCTTCATGATCTTTACCATCAAGATAAGCACCAAAAAGATAAAGCCCTTTGTAATCTTCGAAAGTTCTTCTAAAAGCGTTTGATAACAGCTTTATTACTTCATTAACCTGACTTGGCATAATACTATAACCCCTTTAGATTTGATTTAAGACTTCATTGCGATTGACAGTTACCTGCTGCGAAGTTCTTAAATCTTTCACCGACACCTTATTGGATTTTATTTCATCTTCACCGAGAATCAGTGCAAAATCAGAAACTTTTCCTGCCTTTTCTAACTGTTTAGTAAATTTTTTATTTGTAAGATCGAATTCTACACATTTACCTGCGGCACGAAGTTCTTCAGCAAAAGCAAAAGCTTCGGCAGGAGAATTTGATACAATATAAGCATCAAGCTTTTTCGGTTCCACAGGAGGAAGAAGTGAATTTAATCTTTCCATACCCATAGCCCAGCCTACAGCAGGAGTATCCTCCCCGCCAAGGTTTCTAACCAAACTGTCATAACGACCTCCGCCGCATACGGCGTTTTGAGAACCGAGATTGTTTGATTTTATTTCAAAAACTGTTCTGTTATAATAATCCAAACCTCTTACAAGCAGTTTATTTTCTACATATTTAACATTCATTTTATCCAAATAAGACTTTAATTCACTATAATGTTCTGCACATTCTTCGCAAATAAAATCAGATTGAATAACTTTTTGTATTTCAGGTTTAGCAAAAATCTCTTTACAAGATTCTACTTTACAATCTAACAGACGCAAAGGATTTTTTTCATATCTGTTTTGACAATCTTCACAAAGATTTTCAAATTCAGGTTTCAAAACTTCTTTTATTTTTGCTTTGTAAACCTCACGACAAGCGGGGCAACCGAGTGAATTAATCTCAACTTCCAAATCGTTTAGTCCGAGAGATTTTAGATAATTCACAGCAAGCAAAATTACCTCAGCATCGGCAGTAGGCTGTTTTATACCAAACATTTCAACGCCGACTTGGTGGAATTGTCTTTGACGACCTGCTTGAGGACGTTCATAACGAAACATAGGGCCTTTGTACCACAATTTTACAGGAGCGGAAAGTCTTGCCATTCCGTTTTCAATAAAAGAACGAACAACCCCTGCAGTATTTTCAGGACGGAGTGTCAAAGAACGCTCGCTTTTTTCAAAGGTATACATCTCTTTATTTACGATATCGGTAGTATCCCCGACACCTCTTGCAAAAAGTTCAGTAGCTTCAAATATCGGAGTTCTTATTTCTTTGTAACCGTATTTTGTAAAAACTTCCAGAGCTTTTTCTTCTAGTCTGTGCCAAGCTTCTACATCCTGAGGTAAAATGTCTTTTGTCCCTTTTATTACGTTAATTATTTTAGTCATAAAGCCATTATAGCCATTTAAGGTGTAATTGTCAAACTAAAATTTAAGAAAATTTCTTCAATGCATCAAGATCAGATTGGATTTCTCTGGCTTTTTCATTCAGCTTGTTATATACCTGCGAATTAATTTCCCCACCGATAAGAATAAGTACCGATGTATAATACAGCCACACCATCAATACGGCAAATGCTCCAATAGTACCATATACCATATTATAAGTTCTTAGATTATTAACGTAAATCGAAAATCCCCACGAACCGACAAGCCAAAATGTAGTAAAGAAAAAAGTCCCAGGAATTGCACTTTTTCTCTTAAATTTTTCATTCCCTCTCAAATCAGGCAGAATATAATAACTTAAAAATGCCATCAAGAATAACGCAGCAAAAGCAACCGGCCATCTTAGCGTAAGTAACGTAATAGCAACAGCCTTTGACATATGGAAATGTGTGATAAGGAAGTTAATAATAACTTTTCCGAAAATTATCAGGTTGATTGTAAGAAACAAAACCATCGTATCAACAAATACCATTAACAATGCCAAAGCTCTAGTATAGACAAAGTTTCGAGTTTCTTCAACTTTATAAGCTCGGTTTAATCCTTTCAAAACAACCGCCATCGCATTAGTAGACAGGACAAGAGTAACACAAATACCGATTACCGCCATCAAACGACCGTGAGAAAAAATCATCGCTTCGGATAAAACCGTAATAATAAGCTCAATCGCTTGATCAGGCATAAAACGTGAAAGGAAAATCAAAATAGGATCCATTAAAGCTTTATTTCCCATCCATCCAAATACTGCAGTCAAAAAAAGCATAAAAGGAAAAATTCCTATAACAGACATAAAACCCATTTCAGCAGCCATTCCATAAAAATCATTTTCAATTATGGAAATAACCAAACGCTTTAAAGCTTCAAAGAAACTATTAAATTTTTCCTTTAATTTTCCTGCCATACATTCCGTTTTCTAATCTCTTCCAATATCTTTTTTGCTGCATCTTCAGGGTTACTTTTAATTACACACCCTGCAGCCTGCTGATGTCCTCCGCCTCCGAATACTGAACAAATTTCAGCAACATCAACAACTTTACTTCTCATAGATATTTTTGAAATATTGACACCAATTTGCTTTACAATAAACGCCACATCTGTTGTCACAATAGCTCTTAAATTTTCCGCTAACCCTTCTGTACAATCGTCACCAACATTAAACTTTTCAGTATCTTTTTTATAAATAAGCGTATAAGCAATTTTATTGTTATTTTCAAAAATAGCCTTACTCAAACAATATGCCTGAAACTGCACTAACTCTTTAGAATTGCTTTCATAACAATTTTTATAAACTTCTGAAGGTTTTACGCCAATTTCAACCATTTCTGAGGCATACTGAAATGCTTTTGCACCGGTATTATCAAATCTGAAAGATCCTGTATCAGTTAAAATTGCAGTATAAAGAGCATTTGCAGTATTTAAAGAAATCTTCCAACCCATTTTTTTCATTAATCCAAATAAGACTTCACCGGTAGAACTTGCCTCAGGAGATACAAAATTCAAGTTTGCATAAGAATTATTAGTTTTATGGTGGTCGATATTAACTGTATACTTAGCTTTTTCAAAAAGAATAGCAGCCTCACACATTCTGTCATAAGCTGCGACATCAACATCAATTACTAAATCATACTCTCTTGATTTATCGTAATCGTCAATATGTTTTGCTTCTTGTATATAAGGCAAAAATTCATACAAAACAGGCAGCTTAGATAAAAGAAGCATATCTGCACTTTTTTTAAAATTATCTTTTACCGCTGAATACAATCCGCACATAGAACCTAATGTGTCGCCATCGGGATTGAGGTGCGATATAATGAGTATGTTTTTGGAAGATTTTATGATATCATTTAATTGACTACAATCCATTTTATTATATTAGCACAAATAATCGGGAGTGCAAAACTTGAAGAAAATCCTATACACAGACTTTGTTCAAACAGGAGAAATTGTTGCGGAGTTGCTTGAGAAAAAAGAAATCAAAAAAGCAATGACACGTAATAATTTATATAAATTTTGGGGAAAAGTAGCAGGTGCAAAATTTGCATCAAAATCAAAACCATATTCCATGTTAGGAGGAGGGATTATGGTTATAGCCTGCGAAAATAATATTGTGGCTCAGGAATTAATGTTAAAAAAAACGCAACTGCTGGTAAAATTTAAGCCTTATTTAGATTCTTTAAAAATAAATGTTAAAGATTTAAAATTTGACGCTAAAAAATGGGTTTCGGAATAAGTTTTAGGCTAATATCAAATAATCTCAATATTATAAATGATGATTTTTCTAAATAAAACATTATAATCATTGTATGAAGAAGATATGGACTATTTGCTTATTATTTTCACTAATAAATTCTCCAGCCTTTGCATTTTTCAATTACAAAAATCAGGACTTGTATGAAAATCAGGGTTATGTCGGAACATTACCTGATGTAACCAAAAGTTTCCATGCTTCAGAACCTACTCAAGTAAAACCAACTTTTGAAAAAACTAAAAAATTTAACTCAGAAAATGAATTAAAACCTGTACCCAGAGATAATCCCGCTTTCGTTAACATTATTTTAAAACAAGATAAAAGTTCACCTTATCTAAACGATATTACAGAATTTATAGATATGCTTGAAAAAATCTATGATTCAATTGAAGCAAATGAGAATGTCCAACTTTTTGCCTCAAGAGTATATTTTTTCACAAAAAACGCAGACTATTTCCGCGATAAATATGAAGGGAAACCGGAAAGCAGCTATGTTTCATTTCAACGATTAATGGAATTAAGCTTACATGCAAATACCGTTGCACAATTGAGAACAGAAGCCGAAAAATACAGCCCATATCTTGCCTATGGAGGCACAGGCCATATTTATAATGAAAACAATATAAATGAACAACTCCAATATCTAAAAGATGAAATTGAACAAACTATTGTAGTATTAAAGGAAGCTAATTAATCTTTTGATTTTTGCTTTATCATTAATAATATTAATCCGCCGCCGATAAGGAAAAATATAGCCCATAAATTTTTCATCATTGCCAAAATTCCACTGTCAGAATATCTTATTGGTTTTTGTTTAGCAAAATCCCAACATATACTTGACAGTTTTTCAGCATCATTCTTAACCCATTCAGGCTCGTACTCTATATTATCACCGATTAATCTTAATGCAAAAGTTTTAATAACTTTTTGTCCTTTTTCATCAAATACATGTACAGGATGGACTTCACATCTTTGAACATCACGATATGCAAATTTATACTTGGCACGAATAATTTGCCCAAAATAATTTCTATACATAACGCAATTTTGCCCATCACATTTTAAAGTAAGTTTTGGCATAAGTGCAAAAACTGTTCCTGTTACAAACAAAATTATACTAATTATTAATAAAAATATATTTTTCTTCACTTTATCTTATACCCCATTTTTTTTGCATTTTTTCTAACTGCCCTGTCACAAGCAAATTGTTAATTAAAAAATTAACTCTTTCTCTTAATTTATCAGCTCCGCCGCCTCTCCTGAAAGCAACAGCATAAGGCTCTCTGGAATATCGTTTTGGCAGGATTTTTACACTTTCATCATCCAGTGCAAGATTTAATAAAATAGTATCATCAGCAATCATTGCATCAGCCTCACCGTTTTTTAAAGCATTAAAACCGTCAATATAGCTTCTATAACCTATTATAGTTGCATCAGGCACATTTCTTCTTATGCTCATTTCACCTGTAGAACCATAAATAATAATTACTTTTCTGTTATTCAATTGTCTTAAAGATGTAATATCACTGCCTTGTTTAACAAGTATAGCCTGACCGGCAACATGATATGCAACAGAAAAGTCCACTACTAATTGCCTTTGCTCTGTAATCGACATTGTAGCAATTACAATATCTACATCTCTTGCATTAAGTTTTGATATTCGATTTGATGCATTTACAGGAATAAATTCAACTGCATCTTCATTTCCTAAAACATCTTTAGCTATATATTTTGCCAAATCAATGTCATATCCTTGTAAAGTTCCGTTTATGTCACGATACCCAAATGGTTTTGTATCATCTCTTACTCCGACAATAAGCTTACCTCTTTCGGTAATCGTTTCTAAATCATCTTTCGGATTGCTTTTTCCGCAACCGCAGACAAATAATGTCAACAATAAAAGTGTACATATTAATTTCTTAAACATAAACAAAACTTCCTCACAAATGCTTTAAGTTCATGATACTTAAATGCTGAAATAAAGTCAATAACAGACATTAAGGAAACCTTTTAACCAAATAGCCCGACAGAATAACCGCTTATGGTAATGTTTCTGAAAATAAATAAAGTACATAATCAAGTATAAGTTTGTTTTTTAAAAACTTTTTTCAGGTTTTTCAAAGCAAAAACCTATAACACAAGGAGGTAAAAATGACAATTAAAAAACTTACTGTGGCAGCTGCAATTGCCGTTGGAATAGCAACGTGTTCCTTGACTTCTGCAATGGCAGCTTGTCCGTGTGCACAGCCGGAAACTCCGGCACCATGTGCAGAACCATTACCGGTTGTAACAGGTCCGGCTTGTCCGTGTGATCCTGCACCAAAATGCGACAAATGTCAAAAAGCATTTGATGATTGTGATTGCAAAAAAGCTGATCCTTGCGAAAAGCCTTGCGATCCTTGCGAACAAGCAAAAAAATCTGATTGCGGATGTCCGGATGAAATCAGCTGTGATGAACCGGCAGAACCGGCTTGTGCAGTTTGTCCTGGTACAGGAAAACCTGACAGACAAGATATGAAACAAGTCTACGGTTATCCTAATGCAATTTACGGAACAAATAACTACGTAGGTAAACCTGCAAGCTCAATTTTTACAGCAGATTCAGCACTTTTAGGTGCACCTAATGTTATGCAGTCCGCAATTAATGGTGTAACCGTATCATCACAAGGTCAAGTAACGGGTGCAGCAGCACAATTACCTTGTCTTAACGAAGCACCAACAAGACATAACGGTATTCCTATCGAAAGAAATGAAAGATTAATGGACGGTAATAATTGCCCTATAGATATTCAAACAGAAAATTCTATGGATGCAATTAAAAAGACACTGGTTCCTTATGAAATAAAAGAAGGCGGCTGTCCCTTAGGCGGTGCAGCTCCAGCAACAACATCATGCTCATTCCCTGACGTACCTCAAGGATATTGGGCAGCATGTGACATTGACAAATTAGCTATCAATGATGTTGTAGTCGGTTACCCTGACGGTATGTTTAAACCAAACAGAAACATCTCTCGTGCAGAATTTGCAACAATGTTAGTAAAAGGTTTCAATCTTGATGACTGTGGTACTCCGCAAGCAAACCTTTTCAAAGATGTACCTTTGAACAACTGGGCTAACGCTGCGATTGCAAAAGCTGTAGATGAAGACTTACTTGCAGGATATCCTAACGGTAAATTTGAACCAAATCATCCTGTAACAAGGGTTGAAGCTCTAACAACAATTGCTAAAGGTATGACTTGCGACATTGACAAATGTAAAGCAGATGAAATCTTAAGCAAATACGCAGACGGAAACACTGTACCAGATTGGGCAAGAATCCCTGTTGCAAAATCTTTGGAAAATGGTGCTTTAAAAGATATGCCTAATCCAAATATGATTATGCCTAACAGAGAAGCATCCCGTGCAGAAGTAGCATCTATGATGCAAACAGTTCGTGTAGCATTAGGTTATGATACAAACCCTAAAACTGCTAACAACATCTGCCCTGCTTGCCCTGTAACAAAAAATGCATTTGTTGAAAACGAAGAAATCGTTAAAATCCCTACATTAAAAGTAGCTATGATTGACCAATTAACAGCAAAATCATCACACGTAGGTCAATACTTCAGAGCTAACACTCTTGAAGATATCACAATTAACGGTGTAACTTACCCTTGCGGTTCAACAGTAACAGGTCAGGTTGTAGAAGTAATCAGACCATCAGGCTGTGATAAAGGTGCATTGAAACTTTCATTCACTTCTATCAAAAACGGTGATTGCAAAACAAATCTACCAAAACAAATTCTTCAAGCACAAGTTAATAAATCAAAACAAGTTAACCCAGTCGCAAGACTTGTTGAAATGCCATTCACATGGGCTGGTTCTTTAATCGGTATTACAGGTAGAACCGTCGGTGGTGCAATTGCTAACGTAGGTAACGCTGCAGAAAATATCTCAAATGACGCAGGTTATATGTTAGGACACGTATTCCAAGGAAAATTCGGTGCAGCAGCACGTAACCTTGGTGACGGATTATGGGAAACAGTTAAAGCACCGGTTGACGTTACAAGAACTGCCGTATCTGGTGTTACAGGCTTGTTCCAAACTACAGGCGACGAATTTGCTTACCTTGTTGACCCTAAAGGATACAAAATATCCGCAGTTAACCCGAGAGAACACGTTACTATCGCATTTGGCTGTAGTGAATAAACATTGACCAAATGTCTTCTGAAAACTTAGTTTTCAGAAGTAGCGGCTCAACCGCCATAGTCAGTTCGTCGACCTTAGAGAAAAACCGCCAAATCGGCGGTTTTTCTTGTTATTATATAGTCCCGAAAAAACGGTGTGCTAAATGACTGAATGATTAAATAATTAATCACCTAGACAAATCGCCTGTCTTGCACTATCACGGTAGTCATAGTTGTAGTATGTAAAAGTAGGGTTGAAGCCCCGATTGATTGCGATGTAATTCGAAGACTCCTCACCCGACCACAACCAGAAGCTGGGTTCTGGAAGACCTAATGAGGTCGCAGTTCCTGATTCGTATGTTAAGTTGTAATTATTTTGATTTCCCCCTACTGTTGGATTTCCCTTGTATATTGCACTCGCTATTTTTGCTAAATCTGCCATTTTAGGCATATTACCTACACCCCCACATTGTTTCACTGCACCTGCCCAATAATCTTGTTCATAATAGCATTCTTTTATTCCAAGCTCGCTTTTTTGTGCTTCACATTCTGCTTTCGTCATTGGGGTTGGCGTAAATGCCGCGGTAAAACATTTACCATTATCTAACTCTATTGCACAGTTTGAACCAAGACCATTTGCATTGAATAATGCTACATCCTCATTTTGTTTATTCGGTTTCTTACTCCCGTTTATTTCAAATACTGCTGCTATACAGTTTGAGGTCGCATTTGATACGGGTTTGTTATCCTCTGTTGTCCAGCCATAAGTCTTCATTGGATCCAATGCTTCACATTTGGTATTGTAGGATAGTATCATTGGCGTTCCGTCTGCTGTTATTATACCTACATTTGGACTGCTATAATCTGCACTATCACTGTTTTTCATTTGAAACTGTTTACCCGTTTGTAGTTTTTCTACTTCATATTCTTTCCCGTCAAGTAACGTTATCTTATCATAAGGCCAGCAAGAACGTAAGTTGGAAGATGTACAAACCTTTGCGATTTTCAAATGCTTTTGCAATTCTGCCACAAATGCTGCCGTACTGTCATACGGGCCAATTAAGCCTAAGTATGCCATCTTTTCCGTTGCTTTCGTAAATTTGTACTTCACTGTTCGTATCTGCTCTGCTCGTACTTTCTTGTTTATAGCCTGATTTAATACGGGTAGTGTTATCGCTGCGACTATTCCGATTACTCCTAATGTAATTAGCACTTCTGCCAATGTAAAAGCATTTTTCTTCTTCATAAGTCCTCCGTTTATATACTAATTTCTATTTTAACATTTTCTATACGAAAATTCACCGTGTCACTTGGCACGGCTTGTTTCTCAGCTCTTTTAATTTCAATCGGAGGTC
>CASDPF010000020.1 GCA_949282215.1 uncultured bacterium | reverse complement strand
CAAATGTATGCTTTTTGGAGTTTGCTTAGTGTTGTAGTGTCATTTATGTTAAGTTATGCTTATGTATTCGTTGACGAAAATTGGGGAATGGTAGGTTGGATTGTACCATTGTTAGTTATGCTGATTTCAATATATGTTTTTGCAATACCACTAGCATATTATTTATTCGTTATATATAACAAAAATAGGGTATTAACATTATATTTTTTTGAAAAAGAATATAAAATTTACGAAAATAAATTTATATGTTTATTAGGGAAAATACTACTGGGTTTAATGCTGATTACTTATGTGTTATCATTCTATCCCATTTTAATAACGTTAGTTGTATATTTGATTCTACTCATAATTAATAATATTTTGAATAAAGAAAATACATAGAGAGTTGGTTAGACACTGTCTAACCCAAAAATAATTTTCATATTATAGTATTCTTGAGTGGATTGTTTCATTAGTGAAATCAGTTCAACGCAGAGGTTATTCATGCAACTTGTTTGTGATATATATTACTTGAGGGTTCCAGAGTCTGGAGTTTCTCGACATGATAAAAAATGTTGATTTACACTATAAAAACTATTGTACTTTTTGCTCAAATTGCTTTATAATAAAGAATATTAGTATTAGAGCATTGATTTATGAAAAAATATAGTTTGAATATTTACGATAAGATAATGATTGTTTTAGTATTAATCGTTATTACTTATATTCCAATAGCTGCTTTCCAAGTATTTTTGCAAACTTTTAATTAGCAATTATATCAGGTTTTAGTTACTGTTCTGCTGGGAACTCTTTTGACCTTTTTTTGGATATATATTTTGACGACAATAATTAAAATTAGTAAAAATAAGTACAAAGCAATTTCTATAAATCATGAAACTAAACAAATAATTCTTTTTGATAGTAAAAATCAGATTAATGTTTTACCTTTTGAAATAATCGATAATATCGATATTGAAAAAGGAGGAGTTGTACGAGGGGTTACACTTTGTCAGCTCAGGATTTTTTCAAAAAATCAAGTTTTTATTGTTACTCTATCGCAATCTGATGAGTTGTATTGCGATTTGCCAAAAGAATTAAATATAAATATGAGTAAAAAGCTGTTTCTTAGTGCAAAAGTTAGTCGCTAAATTACATTTTTCCATCTGGAGTTTACTGAAGAAAAGTGATAAATTTTTGAGTATTTTAATTACTAAAATTTGACAAAATAATCTTAATACTTAAAAACCCATGATACTAATTATTTGTAAGATTTCTTTTTCGTTAGTTCAAAACTGTTTTTAATAAGATTCTTTAGTAAATCCAATGGGCATTTTTCTATTTCAACTTTTATCCAATGTGCTTTATTCATATGCCAAGCTGGGGTTATGAATTCATAGTTATCTCTTAAAATTGCACCATCTAAAGGTTTGCATTTTAAATTCAAACATAATTTTCCTTCAAGATAAAAAACAAGTGCAAACCATTTATTATTACTCTTGTGTCTTATTACCGCATATTCGTCGTAAGTTTTGTCTTTGAATGGGTAAGTCTCAATCGCATCTTTTGTAATTAAACACATTTGTATTAAATCATTTTTGTTCATAAATTAATTAATTATTTGCTAAAATAAAGCTATCTTCCTATTTCAACGGCTTTAAGAGCCATGGATTTTGTAATGCTTACTAAAGCAAGGTTTGCTTCGTAAGCTCTTTGAGCTAAAATTGCATCTGCCATTTCTACCATCGGGTTTACGTTAGATGCTCTGATATAACCGTTTTCATCCGCATCCGGGTGTCCCGGTTTATATATTTTTTCCCCTAAAGTCGGGTCTTCAACACAACCGTTAAATACAACTCCGCCTTGTAAAAACGGTAATGTTCCGACGCCGAATACATCTTCTTTCATTTCATTCATTAATCCGTGGAATGAAATATCTTCTGTAGCATTCAAAACAGGAATACGTCTTACATAATTAGGCGTATCGACGTTTGCAATGTTTTTTGAGTGAACATCAAGACGCAGACCGTGTGTTCTTAGAGCTCGTCCTCCTATGTTCATTGATTCCAGTATACCCATAATTATTGCTCCTGTTAATTTACCTATTTACCTACATTTATTACGGTTTTCATTTCCGTAATTATGTTTGACATTCTTCTTGTTGCCATTGTATAAAGAATAGCGTTGTTTTGAAGTTCAAGCAATTCTTTATCGGGACGAATTTCTTCCCCGTAACGTTTGGAAATAATTGCTGATGGTCCAAGCCTTTGAGATAATTTTGTCTCAAGAGGGCTATCCATTGAGCCTAGATATTCTTGGAAATCTATGTCTCTTCTTACATAACCTGGAGTATCCATGTTAGCAAGATTTGAACCCAAAGCTACTTGTCTTTGTGATATCAAATCCAGCATTAATTCAACTTTTCCGACACCCGATGTTGGTGAAAACATTTCTATTTCCTTTCGTTATTATTCTCTGATGTTAATTGCTTTGTTGTACATATCATCTACGACTTTCATCATTCTTGTGCTTGCAAGCATTGAGGCATTTAGTCGTAACATATCATTTACGGCATCGTAAATATTTATGTTTGAGTTTTCTAAGTTGTTTTGTGCAAAGCATTCATGATCTTTGACAAGTATTGCTTCCCCTGATTCTTCAGTAGGACGCATTTTGTTCATATCACCCTGTTCAAGTCCTTCAGGGTTATCAAATCTTACAAGCGGAATTTTTCCGATATTTTTACCTTTTGCTTGTGCTCCATCAAATGCTAATACATCACCATTCGGTTTAATTTCAAATTTATAACAATTTGACGGAATTTTTATACCGTTTCCGACAATCCAATCATCGTTTGTCATTAGGTATCCGTCTTTACCTTGTTTGAAAGAACCATCTCTTGTGTAAGCTACTTCTCCATGCGGAGAAAATACAGGTATGAAACCTGCTCCGACTACAGCCACATCAAAAGGATTGCTTGTGATTTGAACTGAACCTTGTTTATAGTCTGTTCTGATAGCTCCAGTCAAGTATCCGTCTTCTTGAAGCATTTGTTCAAATCTTACTGCTTTATAACCGTGGGTGTTGTAGTTTGCAAGTGAATTAGCTACGTAACCCAATTTTTCCCATTGGTTTGTTACGTTATTAACGCTTTTTCTGATAATTCCCTGTAAGTTGTTCATAATTCTAATCCTTTATCTATGATGCTGATCCCAGTTGGTTTATTACTTTTTGTAAGTTTTGGTTTTGTATCATAAACACTTGTCTGTTAGCTTCAAAGTTTCTGATGATAGGCATCATTCCTATAAATTCATTTTGTAAAGATACGTTTGAATATTCGTTGTATCCTTGTTTAACTTTAGGCTCCATAACAAGTAATCCGTTGGCATCTACAACTCCTATTGTTGCTACGCCTTCCATTTTTCTTGTTTTTTCGTTGTACACGCTTATGAAACCGCTATCATCAATTTTAATTTTTTTTAAATCATCGGGTATTATGTGTAGTTGGATTGGTACACCTGCATTTGATAGTACCTGATGATCTTCAAGAGTTAGTAAGTTGCCGTTTTTGTCGATTTTAAAACGCCCGTCACGGGTTAATTTAACACCTTCGTCGCTTCTGGTTTGGAAATAACCTTTGGTAGCGATAGCTAAATCAAGCGGGTTGTCTGACATTGATATACGTCCGATTTTATCATCAGTTGTCTGTGATAGACCATTGACGCCAAGAAATTCAGTAAATGATGATACGACGGATTCTTTTCGTTGATATCCGACTTTGTCAAAACCGTTTACGTTTTCATTGGACATTGCAAGAAGTTCACTTTGAACCTGCATTGCTCTTATTGATGTTTTTATACCTTTTTCAAGGTATGAAATACCACCGTTGATTATCATTTTTACTACCTCTGATTAACCTTATTCATATTTTACAGACGGTTACATTATCATGATGACGTAATTTTTTTTATATAAATCATCTGTTTATATGACTTTGTTATATTCATAATGATTATTTGCAGTTTGTCAACATAATATATGTTATAGGGATGTTCATTTCTTTCTCTTTTATTGCGGGTAAAAGAGAAAGAAATGAACCAAAGAAAGAGAAAAACGCTGTATTCACAGCATCGCAAAGCGATGCAAAAATCAAATGGCTGTAGTTAAATGCTAAAGCATTTAACTGTTCAAGCCTCACTATTGCACAATAAATTGTGCACGTTCGGCAAATCTTTTAGCAAGCGTGTGCGAAGCACAATAGCGAGCAAAGAGGTGAAAAGCTTTTTCCTTTCACTAACAGCAATTTGGTCTTGCAATGCCTGAATGGCATTGCTGAGAAAACAGCGAGTTTTTCTTTTTGCCTTCTTTTGCAGTTGAAAGTTTTTGCTTGAAACTTGCAAAATGGCCTCACTTAGGTTTTTAGTTGTCAGTTGGTTCACTTTTTCTTTTTTGTTTCGCAATAAAAGAGAAAGAAATGAACATAGAAATAACATATATTATGTATTTTTATAGTAAAATATTTGTATGGATATTTTGGAAGCTAAAAAAATTTGGAGTGAAGTAAAAGCTGAATTAAGAATGACAATTCCTGATCATGCATTTTATACTTGGATTGATACAATGGATGCAGCAGGTTTTGAACATAATACATTTTCCCTTATTACTGTTCATGCTCTTGCTGTGCAGATTGTCAGACAAACTTATTTTAATAAGCTTAATGAAGCTTTTCAAAAAGTTTTAGGTCAAGATGTTGAAATTACAATTACTTATGATGATGATTTAGCAAAAAAATATGAAATTGAGAAGCGTAAGGAAAAAACAAGAGAAAGTAAAAAACCTCGTTCTATAATTCAAGAAGAAACTCCTGAAAGTAAGGCTATGGAAAACCTTTCTCAAATGCAATCTTTTGCTAATTTGAATTTAAAATTCAAATTTGAGAATTTTGTTGTCGGAGAAAATAGTCGTTTCGCTCATGCTCTGGCTTATTCTGTAGCTCAAAATCCTGCTAAAAAATATAATCCATTGTTTATTTATGGAGGTTCTGGTTTGGGAAAAACTCACCTTATGCAGGCTATAGGTCATTATATAATTTTTAACAAACCTAATTTAAAAGTCCGTTATGTTAAAACAGAAGAGTATGTTACTGATTTTATTAATTCCATAAATCCTATGCAGAAATCACGCGGTAAAAAGTCTGCTGATGCGGAGTTTAGAGATAAATATCGTAATATTGACGTTTTATTAATGGATGATATTCAGTTCTTGGAATCTAAAACTCAAACCATGACGGCAGTTTTCCATACATTTGATGATTTGCTGAATAGAAATAAACAAATTGTTATTACATCAGACCGTCTTCCTAAGGATATACCAACACTTCCAGACAGGTTAAGAACCCGTTTTGAGATGGGAATTGTAACTGATATTACTCCTCCTGATTTTGAGACTAGAGTCGCAATTTTACAAAATCTTGCTAATCAAATTTCATTAGAGGCTGATTTTAGTGTTTATGAATATATAGCAAATAATTTTGTAAATAATGTACGTGAATTAGAGGGTGCTTTCAATAAAGTCACGGCTTATGCATCAATTGAACAAACTCAAGTTACTTTGGAATTTGCAAAAAAAGTCTTGAATTGTGAAAGCTTGCGTAAAGCGATTTCTATTGAGGATGTTGCAAAATCTACGGCTGATTATTATGGGGTAACGATTTCTGATTTCAAAAGCTCAGCAAGAAGTCAAAAAATTTCTTCTGCAAGACATATTGCGGTGTATTTATCAAGAGAAATTACTGAAAAAAGTTTTGAAAATATCGCAGAGTTTTTCAATAAAAAGCATACAACTATGCTTTATTCTTATGAAAAAATAAAAGATGAAATTAAAATGAATAAAGATTTAGAGCATGCTGTATCTGAAATAAAAGCTTCGCTTAAAGGTTAGGGGTTAATTTTATGTATGATTACGTGAAAGGTATACTATCTGCTAAAAGTCATTCTTCGAAAGGTACATATTTGACAGTTGAAGTATCAGGTATCGGTTATCTTTTAGAAGTGACAGCAAGAGATTTTTCATCGCTTGAAGAAAATGGTACAGAGATAAAAGTATATACGGTATTATTACACAGAGAGGATAAAATGAGTTTATGCGGATTTTTGCATAAAGAGGAACGGGATATTTTTAATATTCTTACATCCGTATCAGGTGTTGGCAGCAAAATGGCTTTAACATTGCTAGATGAGTTTCAGTGTTCGGAATTAATAGGGTTTGTCATCCAAGGTGATTATAAGGAACTTACAAGAGCAAAGGGTGTAGGGCCGAAGCTGGCTCAAAAAATTATTTTGGAATTAAAAGATAAGTTAATGAGTTTTAAACAGGATGAACCTATTGAAATTAAGTCTGCCAAAAAACAGAGTTCTCAGGCTATGGATGATGCTCAGACTGTTTTATCTTCATTAGGTTATGAGCGTGAGGAAATTAAATCTGCTATGTCTAAAGCTTTATTGCTATTGAATGAAAATTCATCTGCTGAAGAAATTTTAAAAGAAACTTTAAAAATATTGTCAAGTAATAACTGAAAAGGAGAAAATCTATGGAAAATTTAGTAAGGATGCGTATTTCGGGGGGGGGGGCTTCCTAACTCCAAGCATAGTAAGGGTTTTACGTTAGCTGAGTCCTTAATTACTCTTGGTATTATCGGTATAGTCGCAGCTTTGACTTTACCTGTTGTTATTGGTAAATACCAAAAAAATATTACGGTTGAGCGTTTAAAACAAACATATACACTTCTTCAACAGGCTGTTTTAGCATCGCAAGCTCAATATGGTGATATTATAAATTGGGATGTTTCTGTAGGTATAGATAAGGATTCTGAAAATCCTACTATGGGGGTTGAGTATGCGAAGGCTTTTGCAGATAAGTATTTTATCCCGCATTTAAAACTCGCTCATCCGCCGGTTCTGGCTCAATTAAAAACTTTGGGTTATCCAAATTATAAAGTAAAAAGCGGGGCTATTTATATGGGATATACTGTAAACAAATATATCGCAGAACTCCCAAATGGTGTAACGTTGTTTTTTGATTATAACGGTAATAGCTCTTTAAATACTTATACTCTGCCTATTATTTTTGTCGATATTAATGGAAAACAGGAACCAAATATTGTGGGTAGGGATTTTTTTCTTTTTCAATTTGAATTAACATCTTCAAAAAAATTGTCACTTATTGGCTCTAGTTGGAAAAGAGATAGACTTAAGGAGTTATGCTTAGATAAAGCCGCAGATGGAAACGGTTTTGGCTCAATCTACTGCGGAACTTTGATATTTGTTGACGGATGGCAGATAAAAGATGATTATCCTTGGTAATTATAGATTTGAAACCATTAAGTAAAGCATTCTTAATCGTTCACTGTCCATGTCTTCTATGCGGTGAGCGATTTTTTCTTTTAATATTTCATCAGGCATAAAACAATCGTTATAAAATAATTCTTGAACGGTAATTCCCAGTGCATCGGCTATTTTTTCCAGATTTTCTGCTGTAGGAAAACTTTCTCCATTTTCAATTCTCACAATTTGACGGGGATTCATGTTTAAAAGTTCAGAAAAATGTTCTTGAGATATTTTTTTCTTTTTACGTAAGCTTTTTATTTTTGCTCCCAGCAATTGCTTGATATTCATAAAATCATGCCTCCAAGGATAGTATAACGATTTATTTATCTCTAATTAAGGCAAATAAATTGCTTAAAATATTTAAGTTAATGTAAAAATTTGTCATGACTTTTAATACTAGATGTTGTTTAAAATTTTACTTAAATGAGTAATATCTCTTTAGTTATATAAATAATATGTACAAAGTTATTATATAATAAATAATTTTTCGTGAAAATTTAGTAGAAATTTTAAATAAAAAACATTTATTTAGTGGATGTATGCTTAAAAAATTTTAGATATATTTTTCCTATACAAATCAAGGAGGATACTTATGAAAAAGGATTTTGAACAGTTAATCAGCAATTACAGCGGTGGCGATTTGGATTTGTCAGGCTGCACAATCAAAAAATTGGAACTAGACCATGTAGAAGGGAATTTGAACATTTCTAAATGTACAATCGACAAATTATCAATCGGTTGGGTAAGCGGTAATTTAAACATGTCAGGAGCAGAAATTAAGAATATTGAAAGACCGATTGATGCTCAAAGTGTTGATATGTCAGGTGCTAAAATTAAAAAATTACCTGCCCATGTTTGGACAGAAAGCTTAAATATGGAAAAAAGCAATGTTCTTCTTAAATCAAATTCTGATATTAAAACAAATTACTTAAATATCAGAAGCTCAAAAGTTGATCAATTACCAAAAGAATTAAGAGTTTCAAAATTGGTTATTGATTCAAAAACAGCAAAAGCATTACCATTGACTTCATTAAGACAATGTGAAGAAATTCAAATCGACGGTGTAACTTATTCTGAAAATCGTTCAGGTGATTATAACTTCTGCAGTGTAAGCTCAGAATGCCAATCTGAATGTATGTGTTCAGTGTAAGTTTGATTTGTTTAAATTAAAACTGTTGTTTAATTATTGACCAGTGAAAGCTGATTTTATATATAAAAAAGCCCTCCTGAATGAGGGCTTTTTATATTAATAGTTATAAAAATTATATAACTAAAACTAAGAGTCCTGCTATAGCAAGAGCCGGACCAAACGGAAGATAAGTTAAATCTTCAGATTTTCTCATTCCTATTATTAAGCTGATGCATGTCCAAATTCCAAGTGCAAATAATATTGATATAGCTGTATACATTACGTATAAATTATTAAACAGTATTTGTTTTTGCAAAAAATAATAGCATCCTGCGTAAATAAAGAATAATGCGAGCGGAATTAAAGTATTCCATTCTTTTTTGGTAAAGACTTTTTTTAAGAATAACGGTAATGTGAATATTAATTGAATTATTAAACTTAATACTAGGATTATAAGTATATTTTTCCAGCCAAAAACAGCACCTAATCCTGCTGCAATATATGTATCACCTTCTCCGAAAGCACGAGAGCCGACAATTAAATAGCCTATTCTTGCTGCAATTTCCATAATTGCTGCTCCAAGAAGTAATCCTCCTAATGCCATAGTAATAGGATTATTTAATATCCATTCGGTTGAAATTTGGAAAGTTGTGGATGATGTATTAATATTAACTATTTGAATGATTGTTAAGTATATTGCATAGACAAGTCCTGTCCCGATAAGAGTATAAGTATGTGCATCAAAAACTACTTTTTCTTTAATATCAGTAACAGAAATTACAACAAGCAAACTCGCAATTATAAATCCGAAAATAGTTTCAACAGTTATTCCGAATTTTAAAAATACGATGACAAAAAGAATGCCGGTAATAAATTCAATTATAGGATATTGAATGCTGATTTTTTCTTTGCAGAAGTAGCATTTGCCTCTTAAAATCAAATAGGACAATAGCGGTATATTGTGCCACCATTTTAGTTTATTCTGGCATTTAGGACATTTTGAGGGCGGTAGAACAATTGATTCTCCGCTAAAGGCTCTTAGTATTACAACATTTAAAAAACTTCCTATGACTGTCCCTATACAGAAGATGAACAGCAGTAACATAATTAAAAATAACATGATATCCCTCAATTCTCGTGGTGTTTAATAAGTTCATACATTTTATTCAATGCTTTTTTCAATCGTCTTGAAACCTGCATTTGCGACATATTCATAATTTCTGAAATTTCGCGTTGATTTAAGTCTTTGTAAAAGCTTAATTCTATTACTTCTTTTAATTCAGGAGGCAGTTTTTCTATTGTCTCAGAAAGCATAATTTTATTTTCATAAGAGTTTTGAAATTCTTGATAGTCTTCTGATGGAATCTTATCCAAAAGAGAGGATTCTTCATTATCAGACATAATAGACTGATCAAGCGATAGTGTATTTCTACAAGCATCAATATTGCATACTTCAATAATTTTAGAAATTGGCATTTGTAGATATTCTGCTATTTGTTCATTTGAAGGTTCTGAGAAACCTGCTTCAGTGAGTTTTCTTTTAGCTGTATTTATCTTTAACAAAATTTCTTGAACTTCACGAGGTGTTTTAATAAGCGAAGCTTTATCTCTTAAATAATGACGAATTTCCCCTTTTATAAAATAAATTGCATAAGTTGTAAACTTGGTATTCATATCAGGTTTATAGAACTCGATAGCTTTTATTAGTCCTAATGCACCTACCTGAATGAGATCTTCATGAGAAATTCCTGATTGCATAGCAATAGAAATGGCAATACTTTTTACCAGCTCCATTGTATTTTCTACAATTTTGAGATGGATCATTCTTTTTTTCTTGGAATCCGTGCAGCTTTTATATTGTGCAAGCAATTCTTCAAGAGACTCTGTTATTTTAGACTTGCTTTTCAAGAAACTCTCTCCAATTCTACAAGCATTATATCATATTTTTTTTATATGTAAAAATATTTAAACATAGTTAATATTACTTTGTCATGATAAAATTTTATGCTATCATAAAAGAATAGTTTTTTAGAAGATTCGGAGTGTACTATGATTACCATAAAAGATGTAGAACATGTTGCAAAACTTGCAAGATTAGAATTGACAGAAGAAGAAAAAGAACTTTATACAAAACAATTAGGTGATGTTTTGAAGTATGTTGACCAAATGAATGAAGTTGATACTTCAAATGTAAAGCCGATGACTCAGGTGATTGATTTTGTAAATGTAATGCGTGATGACAAGGTTGTATATGAACATACAAAAGAAGAGTTGATGGCAAATGCACCAGAGGAAGAAAACGGATTTTTTAAAGTTCCGAAAATTAACTAAGCTTTTTACTCCCGCTTTTTATGCGGGAGTTCTTGATTGGATTGAGAATAATAATGAGATTGGGGTTAAATATGACAAAATATATTTTTATTACAGGCGGTGTAGTAAGTTCATTAGGGAAAGGTATTATTGCAGCTTCTTTAGGTAAGTTATTAAGAGCAAGAGGCTTTTCTGTTATTAACCAAAAGTTTGATCCGTATATAAATGTTGATCCCGGCACTATGAGTCCATTTCAACATGGAGAAGTTTTTGTGACTGATGATGGTGCTGAGACTGACTTAGATTTGGGACATTATGAAAGATTTACAGATACAAGTCTTGGAAAATTTAATAATGTGACATCAGGAAGTGTTTATCAAACTGTTATTGAAAAAGAACGCCGTGGTGATTATCTTGGTGCTACAGTGCAGGTTATACCTCATATCACAAATGAAATTAAATCAAGAATTATGGGTGCTACAAAACAGTTTAAGCCTGATTTTCAACTTATTGAAATCGGTGGGACTATCGGTGATATCGAGAGCTTACCTTTTATTGAAGCAATAAGACAGTTTAAAACCGAAGTTGGTATTGGAAATGCAATTTCTGTTCATACGACATTGCTTCCATATTTGCCAACATCCGGAGAATTAAAAACAAAACCATCACAACATAGTGTCCAAGTTTTAAGGAGCTATGGTATTCAGCCAGAGATTTTAGTTTGCAGAACAACAAAACCTATTCCTAAAACTGAAAAAGAAAAACTTGCATTGTTCTGCTCTGTTCCGAAAGAAGCGGTAATTGAATGTCGTGATATGAAAAGTATTTACGAAGTACCTCTTGCTTTGGAAGAACAAAATATGGCTGGTGTAATTCTTGATATGCTAAGAATTGAAAACCGTGCTGCAGATTTAACCAGTTGGAAAAAGCTTGTTGATAATATCAAAAATCCTAAAGGTACTGTAAAAGTTGCAATAGCAGGTAAATATACGAAATTGTCCGATGCGTATATTTCAGTAGTTGAATCTTTAAAACATGCTGGATATGCAGATGATGTAAAGGTAGAGATAAAATGGATTAATTCCGAAGAATGTGTCGATTACGCATCTTGTAAAGAGTTAATGAAAGATGTACAGGCGGTTGTTGTCCCTGGAGGTTTTGGTGTACGAGGTATTGAAGGGAAATTGAATGTAATCCGTTATGCCAGAGAAAACAATGTTCCGTTCTTAGGGCTTTGTCTTGGAATGCAGTGTGCTGTAATTGAATATGCAAGAAATGTCGTAGGAATTAAAGATGCTAATTCAAAAGAATTTGATGAAAATGCTCAAAATCCTGTAATTGACTTAATGCTTGAGCAGAAAAATGTCCATGGATATGGTGGAACTATGAGATTAGGGGCTTATGATTGTATTCTTAGAAAAGGCTCTAAGGCTCATAAAGCTTATGGTAAAGATAAAATTTCCGAACGCCATCGTCATAGATATGAAGTGAATAATGAATATCTTAAACGAATTGAAGATGCCGGACTTGTTTTTTCAGGAATGTCGCCTGATGGTATGCTTGCAGAAATTGTTGAGTTGCCAAAACTTGACTGGTTTGTAGCTTCTCAATTCCATCCGGAATTCAAATCACGTCCTGAGCATCCACACCCGTTATTTAAAGGCTTAATTGACGCTGTTGTTACAAGAATAAAATAATGGAGATTTAAGACATCCAAATGAGTAGTTTTCTTGAGAGATTTTTCCAAAGCAGTAATCCAGCACAAGTAGGGTGCACTGAGTATAGAATGCATGAATACATGAGATTATGGCTCATACTTTTGAATATTCCGCATCTTATATATTATTTTATTGTGCTTATGTCATTATCAATTGGTTTGCTGCTGGCATTATTGAAGATGCCTGATTTGCTTAGACATTTTATATTTGAATTTTTGATTTTGACGTTGGTGCTTGCTGTCAGCTATGCGGCAGGTCATTCGGCTAATACGAGAAATTATATTCTTTCATATATTTTTATAATTGCAGCATATTTTATTCTTAAAGATAGTTATTTGGGTGCATTTGCCATTTTCTTCGGCGGGTAAAATCCGATTGGACATATCTGCCCAACTACGATCCTACCCTAACGTCTTTTCTTTTAACCTCACCGGCACTACGTGTCACACTCTCACCTTTGAAGATGGGATTAATAGAAAATCGTTCAATTTTTCAACTAAATTTCAATATCACTTTCACCATTCACCTCTCACTTCTCTTCTCTTAATTGCAAACTTTTTTATTGACTAAGCAGTTTTTTCGTTGTATCTTTATAAGGCAGTGAGTTTATTTGGGGACTTTATAATGGAAGAAAATAACAATCTTAAAAGATTTACGACAGCACAATTTTTAAATTTTTGTTTAGGATTTTTTGGGCTGCAGTTTGCCTGGCAAATGAGAATAATTTTATCAGGACCTGTTACTGAAGGGTTGGGTGCATCTCCATTTATCTATGGATTAATATGGTTAGCTGGACCATTTACAGGTATGGTTGTGCAGCCGCTTGTTGGTGCATTGAGTGATAAAACGATTTCGCCTTTTGGACGTAGAAGACCATATCTTTTGGGCGGGGCTTTGCTTGCATCGGTTGCTTTATGGATTTTTCCTAATTCAGAGGGTGTTGCAAATTATATACACAATCTTTTAGGTGTAAATCTTCCTGCGTGGAGTGCATTATTAATCGCAGCAATCATGATATGGGTAATTGATGCTTGTGTGAATGTGGCTCAAGGTCCTTATAGAGCATTAATTCCTGATGTGGTTCCTCAAGAACAGCATTCTTTGGCAAATTCTTATATAAGTCTTGCAATAGGGTTAGGATCAGTTGTAGCAGCAGGTGCTGCACCGTTTTTAAGATGGGCATTCGGTTATCAAATGTCTATTCCTGCTCAATTTATTATGGCGGCTCTGGCATTCACTCTTGGAATGCTTTGGACTTGCATTACAATTAAAGAACATCAGGCTAAAAAAGAAATTATTAAAGATGTTGCTGTTGCAGAAGTAAAAGAAGATACTTTCCTTGATTCATTGAAAAATTTCTTTGCTTTATCTCCTGAAGTTTCTAAAATTTGTACAATGCAATTTTTTACTTGGATTGGTACTATGTGTATGATGATTTTCTTTACGCAATATTCAATCCATACAGTTTTTGAAGTGCCTGATTTAAGTTCTGTAACTGAGGATGTCGCTAGTCAATATTCTAATGCGATGCTTATTGGTACTAACTTTTCATCAATTTGTTTTGCGATATTTAATTTAATTTGTTTTGTGGTAGCTATTCCTATCGGAATTCTTTCTGCAAAATACGGGAATAAGAAAGTTCATATAATTTCTTTAATTACAATGATTTTAGCATATTTGGGAATGGGTTTTTCTTATAATCCTAAAGTAGTTGCTATGTTAATGGGGGTTGCCGGTATCGGCTGGGCAAGTATTTGTGCTTTGCCTTTTGCAATGCTTTCTCAATATATTAAAAAAGGTACCGAAGGTTCTGTTATGGGTATTTTCAATATTTTCATAGCTGGTCCTCAGGTATTTGTATGTACTTTGGTTGCCTGGTTTATATCAAAGTGTATAATTAAAGTTGATAACGGTTTGATAAATTATCATTGGGAATATGCATTTTTCATTGGTGCAATTTGTCTTGCTGTAGCTGCAATTATTGCCAATTCAGTTAAAGAAAAAGAATAAAATAGGAATAGTAAAAGTTGGAAGATAAGAAAAAAAAGATTTTATTAATTTACCCGCCTTCTCCTGTCCTTAACAGAGAAGACAGATGTCAGCAGCCTACAAAGGAATTATTGGTAATTCCACCTTTGCCTCCTACCGATTTAATGTATTTGGCAGCGGTTGCTGAAAATGTTGGTTTTGAAGCTAAAATTGTTGATTATAGTCAGGGTGGTGATTTTGAAAAAGATTTAAAAGAGTTTCAGCCTGATTATCTTGTTGTTAATGTTGCAACTCCGACTTTTAAGAGTGATTTGGCTTCACTGACTGTAGCTAAGGAAATTTGTCCTGATGTAATTACAATTGCAAAAGGTGCTGCTTTCTTAACCGTTGCATTAGATGTTATGTATTTTCAAAAGGATTTGGATTTAATTATTTATGGCGAACCTGAAGAAACTTTAAAAGAAATTTTGGAGGGTAGAAAGTATCCTAGAATTTTAGGTCTATATTACAGAGATGATTTGCGAGCTAAGTTTACTGGGCCTCGTCCTTTTATTGAGGATTTGGATAAGTTGCCATTCCCAGCTCGTCATTTGGTGGATAATAATATTTACAGAAGACCTGATAACAATAAAGTTCAAGCTGTAATAAAAGTGTCTCGCGGATGTCCTTTCCATTGTTTCTTTTGCCTTGCAACACCTGTTTCAGGGGCAAAGGTCAGAAAACGTTCTGCAGAAAATATTATTGAAGAAATACGTGAATGCGTTGAAAAATATGGAATAACAAACTTCCTTTTCTGGTCTGATATTTTTAATATTGATAGAGAATGGGTTATGGATTTATGTCAAAAAATTATTGACAGCGGATTGAAAATAACCTGGTCTGCAAATACCAGAGCTGATACTGCGGATGAGGAAATGGCTTATAAAATGTATGAGGCAGGTTGTCGTCTTGTGAGTATCGGTGTTGAAAGCGGTTCTCAAGAAATGCTTGATAAGATCGGTAAACGAATTACCCTTGATGATGTGAGATTAACCGTAAAAATATTTAAAAAAGCCGGTATCAGGATTTATAATTATTTTGTAATCGGTCTTCCTTGTGAGGATGAAGAGTCTGTCGAAGATACAATTGATTTTGCAATTGAACTTGATAGTGACTTTATCAGTTTTTATACTGCTACTCCGCTTCCGGGATCAAAATTCTACGATTATGCTAAGGAAAACGGACTTATTGATTCTGATACTTCTTTTTCAAGTGCTTATTTTTACCCGTCTGTAAATACTCATCATCTCTCAAAAGATAGAGTTTTTGAGCTTCATAAAAAAGCCATTAGAAGATTTTATTTGAGACCGACTTATATTCTAAGAATGCTTACAAGAATTCGCTCATTTACAGAATTGAAAAATTATTTTAAAGCAGGTATGGGGGTTCTTTTTAGACGCTAATTACTTATGTCTTTAAAAATAATTTCGTAACCAAGTATTTCACTTATATCATTGATTTCCGTGAATTTTATGTTCTGCTTTTTTAGTTTGTTATAAAAACCTGAATATGAATTGCTGTAGCCTTTTTCTTCGTGTAATTTTTTCAGCAATTTCCTTAGAGTCAATCCTCTGTATATTGTTAATGTCTTTATGAAATCCAATAATGGTATTTTTTCGTATTTGTAATCCATTTATACATTTTACTTTTAGTTTTTTATTGTTTCAATTGTATTGAAATGTTATACTCAATATTGTATAATTAATATGTAATTAAGTATAATTTATTCGGAAAGGAATTAAATATGTTTAAAAAAGGATTTACGTTAGCTGAAGTGCTTGTAACTTTAGGAATTATTGGCGTGATTGCGGCAATGACTTTACCTGTGCTGGTTGCAAAATATCAAAAAGTTGTTTTTATAACAAAGATGAAGTATACATATACTATACTTTCAGAAGCTTTTCTTCGTGCTCAGGAAGCTCATGGTGCTCCTTCAACTTGGGATTGGGGTGTTGGGTTAGGTACTTCTAATACCGAGCGTATTTTGAAAACATATATTATTCCATATTTATCTGTCAGTTCAGAAGGTCGTTGTAAAGGGGTAGGAACTGATACTAGAGGGTATTGCTTTCAGTTAAAAAATGGTATAACCGTTACGGTAAGAACTGATGGTTCTTGGGACACTTCACAACCGGATGGATTTGAGGATGCAGATCCGGGACGCTTATATTTTATGGCTTCATTGAAAAATAAGCAATCATATACATTATACGCGGATAGAGATTATTCAAGAGAGGACTTTGTTTTACAAATTAGGAAAGTTAGCAAAAAGTTAGAATTTTTCAATTGGGGAGGGAGTACTAGAGAAGGGATAAAAAATACTTCCATATATGCTTGTAATAAATCTATTGCAAAGAATCAAAGGCTAAATTGCGGAGCATTAATTTTCTATGATGGTTGGCAGATAAAGGATGATTATCCGTGGTAGATATAAATTACTTATTTATTCAAAATAAAAAGCGGAGTTTTAACTCCGCTTTTTGCTATTCTTAATCTAGTTGATTATACGTGTAGAATAAATCCACCTTTTTCAGCGTTTTCCAGCTTTTCGCCTTCAATTTTTGCACGTAAGTTTTTGATGTATTTATAAACATAATCTCTTGGCAAATCTAAAAGTGATGCAAGGTCTTTTGCATATACAACTTGGTTTTTGTTTTTCGCAAAGTGATCAAAAACTTTTTGTTCTCTATCTGTTAAAGCTTTTTTAAATACGACTCTTACTTCTTCTCTTAAAGAATCAGATTCGATTTCAGCTTTTATAGTTTTTGCTTTTGTTAATCTAGATGTTGTTTTTGCAGTTTTAGTTGTTTTCTTTTCTACGGCTTTTTCAGTTTTTGCCTTTGTTGTTTTTACTGCTTTTGTAGATTTAGAAGCTGATTTAGTTTCTTTAAGTTTTGCCGGTTTTACGGGTTCTACATCTGCATCAATTTTAATTCTTGAAATTGAGAACGGTGAAGGTGCAATTTCCTGTTCTCTTTCATAAGCTCTTTGAGCAATAGTACTTATTCTTTCGCCTTTAGTTTGAGTCCAAGTATCTTCTGAGGACATAACAGGTTTGCCTTGCAATACTATGTCTATTAAGTCATTCGTAGGCTTAGCTTCTTCAATTTTTTTCCCCAGTCTTGCAGCAAATTCTTCCAACGTAATTTTTTCTAATGAACTTCTCCATTGCTTAATCTCTTCTTTGCTCAAGTATTCAGACATTAATAAATCTCCTTAAACTCTGTGTCTTAACCTTCAATAAATTTAATGTAGCACAAACCATGCCGAAAAAATCAAAATGTTTCATAAAGTAAATTTTTGTATTTTATTGTAACAAACCCTTGAAAAAACTGGATTTCGAGAGTTTTATTTTTTAATATTCTACCCCGACTTTATAAGGTGTATATTTTAGTTTATCTTCTGTCAATAATTTCGTGAAATTTGTATCAATAATTATTTTATTTTTACTTGTAAATTTATGTACAAAGATATCTGCACCTCTTTGATTTGGGCCTTTTTGTCCATTAGAATCCAAGTAAATATAAGCACAATTATCTAATATTACGGTTTGAGTTTTAGGGTTGCCTTCTGAATCTAGGATATAATTCCCATTTTCGTCTTTGACTTTAGTTTCAACTTCTCTTATGCAAGAAGTGTATTGTGCTATTTTTATTATACTTCCTGTTTTTAAGACTATAAAAGGTTGTGTCATATTATCCCCGTAACCGGTTTGTCCATATCCATTATTGATTTTACTATTAGCCAGAATCATATATTTTTGGCAGATTGGTTTTTTATTATTTTTTTCGCAATATGTTGCACCTTCAAACATTTTAAAAAATTCTCTGTTTACTTCATCAGTACTTCTGCTGGTGTCGAACAGACAGCTTTCATTTGCACAATAATTCTTAGCTGTGTACATTTTTATTCCGTTAATTGTTTCCGAATAAAGCTTTTTAGCTTGGGAAATTAAAATTTTATCTTTATAATTAGAGACCAGAGTCGGTAGAGTTATTGCAGCAACAATTCCGATTATGCTAATTGTAATAAGTGTTTCGGCTAAAGTGAAACCGAAACGGCGTGTACTATTGCCCCCCCCCCCTTATGTAAGATTGAGTCATACCAAGTGTTTTCATCCTTTCTCCTTTCTTATTTATGCTAAAATTCCTGAATCCAATAGCTTTTGTACTTCATCATTCATAATTTTGTGGATATCTTGAATTGATTTAGTACCGTCGATGCTTATGAAATTATACTCTGATTTCATTGAATTATATTGCTCAAGACATTTGTTTTGGTATATTTCAAAGCTATTATAAAAATCTGTTGAAAATCCGACATCACGTCCGCTTTCATAAAAGTCAAGACCGGTAGTTCCGATAATTCGTTTTAATAAAATATCAACAGGCATATCAAGATAAAATACTAAATCAGGCTCAGGTGCGTATTCATATAGGTTTTTTACCCATTCAATATTTTGACCTCTTACAACATCACGTGCTAATGCTGTGTAAAAGTATCTGTCTAAAAGAACGATAAAACCTGATTTTAATGCGGGAATTATTTGGTTTTCCAATCTGTCTGCAAAATCAGCTGCATATAGTAAGCTATATGTAGTTGCGTTTAAAAGGTTTCGTTCTTTTGCATCGTCGATAACATTTGCGATAAGTCTTGAAGTTTTCCATTCTGATACCATAACTCCATAAGATTTATCTTGAATAGATCGTTTTAAAAGTTCCAGTTGTGTAGATTTTCCTGAGCCGTCAGTTCCTTCGATTACAATTAAAAGTCCTTCATATCCGTTTTTAGTTTTATGTTTCATTTCTATACCTCAATCCCTTTTTCGCGGAGAACTTCTTTTAATAATTCTCTGATTTTGACTTGTTTTGAATGAATGGAATCATTTGCATCAAGTTTTATCAATCCGAATTCTTTAACCATTTTTTTGTATTCATTTATAACTCGACCTTGGAAAATCATATAGCTTTCATAAGGGTCATTGCTTAATTTTAAATCCATACCTGCTTCATAAAATTTAGGAGTCCTGTTGAAGCAAATTCTTTCTAAAGATGTTTTCGGATCAATATCAAAATATACAGCAAGGTCAGGTTTGTAGGCAAAGTCGTAGACTTTACGTACCCACTGGGCATCGACTCCTCTTGCTACATCTCGAGCAAATGCTGTATAGGCATATCTATCTGCAAGAACGATAAATCCTGCTTTCAATGCAGGTGCTATAACCTGTTTTGCACGGTCGGCGAAATCCACAGCGTGAAGAAGTGAGAATGTTCTTGGCGATAACATATTTTTCTTTTTTGCAAGTTTTGTAGTCTGACTGATAAGTTCTGAAGAATTCCATTCAGTAAATATTACATCCTGCCCGATTGATTTTAACCAATCCCGTAAAAGTGCAAGCTGTGTAGATTTTCCGGATCCGTCAATCCCTTCAACACAAACAAGAGTTCCTTTTAAGTTATGTTTTTCTGTCAGTCTTCCCAATTTTTTCTCCTTAATTTTCTTCAAGTTGGGCTACATTAATTTTTCCGAATTTAGCAGATAAATTATCAATTAGATGGATAAAATACAATTCAGGCTCAAGATCCCGTTGATCTAAGTCTATGATTGCCCCCCAATCAGTTCTTCCATGGTGAGCTGCAATCATTCTTGCGATTTCCTTAAATCCGTTAGTCATACATATTGCAAAGCCGTATTGAGAGTGTGAAAGCCATTCTTTTCTAAAGTTTTCATCATAATCAATAATTCCTGATTCCAAATCGATTGTGTATTCAAAAATCTTGCCGATATCATGAAGTATGCAGGCTGCATAAATATCATCTTTATTGAATTTATAATCAGATAAATCCATATTTATATCAGCGTATTTCAAACATTCCAAAGTATGCATGATAAGTCCGCCAATATAGTTATGATGCATAACTTTTGCAGCAGGTGTAACTTTTATTTTATCTTTGTGTTCTGCAAAAAAGTCTGTCAGGAACGTTTTTAATTTTTCATTTTGAATTTTATTAATGTATTCTGTAATTTCAGTATAGACTCTTTCCTGTTCTTTGTTATCAAGTCCCATTTTAGCCTCTTTTACGAGTTCTACGGCAGAGACAAGACAGTTGTTGAATTTTTCGTTAAAAGATGCGGATATAAGTCTTAAAAGATTTCCGCAACGAAAAACTTTGCTGTCAATTCGATTTAGGGTTTCTTCCCATAAAATACAGTTCAAAATGGAGTCATCTTCTGTATTTTTCAGTTGAAGTTTACCCATTTTGGTACCAGCTTTAGTATCACCTATTGAAAATATTACTACTTCGTAAATTGATTCAGTATCAAATGACATTTTTAATTCCTATTCTTATCTATAATTTTATTTTTATTGCCCCATACAAATGATGAACGAATTTCTTCACCGACTTTTTCTATCAAGTGTTCAGCGTTTTCTTTTCTAAGTTCGTTAAACTTATGACAGCCAGACTCCATTTCGTTAAGAAATTCGTTTGCAAAAGCTCCGCTTTGAATATCAGCTAAAAGTTCTTTCATCGCATGTCTTGATTGTTCTCCGATAACTCTCGGACCTCTTGTCATATCGCCGTATTCTGCAGTATTAGAGATTGAATATCTCATATCAGCAAGTCCGCCTTGATTAATCAAATCAACTAAAAGTTTCATTTCATGCAAAACTTCAAAGTAAGCCATATAAGGTGAATATCCTGCATCTACTAGAGTTTCAAAACCTGCTTTTATAAGTGCGGATACGCCTCCGCAAATTACAGCCTGTTCGCCGAAAAGATCAGTTTCGGTCTCCTCTTTGAATGTTGTCTCAATAATTCCGGCACGTCCTGCACCTATTGCTGAAGCGTAGGATAGTGCGACTTCTTTTGAATCTCCTGATGGGTCTTGGTATACTGCAATTAATGACGGAACGCCTCTTCCTTCCAAATATTCGCTTCTTACAGTATGTCCGGGGCCTTTTGGTGCGACCATTATAACGTTTACCTCATCGGGTGCTACAATTTTTTTGTAGTGAATATTAAATCCGTGAGAGAACATCAAATATTGTCCTGCTCTTAAATTCGGTCTAATTTGTTCTTCATAAACTTTTGCCTGAATTTCATCAGGTATAAGTATTTGGACTATATCCGCAAATTTAACTGCATCTTCAATTGACATTGTGCGAAATCCATATTCTGCGGCCTTTTTCTCTGAATTTCCGCCTGTTCGAAGTCCCAAAATTACGTCACATCCGCTGTCTTTCAGGTTTGTGGATTGTCCGTATCCTTGAGAACCAAATCCTATTATTGCTATGGTTTTATGCTTAATTAAATTTTTATCAATATCTTTATCCAGATATATTTTAAGACTGTCCATATTTAACCCTTCTTTCAGTTTATGCTCCGTCACCTGATTTTAGCACAAATGATAAAAAGATTTCAACCAAAACGCAATTTTTTGGAGTAAAAATACTTTATAATAATAGGTTAGTTAATATAGGGGTTATGTTATGTTAGAACCTTTAGGGTACGGGAATTTTTATCAAAATTATTATACACCATATTTTTGTGGGGATGTTAATAATTATGCTATTGAGCAGTATTCTGGATATCAAACAAAACCGCAATACGATACTGTTGAATTATCTTCTAGTAAACAGGAAGAACATAAAAAAGAACTTTCAAAAACAGCAAAAGTAGGTATTTTCTCATTACTTGCATTAGGTGCAGCTATTGCAGGAGATTACATTTTTGCTAAAGGAAAACATGTTAACGCAATTTTAAAAACAATAAAAGGTGAATCAAAACCGTTAAAAGAAGCTGCAGAAAATGCAGCAGAAGATTTGAATAAATCCAAAAAGCCAGCTACTACCCCTGCATCTACAAAGGCAGAACCTGCCGTAACTTCAACTAAGAATAATTCAAAACCACAACAAAATACTAATGTTACTAAAACTGAAGAATCATCTCAAAAGTTAGATACAAATTCTTCAAATGTTGATACCAAGAAAAAATTTAAAAAGAATACTTCCAAAAAGAATGTGGTTGAAAATCCTAAGACTAAAGATGAGTCAAAAACTGTAAATAAAAATGATGCGGATACAAAAGCTCTAAAAGAGGCGGAAGAAAAAGCCGCACAAGAAGCTAAAGCAAAAGCAGCGGAAGCAGCTAAGAAAAAGGCTGATGCCGAAGCTGCTCGTCTTGCAAAAAAACAGGCAGAGTTTGAAAGAGCTATGGATTTCTCAAAAAAATATGTAGATGAGCACATGGCTGAACTTGACAAAGTAATGCTTGATAAAGACGGTAACCTTCATAAAGGATTTATTGCTTCTGCAGGAACGGTTTCTCTTGATGATTTAATTAAGCCGTATAACGGTAAGGTGGAATATTTCTACCATGCAACAACTCCTGAAGCAAAAGCAAATATTCTTAAAGAAGGTTTTAATCAGAGAATTGCTCCAAAGCATGGATATCTGAACGGCGTTGGCGGAACTTATTTTTCTGTAGCAAAAGACCCTGATTATGGAAGTGCTGTCATAAAAGCTAAATTTAACGGCAAAATTGCAGAGGTTGATACAAACCTTTTAGATGATATAAAAACAGGGAATAACATGAGAATGTATAAATATTTAACTTCTACAGGTGTTTCTGAGAAGGAGTCTACAGATTATTGTGAAGCTGTAATAAGAGAATATTTGCAGCGAAAAATCTTTGAAAAAGGTTATCAGGGTGTAATAGGCAGTGGACATTCTTATACTGCAGGATGTAAATATTTTGCAGCTCTTGACCCGAAACTTATTCAAATTATTGAATAGAAAAATCCATTAATCGTTAGGTACAGTTACAGTTAACGCAAATTACCAAATATTTATTAAAAACGGAGGTTTCTGCCTCCGTTTCTTATTTTATATAAGGTTTTGTTCTCACATATTTTAATTCGTAACCCAGAATTTCGCCAATTAATTTTGCTTCTTCAAATTTCAATGTGCCTCTAAGCAATTTTTGTGAAATATTTGATTGCGAATAAAACTTCCCTGTTTTAGCTGTCATTTCTTTTGCAAGCTGTGTTATGGATACATCATTTTCCGCAAGAATTGTTTTTATATCAGTTCTTATACTCATTTCCGCTCTCTTTTATAAATATATTGACATGTTTTTAGCCAAATAGTAAAATTCATGACTATAAAGGAATAAATAATGCTATATAGTCATGAAAAGTTTAATATTTTTTAATAAAGGAGATTAATATGGTTATGAAAAAGGCTTTTACATTAGCTGAAGTATTATTGACGCTCGGTATAATCGGAATAGTTGCCGCAATGATTCTACCCGGAATTATTCAGGATTATAGAGAAAAAGAGACGGTGACTCGTGTGAAAAAGTTTTATAGCGTATTTTCTCAAGCTTATACTCAAGCTGTACTTGAAAATGGAACGATTGATACGTGGGGACTTACGGATGCAGAACTATATGAAGATGAAGATGGTAATTCTATTCATACACAAGAGTCTATAGAAAATTATGATAAGTTTTTTGATGTTATTGAGCCATATTTAAAAAATATTACAAGAACTCAACTGAATGATGATAGCGATAAAAGGACAAGAGGGTATGTAATGCCTGATGGAAATTCTATTATTGCCATGTGGTTAAAGCCTTCCAACTGTACTTCTGATGATTCGTATTGCGGTGATTTTTATTTATCAACTGATGGTAAATATTTTTCTAATAATAAAGAAAAACTTAACCAGCAAACTTTTGCATTCATTATTCGTAAGCACAGAATTGACCCTTTGGGTACTGATAATAATACATTTAAAAATTACTGCTTAAATGGTAAGAATCGTTCTCGTTGTACGGGATGGGTTATCGTTAATGGCAATATGGATTATCTCCATTGTGATGATTTGGATTACAATACGAAAACTAAATGCAGTAAATAATGTTATCTTTAAATTTTGTTACAATCCTTTTGAAATTTTAAAGATTTCCTATGATTTGTCCGATACAGAATATGTAATCAGTGAAATCAAGGAGAATTTTATATATGCTAAAAAAGATTGTATCACCTTCGTGTAATGTATGCGACAGTGTGGAATTTATATTAAGAGGAGCGAGAAAACGCCGTAATATGGCGATTACTACTGCAAAGAGCGTTAATGCCGATGCAGGAATTAAAACAGGACTTGCAGCTGTTAAGTAAGTGTGCTGCAAGCATAAGATAAGAGAGCTTTATAATAAAAGATCGGTTAATAAAACCGGTCTTTTTTATTATCTTGTACTATTTTAGGTGCTTTTGGTATAATAAACATAAGAGGGAGTATTGCATGGGGAATAAGAATAGAGATAAAGTTGCTGTGATTATTGGTGCAGGCCCGGCAGGGTTGAGTGCCGCTTACTATTTATTAAAAGAAACCGATGATATAAAGCCTGTCATATTAGAAGAATTGGATTGTGTCGGAGGAATTTCAAGGACTGTCCATTATAACGGAAATGGTATAGATCTAGGGGGACATAGATTGTTTTCTAAAAATCAACAGATTTTGGATTTTTGGGAAGAAATTCTCCCTCTGCAAGGAAAACCTCCTATTGATGATAAAATTTTGCATAGAGAAATTACGGTATCTCCGAACGGCCCTGATCCTGATGAAACTGATAGAGTTATGCTTAAGCGTAGAAGGGTTTCAAGGATTTTTTATTTGAGGAAATTTTTTGATTATCCTATTAGTTTAAAGGCTTCTACTATTTTAAATATGGGTCTTGGTAGAACATTTAAGGCAGGCATGAGTTATTTAAAATCATGTGTTCATAAAGCTCCTGAAACAACTCTTGAAGATTTTATGATTAACCGCTTCGGGAAAGTTCTTTATAAAATGTTTTTTGAAAAATATACCCAAAAGGTGTGGGGGCTTCATCCTTCTGAAATTTCAAAAGAATGGGGAGAGCAAAGAATTAAGGGTTTGTCATTATCTAAAGCTATTTTGAATGCGATACTATCTCCTTTTAAACTAATTTCCAACAAAGAAAAAGAAACATCTTTGATTGAAGAATATTATTATCCGAAATTCGGCTGCGGACAGGTTTGGGAATTCATGGCAAATGAAATAATTAAAATGGGTGGTGAAATCCATTTTAATACAAAAGTTGTGGATTTTGAAACCGATGGCAATAAAGTAACCGCCGTTAAGGCGGTTCGGAACGACAGTCGTTCCGAGAAATTCCAAGGGAATTTCTATATCTCCTCTATGCCTGTTAAAGATTTGGTTGCCGGACTCGGTAGTCATGTTCCGGAGGAGGTAGCGAAGGTCGCACGAGATTTACCGTATCGGGATTATATTTTAGCCGGCTTCTATTGTAATAAAATTAATCTGAAAAATAATACCAAAATCCCTACTATAAATAATATTTGCCCTGACAGTTGGATTTATATTCAAGAAGATGATATTATAGCAGGACGTTTGCAGATTATGAATAATTGGTCGCCATATTTAGTTAAGGATTTTAAAAATAAAGTTTTTATCAGCCTTGAATATTTTTGTAATGAGGGTGATGAGTTGTGGAATAAGTCTGAAGATGATATGACTGCTCTTGGATTATCTGAACTTGAAAAATTAGGTATTGTGAAGGCTGAAGATGTTATTGATACTGTAAGAGTAAAAGTTAAAAAGGCTTACCCCGCATATTTTGGAACATACAATCAATTTGACACTGTAAAAGATTATCTTAACGGTATAGATAATTTATATTGTATCGGCAGAAACGGACAGCATAAATATAATAATATGGATCATTCAATGTTAAGCGGAATCGAAGCTGTTAATGTGATTAAAAATAACTTATCGAAAGATATTTTATGGAAAGTCAATACGGAAAAGGAATACCATGAAGTCAAAAGATAATGCTTGGTTTTGGGTTGTAATTGTTATATATACTCTCATTACGCTTTTGCGTCTAATAAATCATCAGCCTTGGTTTGATGAGGCTCATGCGTGGAGTATTGCTCAAGAATTGAGTTTATTCGATATATTTAACTTGATGGCTTTTGAGGGGCATACTTTTATTTGGTATTTGTTATTGATGCCGTTTGCCAAGACTAATTTCTTTTATCCTTGGCCTATGCTGATTATGAATTATCTTTTTGCTTTTGTAAGTGTTGTGCTGCTGTGGAAAAAAGCTCCTTTCAGTAATATAACAAAGACTCTTATAACTTTTTCATTCCCATTTTTTGCGTGTCTTCCTATTTTGGCAAGATGCTATTCAATAGGGGTTATGCTTTTATTTATGCTTGCTATTTTGTATGAAAGACGCCTGAAACATCCTTTAATATATTCAACTTTGATTATTTTGTGTGCGAATACAAGTGTGATGGCTATTTTAGGTGCTGCTGCTTTTGGTTTTATTTTTGCTTACGACTTAATTAGGGCGTCTTTGAAAGATGATATTTCCAAAAAAGATTTTATTTTAAGCTTTGTAATTATGGCATTTGGAGCCGTTTTGATTTTATGGCAATTAGGATTTACTTCAAAACTTTTGACATCTGAAGCCGGTGATTTTTTGAGTAAATTTTTAGGTTTTTTGTTTGGCGATTTTATTGTTTTAAACTGGATAGCTCTATTAGCATTTATTTTAGGAGTTGTTTCTGTAGGAATTATTATCGCTGTTTCAAAAAATATTAAAAGTATTTTCTTTTATCTGCTAACTATTGGCGGCTTGTTTACAATTTTTCTTACTTTATATGCAGGTTGGCCTCATCATTTTATATTTTTATATATTTATACATTATTATCCGGATGGTTTTTCCTCAGAGGCAAAAATCGTTCCCGTGTTATAGATATTGCAGTTGCAATTATGTTTGCTTCTCTTATTTTCAGTGATAAGAGTTTTGACATCATTTACTTTAATTCACGCTCTTTGGATATTGCAAAGGGGATAATAAATGATGAGACGTTGCGTAATTCAAGAATTATTTTATATGAAGCACCTTCAAAATCAACTCTTCCATTATTAAAAGCTAACAATGTTGATGTCTGGGACTATTGTACAAGTGCACCTGCAAATTCAAGTATAATAATGAATATTTCTACACCATTATGCACAATGAAGGACAGGGTTTATTTGACCCCGTATGTGGAAAAAGTTTTGTCAAAAGATAAAATTAACTATTCTGTTATCGGAATGTCTGATGAAAAACCGTTCGAACCTGTATTCATGGTTAAACAAGGCAATAAAAGAATTTTATTTGAATTTGACAGACGAATAAAAAACAGCGGTTATTTGCTATATAAAACGTCAGTTATTAATAATTAAACATTCCAAGGCTTAACCAAAAATTTAATAGCTTTGCCGTCAATGTGTTGTTGCATAGCCCATTCTATTTTATCAAGTCCTATTGTATCAGTAATGAGCTTTTCTACTTCAACATCTCCTGATGCTATGTAGTCCAGTGCCATTCTAAAATATTTAGGCGTATGATGAAATACGCTCATAAGTCTTATATCACCGTAATGCATTTTTGTAGTATCAAAAGTTACGGTAGAACCTGATTTGCAACCGCCAAAGAAATGTACTGTACCTCCAGGTCTTACGCAGTCAAAAATTCTTTCCCATATTTCAGGTAATCCTACGCATTCCACAGCTACATCCAATCCTTTTCCTTCTTTAGAGAAATTTTTAAATATTTTTTCAGGATTTGGATATTTTGTTAAATCAACAATTTCATCTGCAAGTGAAAATTCTTCTGCCATTTTTAGCTTCAATGGGTTTCTGCCTGCGGCAATAACTTTTGCTCCTTTTAGTTTTGCCAGACGAGCAAACATCAGACCTATAGGGCCGATTCCAATTATACCGACAGTTTGATCTTCTTTTATTTCAGTGCGTTCAACTCCGTGTACAACGTTTGCCAAAGGCTCACAGAATGCCGCTTTATCAAAGCTTAAATTATCAGGCAGTATGAGCATATTTTTTTCTACAATTCTTGCCGGAACAGTTATATATTCAGCGTAAGCACCATTTAACAAATCCAGATTTTCACAAAGATTATATTCTTCATGTCTGCAATAAAAGCATTTTCCGCAAGGTGCAGAGTTTGCAGCGACAACTCTATCGCCGACTTTTACATTTTCGACTCCACGACCCACTTTATCTACAATCCCTGCAAATTCATGGCCAAATCCTGATGGGATGTTTTTTATTAAAACAGGATGCCCACGTCTGAAAGTTTTTACATCAGTTCCGCAAGTAAGTGCAGACATTACTTTCACAACTACTTCACCTTCTTCAGGTGGTTTTACCATAACATTTTCCAACTTTATATTTTGTGGTCCGTAGTATTGAATTGCTCTCATTATTAATCCTTAATTTTTATGTAAGCTTTCATAATCTTATTGCTAATTGTATCATCAAAAGCATTTTGTATATCATTTAACTGATAAATCGTTGAAATATTCTTAACAATAACTTTTCCATTATGTAAAAGCTCTAAGGAATCTTCCAAATCTTTAGGGGATGGAGAATAACTGCCAAGAATTGTAAGTTCTCTATAGTAAATTTCATTATTTCCATAGCCAGTATTTTTAGGCGTACTTGAAAATACAAGGATAGTTCCGCCGCTTCTGACATTATTCAATGCGACATCAATAGCTTTATCAGCTCCTGATGTCATAAATATCGCATCAAATTCCTGTTTATTTGCTAATTCTCTTGAATCTACAGCTTTTATTCCTAAATTATTCAGGAATTCAATTCTTTCTGCTAATAAATCGCATCCTGTAACTTCCATTCCAAAAGCTTTTAATGCTTGTGACATTAAAATACCTATTGATCCGAGTCCGACAACAAGTACAGTTGAGTTTTCCGTTAAATTAGCTCGTTTTACGGCTCTTACACAGCATCCGAGAGGTTCATAAAATGAAGCTTCAACCTCTGTTAAGTTTTCTGGAATTAAGTGTGCTACGTTTTGCAAATGTTCTTCAGAAAGATAAACATATTCGCTAAATCCGCCAGGTTTTATATTTGTACTTTTGAAATGTTCGCACATAGATACATTTCCGTGCTTGCAGTAATTACATTTCCCGCATGGGATGTGGTGAGATGTTACGATTTTATCTCCGACTTTAAATTTTGTATCAGAATTTATTTCTTTTATTTCTGCGACAATTTCGTGTCCTAATACGGTTCCGTTCCCTGAAATATGTTCTCTGTATTTTACAATATCCGAACCGCATAAGCCGCTGCCTAAAACTTTTACGATGGCTCCTTTGTGGTCTGCTAATACTATATCTTCACTGTTTTTCACCGTTATTTTATCATTATCAATTACTGCTATTTTCATACTTCGCCCTCGGAAAAAATTTTATCATAAACCTTGCGAACGTGCAAAAAAAAATATATAATATAAATATGACGTGCATCAGAAGATTAAGTTGTCTTGATATTAAAAAAATCAGTAAAATGATAGAATATCTTGACAACAACGAGAATGATAAATTTACGGGAGATTTACGCAACGAGGCTTTTTCACGGCTGCATACTCTTTTGCCTTTAAAATATAAGTTTCTGCCTGAATCCTATGTTTTGACTGAAGATAAGGATATTTTGGGCTTGATTACTATTATACCGACTATGGGTAATCCTTATAAAATAAATATTTCCCGATTGATTTTCGGTAATAATTATTATGATGCCGGAAAGCAGCTTGTTGAGTTTGTGATAGCTCGTTATGGCTCTAAAGGTGCGGCTTCTTTTTGTGTGACAGTGGATGAATCTCATGATGAATTGCTGCAGTTATTTACTCAAGGGTGTGGCTTTAGGCATTGTGCCAGTGAATGTTTGTGGAAAATTGATAATTTTAATTTTGAAAATGTCTATCCTGCAAACTTTAGACCTTGTCAAAATTCTGATGCAAAACAGGTAAGCCGATTATTTAACGGAGAACTAAAAAGCCTGTTTAGGCCTTCTTTAGAACGTGATAAAAACGAATATAAAGAACCGTTTTTTGAAGGTTTGACTAATTTTTATAAAAATCGTTATGTTTTGGAAGAACCTCAAAAAAAGAGAATTATCGCTTATCTTTCTATTACAACTTCTGATAATTTGAACTTTATAATTGATATTTCTACAAATGACGGATATAATCTCTCTTATGATGAAATTCTTTATTTTGCTCTGAAAGAAATTTCAAGTAGAAAATCTTTGTTTTATGCTTTTGTAAAACAAAAAACTTATACAAAAACTTCTGACAAATTTGGTGAATATTTATCAGCCGGAGGTTTTAATCTTATTCAAACCCAACATGTCCTGATAAAAGATTTTTATAAACCTGTTATGCAATCTGAAAATGTTCTTCAAGTATTTTTGTTGGGTAATAATCGTGTTTCTGCTAATTAAATATTACGAAATGTAAATTTGAGTTTACAAGGCTAAAATTCAATTATAATGCCTCTTAGGTTAG
>CASDPF010000019.1 GCA_949282215.1 uncultured bacterium | reverse complement strand
TATCTTTACTTTGTGTTGATTTATCGCCACCATTAATAAGTAAAACTATTATATTATCTATTTCAGTATAATAAATCCGATATCCGGACCCAAACTTAATCTTAGTTCAGATATTTCATTGTCTATTTTCTTATGGTCTCCAAAATTATTTTCCAATAATCTTGTTAACCTGCTTTGTATCCTTATTTTTGTATTTTTATCAAGCGAATTCATCCATTTTCAATAAATGGTGCTTTGTCGTTTGCCAATTGGGCAATTTTTACAATTCGCGTGTTCATATTAATAGTGTAAACTATAGCAGACACTTTGTCAATTTTTTGGAGGGCTTATTCTTAATAAATATTCAGCAAAAATTTTATATATCAATCTTTAAAGTCAAACAAATCCTTAACTTCAAGCCCCAAATTGTCAGCTATAATTTTTAACTTAGTGACGGTAACGTCTGTTTTTGCAAGTTCAAGCAAACTAATCATTGATCTTGATACACCATTTACTCCAAGATCATCTTGTGTTAATTTTCGTTCTTCTCTTAAATATTTTAGTCGCTTTGCTAATTTTTCTAAAAAAGGCTTGTTCATTTTTAAATTGTTAGCTATACTAGCATTATATACAACTAGTACTACTAGCTAAAAATAGGATAATATTTATGTTTACTAAAAAGATACTTATGGATTTAGACGGCGTACTAAATGAATACGGGAAAGAAAAATTCGATGAAAATTACATTCCTGAAATTAAGGTCGGGGCTTATGAATTTTTAGAAAGTTTATCCCAAAGTGCTGAATTGTATCTTTTTACATCAAGAAATTTGATGCTTACAACTAAATGGCTAATTAATAACAATTTAGATAAGTTTTTTAAAGATGTAACTAATGTAAAATTGCCGTCTTATCTTTATATTGATGATAGAACGATTTGTTTCAAGGGGGATTATCACAAAACTCTTGAAGAAATTGAAAACTTCAAAGTTTACTGGAAATAATATTTTTTATTTTATATTTACCCCAACTTGACTTCTGTCTCAAAACGAGTGATGGATATGTCGCGAAATTAGCAATAAAAGACTTTCATAAAAACGAAAAATTAAGTTGTAAATATATTAGCCAGCAAAAAAATTTTTTAGGGATTTTATATTGATAATAATTAAGGAGAAGTCATGTATATAACATCTTATCAAAATAATACGAATTTTAAAGGTAAAATTATAGATTCACACGTACATTGCGGAAAATGGATTAACGATTCATTTTCAACAAATGACATGTTGAAATTTTTTAGTCAAAAACTTAACCACGGCAAAGATAAACTTGATAAAGTCATAATATCAAATCTTGATTGCATTATAAACAATAAAAATAATACGCCGTATAAAGATGAAATGAAAGGTAATCTTGTTTTGATAAAACAATGCCTAAAAGATAAAAGGCTTATGCCTTTAGCAGTGTGTCAACCCGGTCATGGATGTGCTGAAAATATTGAATTATTATTAAATACATATCCTGATTTGATTAGAGGGTTAAAATTTCATCCTGCCTGTCTTAATTTACCTGCAAATGATGTCAGATATCTTCCATATATGAAACTTGCTGAAAAATATAACAAACCTTGCCTGTTTCATAGTGAAGTAATAACTGATAATAACGGAAATTTTATTAGAGGTGGAGTATCAGATCCTGATTTAATTTATGAAACAGCAAAAAAATTCCCGAATGTTCCGGTAATATTAGGACATATGGGATTAGGCGGAGATAAAGCACACGAAATCGGAATTAATACAATCATCAATTCAATAGAAAACGGTGATGCGAAATTATATGCTGATTTAGCTTGGGTTGATTGGGCAAATCCTGAAAAACCGCATATTATAGAAATTATCAATAAGCTTTTAAAAACTTCTAAAGGCGATAGAACCGAACGTTTATTATTCGGTACTGATGCTCCTTTAGGTATTTTTGGAGAAAAAGCCTTTAAGCGTGAAAATGCTTATAACGACAACATTCAAGAAATTAAAAAAGCTATCAAAGATAATTTTGGAGATGATGCTAATAAGTTAATAAGCCGAATTTTCTACAGAAACAGCAAAAAACTATTCTATCCTAAAATAGATAATTTAGCTTAAATAAGTTTTTATCAAATAAAACAGAAAACTATTTAATTAATAGTCCTTTATTATTACTAAAGGACTATTAAATTAGTATCTGAGAGGGATTTTAGAACGGTTTATCGTTTTCTTTTCATACCCAAAATTCGCAAGCAATCTGCAGGTACTTGTATAGAAAATATTTTCATCAAGAGTCGGGCCTATATTTATTGAACTGACGGTTCTTTTTAAAAATTTATATTCAATATAAGGGATAAATAATCCGTTCTTTTCAAAAATTTTTGTCTGCTTATATGAACTTGGACTAAAATTACTTATAAAAATTATACGGTATTCTTTTTCATCTTTAAAATGAGGATTTTTGAAAAATAAGCTTATTATGCTTAAAATATCAATAAGCTCAAATATTGTATCCTGTCTTTTTTCAAGATTTTTGGATGAATTTTTAGATTTAGCATACTTTTCGTACTGCTTATTCCATTTTTCAAATATTAATTTTAAAATTGTTGTCTGAATTTCATTATTATAAATTATATTCCCGTAAACAGAATGAAACCCCTGTCTTTCCATATCAGCAATCAAATCTTTTTTGCAGAAACCTATATTATACCCTGTATAAGTCTGCCCTTTGGAATAGTTGTTCCACAGAGTCAAATTATCATTATCAGTTGAAAAGGAAATGGTATAATATTCATATTTATTTGTAAAATTGTCATTCCCGTCAATAATATTTTTATATTTTTTGTAGAAATATTCTTTAATCTTTGAAAATAATTCTGAATTAAGATTTGGCATTTCAGCTATCAGATTTACAATAAGTCTATAAGAGTACGTAACTTCCTCTTTATCATTCAGATAAAGTGCATTGGAAAACCTTATCGTACCGGATTCTAAAATACTCAAAAGCTTTTCAGGTTTTGTATAATGGTAAAGATTACTATTAGAACCATCATCAAGAATTTTTTTAACCTTAGGAATTTTTTTCAAAAGACCATCATAATCTATCATTTCTCATCTCCAAGCAACAATATCTCTATTAATATTATAACATATTTTTGTATATTGATTAATTTTCACTAAATAAAAATTTTAGACTGCATTTATTAGTAAAAAATTAAGCTTCATAATAATATTTGTTCTTAACTATAAAAAATATTTATTAAAACAGGGTGCCCTCTTTTTATTTTTATGATAACATTTGTAAAAAAGGAGTATGCTGTGGAAAAAATAATTATTAAAGATAAAGAAAAAATTATTGAATCAAAGAATGATTTAGATACATACAGTGTTATATCAATTCCTTATTCAATTAACGTAGAATATATCAAAAATACAAACAAGTATGTAATAAACCCAGTATTTCAAAGACACTTTGTATGGTCCAAACAACAAAAATCAAGTTTAATTGATAGTATTTTAATGGGTTTGCCAATATCGACTATTTACACTTATTTAGAGCATAATGATAATAAAGAATTAGTTATTGACGGACAACAAAGATTAACAACGATTAAAAAATTTATCAACAATGAATTTAAAATATCTATACCTAAATCAAAGTGGAATGGTTTTTATTTTTACTCTTTACCGGACAAAGATAAAAACAAAATTTTAAACTATAATCTAAATATAGTTAAAATTGTTAACGTGAATGATAAGAATATTTTATATGAAATTTTTAAAAGATTTAACACAGGAGCTACCAGACTAAATCCGCAAGAAATAAGAAATTGCATATATCAAGGAAAATTTAATACATTAATACAAAAATTAACCAAATATGAAGGATTTAATAAAATATTTAAAAATAAAGAAATTGATAGAATGGAAAAAGAGGAATATGTTTTAAGATTTTTCGCTTTTTATGAAAATTTTGATAATTATAAACCTGATATCAAAGTATTTTTAGATGATTATTTAAATGATAAAATCAAACTGAATGAAGTTTCTGACGAAACTTTTACAATTCAAACCAATGAAATTGTTTTAAAATTTAAAAAAGCTGTTGATTTAAGCATTGCAGTATTTGGTACTAATGCATTTAAATACTGCGATAACAAAAATAAAATACAAAAAATTAATTACAAATCATTATCAAAATCCGTTTATGATATGCAAATGCTTGGTTTTACGGATTTTGACTCAGAATTAATCATCAGATACAAAGACAAAATTAAAAAAAGATATGAAGACCTTGTTTTACAAGATGATAACATGCGTCCTTGTTATAAAAAAATGAGTAAAAAAGCAGTCAAATATCGTATTAGCAAATGGAAAGAAGAAATTGAAAATATTTTAAAAAATTCTTAGAAATAAATATACCAAACAAAAATAGCAGACATTAATTTATAATGTCTGCTATTTGCCTTAGATTGGAGGAATATTTATTATTTTACCGCAAGTTTTTTTACGGATTCTTTTTCTATATAACGTTTTGGAGCATAAATTTTCAATACGCCATGTTCAAGTTTTGCTTCAGCTTTATCAATATCAATTTCTTGAGGGAAGTAAACAGTTCTTGAAAATTCACCATACCTGAATTCTGATTTTTTATATCCTTTTACATCCTCTTTTGATTCTTCTTCTTTTTTAGCATTGATAGTGATTGAATTCTTTTCAATATCAATATCTAAATCTTCTTTTTTAACACCCGGTAATTCAGCACGAACTTCATAATCCTTTTCCTTTTCAGTAATTTCTACAGGCATAGACATCTTATCAATTTCTTCTTCAAATCCGTAATCAGGATAATAATTGTCAAAATGTCTGCTCAAAATTGAATTAATTTCATCATTAACGGATTTTATAAAATTGTCCGGTGCTTTCTTTACTAAAAATCTCATACTCAACACTCCTTTCAATTTAACTTTAATCGGCTTGCCGAGTCGGCTAATCTTTAGCGGCTCTCATCAACCACATTTATATTATTTATCTGTTTTATAAAAAACCTTAATTTTTTAACCAAAATTTAACAATCCGCCTGAAAAAAAAATATATGATAGAATAAACCTATGATTACAGGCGGTTATAGAGAAGAAATTAAAGTCAAATATTCTGAAATGGATTATAATCAGACATTAAAGCCATTTTCTTTATTGAATTATTTACAGGATATTGCAAGCAAAAATGCTGAAGATATGGGTTTTGGCTATTCTTTTATCACACCCAAAAACATAGCCTGGTTCCTGCTGAAATATCACATGGAATTTGAAGAATATCCGATTAATATTGAAAATCTTACTCTTAAAACTCAACCAAGAGGGTATCAAAAACTTTTTGCATACCGTGATTTTGAATTTTGGGAAGGCGACAAACTTCTCGGAAGAATTGCCAGTATCTGGTCATTAGTAGACATCTCCTCAAGAAACCTTATCCCAATAAACATAGGTCTTGAAAACAATCCCGGAATGCCTCCTTATGAAAAGAAAGAGGATGATTTAAGTTTTGACAAAATAAAACCTCCTATAAAAATTGATGCAGAAAAAGAATTTGAAGTAAGATACAACGATCTTGACGTAAATAAGCACGCAAATAACGGAAACTACATAATCTGGGCATTTGAACCTTTAAGTTTTGAATTCAAATCAACTCATAAAATTAAAACCCTTGATATGATTTATAAAAAAGAAATCAAATTCGAAGAAAAACTTATCTCTCAAGTAGAAATCAGAGATAACACAACAATTCATTTATTAAAAAATGCTGAAACACAAGAAGAATTATGTCTAATTCAATGCAGGTGGGTATGATAGAAATTATAAAAGCAGAAAATATTAAAGAACTTGCATCTCTTGCCTCAAAAATATGGCATGAATACTGGCCTGTAATTTTATCACCTGAACAAATTGATTATATGGTAGACAAATTTCAATCCGAAACAGCTATCAAAAACCAAATCCAAAACGAAAATTATACTTATTACCTAATAAAAAAAGATAATGAAAATATAGGATATTTTGGGCTTTCTGATAAAAAAGACCACATATTTCTATCAAAACTATATATCTACGGCACATACCGACACCAAGGCATAGGTACAAAAGCATTTGAAAAAATTAAAGAAATAGCAAACGGGCAAAAAATAACTCTTACAGTCAATAAAAATAATATCCATTCGATTAATGCATATAAAAAATGGGGGTTTAAAATTATCAATTCGGTAGTAACCGACATAGGCAATAATTTTGTTATGGACGATTACATAATGGAGTATTGCAATTAAAAATTTTATGTTCTAAATATTAAATGAAAGGTCTCTAAAATTATGAAAGTACAAAATATTTCTTTACGCACAAATTATGCTAACAATGTAATCTTCAGCGGTAAAATAATTGATGCACACACACATGTAGGTACATTTGCAGACGGATTAAATAATACATGCGATAAGTTTGAAGCAAGGCACTTTAATCAGATTACTTCTAATTCAATTAACGATGGACAAGATACACTTGAAAAAGTATTAGTTTCAAACCTTAATTGTATAGATAACATAAGTCCTGAAATGGAAGGAAAGTTACAGGAAAAAGGATTATCAAAAACATTCCTGAATGAAATTGACGGCAACAGAGAAATGCTTAATATTTCAAATTCAAATCCGCTTTTAAAACCTCTGGCGGTATGTCAACCCGATAAAACTCAAAATGCTGATAATATCAGGACAATCTTAAAAGAAGGTAAATTTTACGGACTTAAATTCCATCCATTACACATGAAACTTGCTGCAAACGATGCTAAATATGATGACTATATGAAAGTCGCAGAAAAAAATAATCTCCCATGTCTTTTCCACTGTGACGCCTCAGGATGTCAATACTCATCACCTGAACAAATATATGAACTCGCAAAACGACATCCGAAAGTTCCGATGATCCTTGCCCACCTTGGAGCAGGCGAAGACTCACACTCAAGAGCAATAAAAGTCTTATTGGATTCAATAAATAACGGGGATGCTACAATATATGCCGACATCTCATGGGTTGACTGTAACTCGGCTGAGAAAAATACCATAACAGAAACCTTGAAAAAACTCCAAAACACAAGCAAAGGAGATATGACTTCCCGCCTATTGTTTGGAACTGACGCTCCAATAGGAAGGTTTGGTGCAGACGGACTCTATGACCCTGCCTATTACGGGGAAAATGTTAAACAGATAAAAAATTCAATCAAAAATACTTTCGGAACAAATGGGGAAACTATTTCAAACAAATTATTCTACGATAATGCCGAAGAACTATTCTTTATAAAAAATTGGGCTAAAAGTCCTAAAAAAGAATTTAAAACAAAACATGGAATAATTATAGCCGCAGGCCTTCTTGTAGTAGGAGTTTTGGCTAATGCTCTATACAAAAGCCTAAAGAAAAAACCAGCAGAAACAAATGCTTCACAAATAAAATAACACTTGACAATTTGTTAGGTTAGCCTTACAATCAATTTGTAAGAAATTTGGAGTCGGCAGTGATAAAAGAAAAATTAAGTTCCAGCCTTGAAGATTATCTGGAAGTAATTTATAACTACATAGACAAAAATGAAAAAGTCCGAGCAATAGATATCTCAAGAGAACTTAATGTAAGTCGGGCATCCGTCACGGAAGCCTTGAAAAAACTGGCAAATAAAAACTTAATAAATTACGGCAGATACGACATGATTTCTATGACAGAAAACGGTCGTAAAAAAGCTATAGAGGTGATTGAAAAACATAATGCACTTCAATACTTTTTTGAAGAGATTATGGGACTTGATTCAAATGAAGCAGCACAAACCGCTTGTAAAATTGAGCATATAATTTCAGAGAAAGTTTTTGACAGATTTACAGACTTGAGAAATTTTCATCAAAACCACCCCGAATATACAGAAGAATTTAAAAAATATTATAGAGACAAGTAAAAATGAATACACTAAAAATAGCAGGTAAATTTCTCGACCAACCGATGTTGGTTGCAAAGTTCCATAATGCAGTTCCAACAATACTTACAGCAGGAGCTGCTGCATATACAACAAAAGAAATTATAAACACACCGCAAAAAAAACGTAAAAAAGCCGCAATCAGAATAGGTACTACAATGGCATTTACAGTAGCTTCAGCCCTTGCTGCACCTAAAATAACCAACAAACTTTTTAAAGATGCAGATGAAATCCCTAAATCAATAAAAGAATTAAAAAAAGATGCAACAGGACTTGTAGATGATTTTTTGAAAAAAAATCAAATTGATGAAAAATCAAAACTCATTTTAGAGAAAGCCAAAGAAAATATTCTAAAATATAAAGAAGTAAAAACTTTATTCAAAAACTTTGAAAATAACAAAAACGGAAAAGAACTATTAAACAAACTTATACCTGATCCAGAAAATATAGATTCAAAAGAAATTTTTTCAGAAATCGGCAGACTCTCTGTTTTTGGCTTAATTCCTGTCCTAGGCGGGATTGCTGGCGGAATAATCGGTGATAAACTCACAAACGATAAATGGAAAAAGAAAATTCCCGATAAAATAAAAGAAGGTTCATACCAATATCTTGCAAATATATTCTTATGTAACATCGGTGCAGGCGGAGCTCTTGCAATAATGGAAAAACTCAATATCCGCTCAAAAGCATCCCGTGCAATAGGAATGATAGGCGGAATTATTGCAACAGGCGTAATCGGAGGCAGTACAATCGCAAATCTTATAGGAAATAAAATTATTAATCCTATGTTTGAACACGGTCATAAACATAAAAAAGAACACCTGTTTGATGAAAGAAAACCTGAACCGCTAGATATTGGCTTACACACAGATGATATTGCAACAGTAGCGGTTATGTCAGGACTAAAATGGATTGAACCTGCATTACCGATTATGTATTCAGTATCTGGTTATAGAGCAGGTATTGGTTATAGAAACGGTAAACCGTATTCCGACAAAAATTAGTCAAGTAAACTTTATTCAAAAATAATAAAAAGCTTGTCTAAAAATTCAGACAAGCACAATCAATAGTGTTAATAATATGATAAACAATAAGTTAGGATTTTTTTAGATTAATAACTTTTTCTTTCATATTTAAATATCTTTCACATTGTCTGACCCTGTCATAACCAAGCATTATGCCTAGTATAAAATCCTGCTCAGGTGTCAACTTGTTTAACTTTGGATTGAGAGTTCTAACAACATCAACACAAGGTTTTTCCCCAAAATAAACATTTATCTTTCCATTACCGATATCATGTACAACATAATCTATATTTTCATTTTGAAGCCGTTTTTCAATATTATCACGGTAAATGCCTTTTTCTGTAGTTAAAATAAGATTTCTTATCCCTTTTTTATACTCATATATATGGTGATGAAAAACACGTAAGTCTGCATATTCAGCCTTCACCATCGCAGGATTTGCGGAAGCTGCATTGCCAAAAGGGAGTGTAATTGCAGAACTTCCGCAATATAAACTTCTATACAAACTTACGTTATTTATTCTCATCAATTAACCCTCATTTATGTTAGGCTTAACTAACAAAATATATTGTAAGGCAAGACTAACAATTTGTCAAGTATTTTTGTGCTACAATGTTCATACACTTGTCGAATACTTATAAATAAGGAAATACAAATGATAACAACAAATAAATTAACAGTTCGTTTTGGTTCACAAACATTATTTGAAAATGTTTCAATAAAATTTGTACCCGGAAACTGCTACGGAGTAATAGGTGCAAACGGAGCAGGAAAAAGTACACTTTTAAGAGTCATCTCAGGCGAAATTGAACCAACCTCAGGGGAAGTTAATATTTCAAAAGGACAAAGAATAGCAGTATTAAAACAAAACCACTTTGAATTTGATGAATACAGTGTAATTGATACTGTAATTATGGGACATAAAAAGTTATATGACATAATGAAAGAGCGTGATGCGTTATATGCAAAACCTGATTTCAATGATGAAGACGGAATTAAGGCAGCACATTTAGAAGAAGAATTTGCAGAGTTAGATGGTTGGCAGGCTGAATCTATGGCTGCGACTCTATTATCAGAACTCGGAATCCCTGATGAACTTCATTATTCACAAATGAAAGATCTTGCCGGCAGTGAAAAGGTAAGAGTATTACTTGCTCAAGCATTGTTCGGAAATCCTGATATTCTTTTGCTTGACGAGCCTACAAACCACTTGGATATCAATACTATTACTTGGCTGGAAGAATTTTTGATTGATTTTCCAAACCTTGTAATAGTCGTATCACATGACAGAAAATTTTTAGACAGAGTCTGTACTCATATGGCAGATATTGATTATAAAAACATTCAGCTATATACGGGTAACTATTCATTCTGGTCTGAGGCTAGCCAATTAATTAAAAAACAAAAAGAAGAACAAAATAAAAAGACCGAAGAAAAAATGGAAGAATTGAAAGCCTTCATTGCAAGATTTAGTGCAAATGCATCTAAGGCAAAACAAGCAACTTCAAGAAAAAATATGCTTGATAAACTTTCTCTTGAAGAAATCAAACCATCTTCCCGACAATATCCGAGAATTAGATTTAATTATCAAAAAATTCCCGGGAAAGACGTGCTTACTGTAGATAAACTTACGAAGTCTGTTGACGGTGAAGTTTTGTTCAAGAACTTTAGTTTTGAAGTCTACCAAGGTGAAAAAATTGCCTTCATAGCAAAAGACCCGTTAATTATTACAACATTATTTGAGATTTTAATGGGCAATATAGAACCTGATTCGGGCGAAGTGAAATGGGGCGTTACAGCTACAAAATCTTACTTCCCGAAAGATAACAACTTTTATTTTGACTCAGATAAGACGATTATGCAGTGGCTTGCACAATATTCTCCTGACCAGCACGTAAACTTTTTACGCGGATATTTGGGCAGAATGCTTTTCTCAGGCGATGATGCAGATAAGAAAGTAAATGTTCTATCAGGCGGAGAGAAAGTTCGCTGTATTTTAGCCAAAATGATGATAGAAGAATCAAATGTAATGATTTTTGATGAACCTACAAACCACCTTGATTTGGAATCTATCACGGCATTGAATAATTCTTTAATTGATTATACCGGAACTGTTCTGTTTACATCACAGGATTATCAATTCATTCAAACAGTTGCAGACAGAATAATCGAAATTTCACCTAACGGATACATCAACAGCAGAAGCAAATATGAGGATTACTTAACAAATCCTGATATTATTAAGCGTCGAAATGACTTATACAAGATGGCTGTGAAAAAGTAGGATTAGCAGAAACCGCTGTTAAAATAAAATTTTCATGAAAAACGCAGGTATAAGATGCCTGTGTTTTTTGCTGCAGCTTAATTTCAGCTTCATATTCAGTCCAAAACTTATAAAAATCCTCTGCAGTTTGAAAATCTTTTTCATAACGAGCAGAAAGTGCTTCAAAATCTCGAGGCTTCATTTCCTCAATATCAAGCCCGCAAGGTGAATTATCAAAAGCAGCAGCAACATAATTCCCGCTATGAGATATACTAAAAAAGACTCCGCCATTCTTAAATTTTGGTTTATCATTATCTATAATAATTTCGGTATCTGACAAATTATAAACAACTTTAGCGACAGATTTGACAAGATAACGCCCGATAGAATATTGGACAAAACGCTTTAGGGATTTAAATTCTTTTCCATCTAAAAATCTCCTAAGAAAATCGGTATCATGGGACTTTAGAAATTTTTCAGTATCAATATAATAAATTTCCATAGCAACATAATACTATAAAAATTTTATGCGACTACAGCAGTTTGTTCCTTTTGTTTGCGGGCTTTATATTTTGTCATTTTATCGTTAATCATTGGAAGCAAAACCCCAAGAGTAATCGCTGAATATGCAAGTCCAGCAATATGAGCAGCGTTAAGTTTCCAAATATTTTTCTTAGCGAAATCTGCACCCTTTGCTGCGATTTCAGCATGAGTTTTTAAACTCAAATCGTTTAACCAATGTTTAAGACCTTTTCCATCATTTTTAATATTGAATAAATCTTTGCAATCTTTATCAAGCATATTCGCAACACCTTTTGCAGCAAATCCGCCAAATACAAGCCAATTTAAAAATCCGAAATAATCACGAGTAACAGATTCTCTCAATTCAGTACTGTTATCAGCAGCAAGGAAACGTCCGACAATAGTAGAAGCATATACCGTTTTAATAGCATTACCGCTTGTCACAGGGCCTGTAAATTCTAATTTTTTTACAAAATCCTTAGGATTTTTAACTCTCATTACAGCAATAACCATAGCAATCATGCCTGCACTTGCTGCGAGCTTTTTCAGCCATAGATTTTTTTCTTTTTTAGGTTCAGCATTTTTAGCATCTAGAGTTTTTTGAGCATAATCAACATCCCCTACAAAACCTTTTTTACCGGTGCGTTTTTCGGTAATTTTTCTGTTAATATACTGGTTTGTAAGTCCAAGAGCAGAAGCACCGGCTAAAGCTCCAAAAACTTTAATATTATTTACTTTACCGATTTTTTTCAATGCTAAATTAATATCTACATCTTTATTGGCAAAGACTTTACGACCCATATCAAAAGTATCGCGAAGTACATTTTCTAAAGTAGCACCAAGAGTATGTCCACCAATTTTTACCTGAATATCACGTTCTGCCCCTAATGCATTTGCAATTCTTGCCTGCATAATTTTTAAGACATTTTCTTTATCTTTTTTGGTTATAGTTTTATCATTAATTAATTGAGTCATTGTAGACACAATGCCGTTTTTCGTTTTTAATCTTTCATCAAGATCTACAAAACCTGCATTATTCCAGAAAATTTTCTTCCAATTTTCTTGGTTATTCCACTCAACATTATTCCAATTAATATCTTTAAAATGTTTAATATTCTTATAATCACGACCGCCAAGATTATCAAAAACATTTTGGACATATTTTTCAACATTATTATCAGCATTATCCCAAGCCGCCTTTAAAACGTTTATGGAATCTTTTGAGAACCAAGTATTAGAGTTAATTTTAACATCAGGCATAACTCGGTTGTTTGCAACTTTAGCAATACCAATACCTAAAAGCCCTGCAGACAAACAGTTGATAAATGTACCGCTCAACTCACGGAAAAAAGTTTCAGCACCGGCATCTTTATTTCTCGCTTTCGTATCGTAATAAGTACGAGGAGCAACCATTGCCCCTACATCTATTAACACGGCATTTGCCATTTCATTTGTATCAAGAAGTTTTAATCCGCTTGTCAATGCACTGTCTAAAATTCCGTTGAAATTTGGTTGTCTGTGTCTTATATCATAATTGTTAATTGTTAAATTCATCTGATTCCCTTATCTGTTTACATGTTAAAAAATCCCGCTTTAAATATTTATGCGGGACTCAAATACTATTATAAATTTTACTGCTTAAAAAATCTAAACGCCAAAATTCATACAAGTCCCGAAGTACTTGGATGTGGAGGAGGAGGTATTAGATTTTGCAGTAAATAAATTCATCATAAATTTTCCTATGTAGGTAGTATAAACCGAAAGAAAAATTTTTGTCAATAGTTAAAAAGAATTACCCACTTGAAATTAATTTATTTTTTATACAAAATAAACTTTGGAAAGAAGGATTAATACTATGCATATACCCCGTATAAGAAATTCTCAAGTTCGCGGAGCATTTCACAAACTAAAAAGTGTCTATGTTCAAAAAGAAAAGGCTGCTAAAAAGACTATTCCAGGTATGTTATTACTGGCACAATCTCTTACTATGCCTGTACAGGCTCCTGTAGCTGCAAAAATGTCAAAATTAAGACCTTCTATAGCTACAGATATATTTGAAAGTCAAAGTGCAGATTTTATAAGAATTAAAAACATGTTAAAAAGAGTTGTACCAGATATTTCAGATGATTTTGTAGAACAAATTTTAGAGACTTCTGAAAGAGTTAAATGTGAACCTGATGACTTAGCTGCACTTTTATACAAAGAATCTAAACTCAAACCTAATTCCAGAAACGGGAATTTTGGCGGAATAGGACAAATGAACAAAAAATCTCTTAGTTTAAGTATCAGTTTGGCTGATAAAGATGAATCCGTAAGAAAAGGGATTAATACAATTGTTCTCGAAAAATTTCTATCGCTGCCAAGAGAAGAGCAGATGCCTTATGTAAGAAATTATATTTTAGCAATGAAAAGTGCTTACATTAGAAATATGAATAAACATTTAAGCGGTGGAGAGTTGTACGGATTATTCTATACTCCGGGCAGAATTAATAAAAAATTCCTTTCAAGTGCAAACGACTCAGCTACAGCAAGCTTATACGCCGGCAATAAATCACTTGACTATAATAAAGATTCAATGATTACAATAAAAGATTTACAAAATATCATTGACAATGTTAAAGCAACTGATCTAAATATTAGTTATGCTGATGCTAAAAAGTAATTATTTCTTTAAATCAGCAGACTTTTTCAAATCCCAATATTCAAAAATCTTTTTCATTATACATTTGAATATTGTAATATCAATTATATAATTTGAACTACTTCCTGAATTTGGAATATTATGCATAAACCTTTCACAAATCATATGGTAATCCAAATCAAGCAAATCAACTGTCGTTACCATACAAGGATTTACCCAATAATGTCCGAAACATTCGACAAAAGTTGTGCCTTTTTTAGAATATAGAACATTGGTAGAATTTGCCCCATGAGGCGTTACGAGAATATCAACATTCGCAAATAATTTTATCTGTTCAAGAATAGAATATTTCTCAGGCACAATAACTTCAAATCCATGAGGTTTTAAATAATCAATCAATTGATTTTCATTTATAATTCTACGAGTTCCGACTCTTGAAACATAAATTCTTTTAGGTGAATTTTCATCAATGAGCGAACCATGTCTTTCTTGAATTCTATCAACAATAAATTTACGGGTATCATCAAGCCATTTTCCGCCCAAGTCAATACCATAGCATTCATCAAACATGTAAACTTTTTTAGCATGGATAACTTTATTAAAACCGCAAAAAATTATACGGTCTTCAGGAAAACCTAATAGTTCTAAGAATTCTTTAGAACACCCATCTGCATTTACCAAATATTTTCCCTTATATCCCAATTTTTCCATTATCATAATTTTTGTAAGAACATCAAGCGTAAAATGCCAGTAATTCATTCCATTTGAAAAGCAAAGCTGACAGACTTCATCTTCTTGCGTAACATTTTTACGCAAATTAATAGGCCTTCCAAAAGTTATACCATCTTCATCAACTCTTCTGTTTATCCCGGCAGACTCTTTAAGAGCATAAGCAGTTTTACCTACAAACTTATGTACAAACGCACAATTTGAGAAACATGAAATTTCACAATCCTCAAAATAAAACAAATCTATACCATAATCAAAAATATTTCTTCTGACTTCTCCCTGATTGAATTGTTTCATGAAATCTCCAGTCAGGATAAAATTAAACATCCATCTGTAAAAATGACTTTTTTTAAGGGTAACAAACCTATTAATTTGTCTTTTAAACGGATAATTTTTGAAAAAATACTTTATTTCAAATTTTACTGATCTTATAAATTTTATAAACTTATTATTATACATACAATAAACCTATCATAAGAAATTTCTTTAAACATCAACCTATTATATTATTCTTGCTCAAACAGGTCATAAAAATGGAAAAATTGTAACGGTGCTTTCGGGGTCAAATTTTCTAAAAATTGAATAAATTCTTTTTGCATTTGTACAACTTTTGCAGACTTTGCCAAATCAGAAGAAAACTTATGCAAATAAATCCGATAATTTTCACCCTCTCTAATTGCACAAGCAAAATATATAGGACATTCCATCATCTGAGCAAATTTAAATGTCCCGATAGGAAACATTACTTTATGACCAAAAAACTGAACCTCTGAATTTACACTACTCTTTGAAATTCTATCTCCTGCCATATATACTATTTCACCATTGGAAAGTTTATCTTTAATTTCAATTGAAGTATCAATATTTATTTCTTCAACAGGGTATGTAGAAATCTTAGTATTAATTGCTATATGTTTTATAAAACTGTTAAACACCCTGCACTGGTCAGCAGAAAGAAAAACATTTACATTTTGGTCGGGATATTTATTTATGAATGCACGCATTATATCTATATTTCCAAGATGCGAGCATATTATAAATATCCCTTTACTAAAATCATTTATCAACGAATTTTTATCTTTTTCGTTGTCAAAATAAATCTTTTTATAATCATAATTTCCTGAAAAAACTTCCATCCTGTCAATTAAAGAATAAGAATACTCAAGAAAATGTCTGAATTGATTTATTATTGACGGTTTTAGGCCAATAATTGCAAGATTTTTTCTTGAACATCTCCTTGCTTCTTTTCCAAAAACGAACGCAAAAAAAGTAACAAAAAATGCAATTATTTTAACAGCTTTTTTACCAAAAATTTTATAAATCTGCCAAGTAAGCCACAATCTTTTTTCTCCGGCAGCCTGCTCTTTTAACTGATACCATTTCATTTCACATTATCTCCATAGTTAAAAAACAGACTGGAAAGATAAGATACGATTAAACCTGCTGATAAAACAAACCCTAGTGAACTAATTAATTTAAAGCTGGTAAAAGCAAGTAAAATAAATGAAAATACACTGGTAGCACAACTTAACAACACCGCGTCAGAAGAATTTTTTACACCCCCAGCACGGAATACCGAATAATCAAGACCAAAACCTATTATCAAAAATATTGCCAATACATGGAATAAATTAATTTCCTGCTGACAAATACTTAAAAGTCCTATTGCAAAAATCCCTGCCAATACAGAAGGAGTCAGAATTTTTATTGCCGTACAAGGTCTGTAAATTACAGATAAAATTCCGAATAATAGCATGAAAACAGGTACAAGCATTTTTAAACAAGCTAACCTGCACTCTTTTATACGAGCTGAAACATCACTTTGGACATCAACATACTGCCCGCCGTTTTGGGTAACAATTTCAGGTCTGTTGAAATCATATAAAACCATAACTGATGTATTATCTGCGATTAGAAAATCAGAAAATAAAGATTCTTTTTCATATTGAATAAAATCTTTCGGAGCAGATTCTTTCAACAAGTTTTGAATATCATTTTTAGTTAAAAATGTCGCATATTTTTCTAAAGAATTTTTATACAAAGCTTTACGTAATTCGAAATTTTTAATCTGCTGTTTTTTTGATGGAACAAACTTACTCAAAGCTTGATATTTAAACCCTTGTAAGTTTCTTGCAATCCATTCTTCTTTTTGTAGCATATCCTGCATGTCACGACCTTTTACCACAGCAAAGGAAGTTTTTTTATTTCCGTCTGTTATATCATTAAAAAGCTGTTCTGCAGAAAGTAGTTTTTTAGAGGGGACATACATATTTTTGATATTATCATCAAATTTTAAGAAAAACACTCCACCTACAGCAATTAATAAAATAATTACAGCGAAAACTTTTTTAAATTTTTCACATACCGTAAAATTAATTTCTTTTGATTTATACTCCAAATTCAAAAGAGGGTAAAACAATACAACAATTGAATATACGCTAAAAAGCCCCGTCATCGTAAATACGGCAATTTGTCTTAATAACTCAACACCAGAAAATAAAAGTACACCGAATGCACTAACTGTTGTGAGCATACTAACAGTAAGACTTTTAAAAATTTTAGACAAATCTTTTTCGATGAAATAATGCAAAGAATAGTCAATACAAATACCAATCAAAGTAGTTGAAAAAACAAAAGTCAAAACATGTATCGACGGAAAAATAATTGACGTAAGAATATATCCGGATAATATTCCCAAACCCAAACTTATACCAATAGGAATTAAAAGTTTGAGATTTCTGAAATAAAAATAACATAATCCGATAACAAACAATGATGAAAAAATGCAAATTATATTAATTTCTTTCATAGATTTTGAACTGGCATAATATGAATGAACAGGTGCACCTGTTAAATAAATTTGCACATCCTCATTCGAAAGATTTGTTTGCAAATCCACTAAAGTCTTAACCTTTTTATTTAAAATATCAGGAGAAAGTGCCGTATCATTTTTCACTTTCAGAGTTAAAATCTTATAATACTTATCGTTGTAATTTATATAATTTAAATCGCCATCACCCAGCGATTTGACATAATCAGTGAACAACATAAAAGGATCTTGATTTAAAGGCAAAAGCATAAATCCGAAAGGATCATATAATCTGCCAAAAGCTTCATTCACAACTTCATCATAATTATGACGTTCAAGCTTCATAGAGGTTTTATCAGACAAAATATTTTTGTAATATTTTTGATAATCTTCAATCATTTTTGAAGCATCAAAATTTTGAATTTCGAAAGAATTTTTATCTATTGAATTTGAAAACTTGTCAATAATTTCAGAAGCCATTGCAGAATCCTCAGATTGTGCAATAACATTAATAGTTGAAGAATATCTTCCGCTTAATTTTACTATTATTTCATCGGCAGAACTGTCAGAAAAGACCGCTTTTAATATATTTGTTTCAGTTTTCACAGGATGAGTAAAAACAAATATACCTGAAATAACAAAAATGATAATATACAAAATCCTTAAAAAATTTTTCATAACCCTTCCAAAATAAGATTAATAAGCAGAACATTCGGAAAAATTTATTTTAATATTACCGCTTCTTGGAGTTTTAATATCAATTTGTTCAATATATTTACCGCCAGCAATAATAATTGATTCCATAATTCCGCTTGCTCGGGATGCCACCTTAGGTTTTAGTGCCAAACGCCATGACACTCCGTTTCGAATATAAAATAATTCAAAATTGTTATTCAAATAAGTATAATCTTTTCTTGCAATAGCCGTAATCAAAGCTCCGAGTCTTTTATCCTTATCTGTTGCATAAACTGCCGTATTAACTACAGGATATAAAGTTTCAAAGACTACACCTGATGACGCATTAAATCGAAACTTTCCGCCTGATTCAATAACAGTTTGAGTGCTTGGTATAGTTTTATTTTGAGTAAACTTACAAGACACAGCTCTATATTGCGGGATAAAAACACTCTCAGGCCTTGCAAGATGTTGAAAAATCAAATCCTGTGCCATTGCACTTCCGCCTATCAAAATCCCCAGAACTAAGATTAAAAATTTTTTCATAATTAAAGATTACAACAAGCAAGCTTATCTTTCAAACGTTTTGGAGCAGAATATACACTCTCCCCTGTAGATGTATCAACGCAAATCTGCATAGACTTCGCTTTAAATAACTTTTCACCGGTATCGGCATCAAAAATTAAATACTTAATAATCATACAAGGTTCTATTTCTTCTAAACTTGATACGACTCTCAACTTTTGATTAAAAATACATGATTTTATAAACTTTAATTCCATATTTGCTATAGGATAAGCAATTTTATCTTCTTTCATAGCATCATAATCATAACCGATTTTAGCAAGCAAATCACATCTTGCAGCTTCCAAATATTTTATATAGTTTCCATGCCAGACGATATTCATAGGATCTAAATCGTAAAATTGTACAGTGATAAACGTCTCAGCTTCAATATTCATATAACCCGCCCTTTTATAAAACTGCTCACTTTACAAATATACCAGAAGAAAATATTTTGTCATCCGCCACATAGGTAAATTCTAAAGATTTCTCCTTATTAATTAATTTCAATCTAACTTTATTCTCAGGTCTCATAATATTGGAAAATTTAACCTTTTTTACTTCTTCAGAAGAAAGTTCCATACCAAAAATGTCTTCTGCAAAAAACCTTGCATAATAAAGCTGTATTACCCCAGGAATAATCGGAGTAATGTCAAAATGACCTTTAAGAAAGTTTGAATTTTTTCTGAATAAAATCTCAACTTCTGCCTGAGATTCGCTTATATATCTTGAATATACTGAAGGATAAGACAAATTAGATCCGAAAATTTTATTTAGCTTAACTCTGTCAATTTTACCACTTACAGTTCTTGGGATTTCATCCAAAATTCTCCATTTTTTAGGGACAATTTCACTGAAATTTGATAAATATTTTTTCAATTCTGAAGGTTTTACGTCAGGATTATTAGAAGCAACAGCACAGCATAGCTTATCAGCATAAGAAAAACAACAGCATTCTTGAACATTCTTATGCTGAGACAAATTATTTTCCAATTCATCGAGGGAAATTCGCTTTTCAAGAATTTTTACAATCCTGTCAGTTCGTTTTTTTAAAATGAATTCTGATGGTGATTTTTTCTCAATAGCATCGTTTAGAACTATTTTATCAGCAGGGAAAAACTCAGATTTTACAGTTATCCTTCCATCTTCATCAGGATAGACCTCGACCCCGCCCATAACAGTAAATACATCTCCACCGCATTTATAAGCAATGTTACCTGTCTCAGTGCTTCCATATATATCAACAACTTTGGCAAATTTTGCAAAATAAGAATAAATTTCCTCTTTTAATTTCGCACCTGCAAGAAAAATTATCTGCGGCGAATTTTCAAAAGTAAAATCATACTTTGCCAACTTTTCCATAAATGACGGCGTAGAAATAAAAATATATTTATCTTTGATATCTAATTGTTCAGGATATTCTATTTTTTTACGATTAATTTTATAATCCCCAACAAAAGGCAGCATAAAATTAAACGTCATCCCAAAACTGTGAGCGGATGAGGTCGTAGACACAACTGTCATATCTGGTTCAAGGGTAAAATCCTTAATTGTAAAAAGAGCCTCTGTCTCCATATTATACAAAGTTTTTACAATATTTTTAGGAACACCTGTAGAACCAGAAGTAAAAAGATTAATATCTATATTTCTTGCATCAAAATCTCCCTCAAACTCCCCATCACAAGGACTGTAATCAGACGGCAAAATATAATCAAAGTCCAATTGTTTAAGACGATTTTTATCAGTTAAAAAAAACATATTTTTATGAGCAAAAACAGAAGCAAAAAAATTAACGGAAAAATCTAAATAATCATCACAAAACAATACAACATTCTGAATATCACTTTTTTCAAACTCTGACTTTTGCCCCAGCACAAATCGTTTAAACTCTCCAAAAGTAATATTCGGATTAACAAAAATTATTTTTTCGTCATATTGATGTGTAAAAAATTTTTCTAAAATCATTTTTGATACTTATTCCTCAAAACTATTCTTATAATATATTCAACCGCAAACATAGTACCAATTGCAATATATGAAATACAACCGTTATAAATTGCCCAAAAATGCTCAGATAAAAATACTGAAACAATTGAAATAGTAAGATTTATAAACATAAACACACACCAGACATAAGTCAGTCTGCGTGTATATATTCTGGTAAAATCATCAAGCTCCTTACCTTCCAAAGCTCTGGCAAATTTTTGTATTACGGTTTCTTTTGAAAAAACAGAAATAAAAAATACTAAAAATACGGTTAAATTAGCCATTACAGGATATAATTTGACTGCAAAAAACTGCGTATAATGGAATATTACAATTACAGTCAAAGTTAATAAAAAAGGCAATAAAAACTTAAATTTCATTCCAAAAGTTCTTCAATAGCATTTATCACATCACCGACCGTATGAATTTTCTTAAAATTTTCGGGTGCAATTTTTTTATCAGTAAAATATTGAAGTTTTACAGCTAAATCAACCGCGTCAATACTATCAAGCTCCAAGTCTTCAAACAAATTTGCTTCAGGATTGATTAAACTCTCATCAATTTCAAAATCATCGACAAGAATTTCTGTTAGTTTATTTACAATTTCTTCATGCGTAAAATTTTTACTCAACGGTCTTACTCCTGATAAAATCAGCCAACGTTTTTACGGAATAAAAATATTTTGTATTTTCTTTTTTGTCAGCAGAAAGAGTAACATTATATTTCTTTTTTAAAGCCATACCAAGCTCTAATGCATCAATGGAATCTAACCCTAACCCATCAACAAAAAGAGCTTCTTCATCTTTTATATCAGATACTGAAATATCCTCAAGCTCTAAAACTTTAATTATTAACTCTTTTATTTCATTTTCTAAAGTCATATACTTAATTCCTATAATAAATTTATAACCTAACAAAAATATAAAGTCAATTTATGGCTTCTTTAATTTTTTCAGTAATATGATTTCTTAATTTTATTTCAGTAAGATTTTCCGGAAAATCCGACAATTTTATCTCAGGCATTACAGTCAAAGTATAATTAACCGTTTTATCACCAGCATCCAAAGGAAAATGATTTTTCATTAAAAAAGGACTATCTGTCTGAATTTTAATTGGGACTATATCAACACCTGATGCAATAGCAATTTGTGCAGCACCTTTATGAATTTTCAAATCTTCCCCTGGCAAAGTTCTGGTTCCTGTAGGGAAAATTATTATATTATAACCCTCATTCAATGCCTCTAAAGCAGACTTTTGGAAAATTTTAGGATCAACATCATTAATTATATAAAGTGATTTTACAATATTACTCATAAAAGGATTTTTTAATATGCCATTTTTGACTAAACATAAAGAATTAGGCATATTACCGATTAAAAGAATTATATCAATCAAACTCGGATGAGATGCGACAACTATTTTCCCTTTTATATCAGCAAGACTGCCTTCCGTAATATTTAACTTTATCATCTTTGATTTTTCCATAACAGAAATAAAAAACTTCCACGAATTATGAATAATCAAGGCAAACTTACATCGTCTTTCACTCCCCTTATAACGCAAGCCCAAAATCGGAAATATTACCCATCCGATAACAAAAGCTCCGATTGCAAATAAGCTCATTTCTAATATTACAAGAAGTCCTCTATAAATTCTCATTTTTCTTTACCACATACAAATCACTTATAAAAGAATCTTTTTTTCCGTTCAAAAACTCAACTAAATCCTCAAACTTGTCCTGCGGAGGAAGGTTTTCAGAATTTTCGCATAAGAAAAACTTACCCTTATCAGTCTGCTCAGTTGCTATAGAAACACTTTTTATCCCCCCGACACTTTCAGTATAACAGTACAATGAGTTTTCAGAAAGAAGACTTTCTAAAAATCCTGCACTGACTGTCTTTTCACCGGAAGAAATCGAATTATAGCTTGTTTTGATACCTTCTAAAAGTGAAAAAAGTCCTATTGTAGCATTATGAACAGATGAACTAAATCCTGCAGGAGAAACTTCTCCATCTTCATGCCTTTGAGCAATAAGCTTTATAACCCTGTCATAGTCCCCATAACAAGATGAAAAAACCAAATCAGGACTTCCACCGCAATAAGCATTATAAAGTGTATATAATCCTGCTCGTCCGAATTTGTTAAGCTTACGCCTCAACATCATAGGAATAAAAGATACATCAGCTTCCTCACCGACAATATATGAAAAATTTTTTATATCAAAAATAATTTCCTTCATGCTATCATATTAACACAGAGGAAAGATGATTACGATAACAAAAACAAGTGCAATTTGTTCGCTGGGAGAAAATTTAGATGAAATTTTCTCAAATGCCATTGCGGGAAAACCAACAGACCTAAGAATTAAAGCAGAATTACCGGAAATTAAAGAGGAAAAATACAATATCCGCTGTAACAGAATTCTTTTGCACTGTATAAATCAAATTAAGCCTGAAATCAAGTCTTTTATAAATCGTTATGATAAAAAGAAAATCGGTATAGTTATTGCAACAAGCAATACAGGAATTGATAGATTTGAAGAAACAAATGATGCAGAATTTCTTAAAATGAGTAATCCTGCTGAATTTATAAAAGATTATTTGGGCCTAGAAGGCATTTTCTATGGAATATCAACAGCCTGCTCATCGGGAATAAAAGCATTTTCAACTGCCCAAAAACTCATTGATAACGGGGTTTGCGATGCAGTCATAGCAGGCGGAGCAGACGAAATATCAAAATTTCCCCTCGCAGGATTCGCCTCTTTAGAAGTCTTATCTGACGAAATATCAATTCCTTTAAGTAAAAACCGCAAGGGAATGAACATTGGAGAAGCAGGAGCTGTATTTTTGCTTGAAAAAGATGGAGAGGGAATACAAATCCTTGGAATAGGGGAGACTTCAGACGCATATCACGCAGCGACACCTGACCCTGAAGGAACTCAAGCCTCACAAGCAATGAAATCCGCACTAAAACTTGCCAAACTTGAACCTCAAGATATCGATTACATAAATCTCCATGGTACAGGTACGATCACAAATGACCTTATGGAAGCGAATGCTATATCAAATATTTTTGGGCAATCAACTCCTGTAAGTTCGACTAAACCTATGACGGGTCATTGTCTTGGGGCTTCTGCAAGTATTGAAACCGCTCTATGCTGTGCTGTTTTAGAAAAAAATCAAGCTCTGCCCCATATTTATGATGGACAGTATGATGAAACACTTCCAAAACTCAGACTTGTACAAAAAGATGAAAAGCCTGAAAAGCAAATTAAATATGTAATGTGTAATGCTTTCGGTTTTGGCGGTACAAATGCAGTTATAATCCTTGGAAAAAATGAACCTAAAAAACATTATAATTTAGAAAATATATTACCGCACAGTCACCCTATGATATTAATTGATGATGTCGAAGAAATTAATATTGAAAAAGGTTATTTAACTGCAAGTGTTACAATAAGTGAGAATAGCCTGTTTTTTGACAGAGAACTAGATGGCATTTCATACATTACGGGAATTGAATTTATGGCACAAACCATCGGTTGTTATTCGTATTTTAAAAACAACAAGTCAAGACCTCAAATAGGTTTTCTTCTTGGCACACGCTCTTATAAATGTAACATCCCAAAATTTCAAAAAGATGAAAAATATATTATAAAAGTAAAAGAGATTTTTAGTGATAATCAACTTGTTTCATTTGAGTGTTTTATTTATAATAATAATAGAGAATGTGCTGAAGCTATGGTGAATGTCTACCAGCCGGCAAATGCTTCTGAATTTTTGGAATAAACGGAGAGTATGATGGAGAAACAGGTTTTAATCACAGGTTCAAGCCGCGGTATCGGAAAAGAATCAGCATTATATCTTGCAAAAAACGGATATGATATTGTTTTGCATTGCAATACAAATATTCAAAAAGCTAATGACACTCTAAAAGAAATAGAAGCACTGGGGGTAAAAGCAAGAGTTTTGCAGTTTAACATCAGCAATAGAGAAGAATGCAAGCAAATTCTTGAAAAAGATATTGAAGAAAACGGCATTTACTACGGAGTAGTGCTTAATGCAGGAATAGCAAAAGATAATGTTTTTCCTGCAATGGAAGACGATGAATGGGACAAGGTTTTAGATACTAATTTAGGCGGATTTTATAATGTCTTAAAACCGATTGTGATGCCTATGATTCAGAAAAGAATTAAAGGAAGAATTATTGCGATGTCATCAGTTTCAGGACTTTGCGGGAACAGAGGACAAGTAAACTATAGTGCTTCAAAGGCAGGAATTATCGGTGCTGTAAAAGCATTAAGCCTTGAGCTTGCAAAACGAGGAATTACAGTCAATGCAATTGCCCCAGGAGCAATTGACACCGATATGACAGAGGATTTACCTGTAGAAGAAATAAGAAAAATGATTCCGATGAAAAGATTTGGTCAGGCAAAAGAAGTCGCAAGCCTTGTAAACTACCTAATGAGTGAAGATGCCTCTTACATAACAGGACAGGTAATTTCAGTAAACGGAGGTCTGTATCTGTGAAAAGAGTAGTAATTACAGGTATGTCACAAATAAGTCCTCTCGGTGCAAACAGAGAAGAAGCATTTGAAAAACTTCTTTCCCTGAAAAATTGTGTTAAATACATGCCTGACCTTGAACAATACACAAGATTAAATACAAAACTTGCAGCCCCCGCTGAGAATTTTGTAATCCCATCACACTATAACAGAAAAACTCTAAGAACAATGGGACGTGTAGGAGTTTTAAGTGTGGTAAGTACTGAGGAAGCACTGAAAGACGCAGGATTATTAGGAGACGAAATCATTACAAATGGTCAAACCGGTGTAAGTTATGGCTCATCTACAGGGTCTTTAGATACTCTTATTGATTTTTATTCAATGATGGTAGATAAAGAAGTAAAGGGCGTCACATCAGGAAGTTATGTAAAAATGATGGCCCAGACGACTTGCGTAAATATTTCACTTTACTTTAAGACAACAGGCAGAATAATTCCAACATCTACAGCCTGCACATCAGGCTCAATGGGTATCGGATACGCTTATGAAGCAATTAAAAACGGCTACCAAACAGTAATGATTGCAGGTGGAGCAGATGAATTGCATCCTACCCAAATTGCAATTTTTGACACATTATATGCAACCAGTCAAAAGAATTCTACACCTGAACTTACTCCATCCCCGTTTGATAAAAACAGGGACGGACTTGTTATTGGTGAAGGTGCAGGTACTATGATTTTAGAAGAATATGAACATGCTAAAAAACGTGGGGCTAAAATATACGGAGAAATAATAGGATTTGGCACAAGCACTGACGGAACTCATATTACAAGCCCTAACCGTGACAAGATGAAATCAGCTCTTGAATTAGCTCTTAAAGATGCTGATATTTCATCTGATAAAATAGATTACGTCAATGCTCACGGAACAGCAACAATTCAAGGTGATGTTGCTGAAACAAACGCTACATACGATATATTTAAAAGAGCAATCCCTATAAGTTCAATAAAAAGTTACACAGGACATACCTTAGGTGCATGCGGAGCAGTTGAAGCAGTGTTAACGCTTGATATGGCACATAAAGGCTGGTTCTGCCCGACAATTAACCTAAATAATGTAGATGATGAATGCGGAAAACTTGATTATATAAAATCTCAAGGACGCGAAATTCATACAAATATAGTTATGTCAAATAACTTTGCCTTCGGCGGAATAAATACTTCTTTAATATTTAGGGTACATATTTAATTTCAAAGATATCTGAGGTATTAATTTTTGCATGTCCGCCTTTTATGAGCATAAACAAGTATCCTGTTCCGGGAATAAAAGTTCCTATAGAATATTTTAAAGCTCCGGCAAGCCCCATAAGATTATACCCTGATTTTGAAATCGGCTCTTGAAATTTTTTTCTGTCAAGTCCTGCAATATTAAAGTGAGCAATTATCAAATCTGCAGGCACACCCATAAAACCGTTTGGAGAAATTGTTTCGACTTTTGCTGTACCTATTGTTCCATGCGGAACGACCTTTTTATTACCGTCATATACATCATGAATTACTTCAAATTTGACAATCTGACCTTCAGTGTTTTGAGTACCTTTAGTAGAAATTGGTTCAAGAAATCTTATTCTAAAAGGCAGATACCTTATCTCTGAATAGTCATAACCTAAATTTGATTCAGGGTATACACTGCTGACATTTTTCATATAAAGTTTCACAATCCCATCATTAATATGAAGCGGTTTATAGTGAACTTTTACAGGAATATCACGTTTAATTTCCAAATCTGTATAATGAATATTAGAAGGCTCAGGATAGACTTCACTTACATTAGTTAAAGTCTCCTCCACAAGCTCATCTTTAATTGGTTCTTGTGAAATATCCGCAGCATAACAAGAAAGTCCTGCAAGACATACCACCAGAAACAAAAATCTAATCATAATTTACATTTCCTTTGGAATGGCTGTCAATTTTCTCTTTGAGTTTTCTTCTGTTATCTTGAGAATTTAAAAGGAAATTTTGATAATATACATCATCGATATATTTATTATTCTTCAAAAATTCTGGATATTTATAGTAAATATATTCATAAACATAAGCCATTCTTCTTGAAGCTAAAGGATGGGTGGACATAAATTCATATCTGTCCTGAGCAAAGACTTTATTCATCATAACAATCATTGCAACAGGGTTATATCCTGCGTTAACCATAAAGTCAATAGCTCTTTTGTCAGCTTTTTTTTCATATTTTCTAGGCGTAAATGCCGATGGCAAGAAAGAAAAAGCTCCACGGAAAATACCATGAGAATAATCAATACCATGAGATATTTCATGAGCTAAAATAGCTGCTACCATATCTTCATCAGTTGTAAAATTCATTATTCCTCCGTATATAACAATTTTACGACCCGAATAATAAGTAACGGCATTTACGGTATCTTTATTAACATATTGAAAAACCATTCTCTCTTTTATTCTGCTTGAATTCAGCAGTCTAAAACCAATCTGGCTTACTAACTCTTGTCTTGCATAAGCTTTTTCAACTTTAGCAGGATTAATATCTGCAAAAGCCGGTATTGAACTAAGCAAAAATATACTAACTAAACTTATTAAAACTTTTTTCATAGAATCCTCTCTTAATTCCTCGGATTAATTTTAACATTCAAATTTATTATTGGGCAATTTATTTACAATACAATTACTTTTTAATAAATTACAGTAAAAATCGGATTGACATAAGTATGATTAAAGTTATAAATTAATACTTAACAAATAAGGAGAAAAAATGAAAAAAATATTTTTAGGAATAACAATCTTTTCAATAATATTATCAGCAATCTGCACAGCAAATGCGGAAATCAAATCATTACCACCTGAAGTTCAAGCAATGTTTTTCGACAGAGCCAGTGAACAAGCTAAAATATACAGACCGACATGGGAAAAATTATATACCTGCTCAGTAGCAAAAACAGGTGATGGAGCTTTAATAATCAATGGTAAAGATCAATATGGAAACTGCCGTTTCAGACAATCAAAATATACCTGTGCAGTACCGATGAAACTCGTCAAACAATATGCTTCAGCAGGTTTAAAAGGACTGGATGACATTGCAAACGGAAATTTTGCAACAAGAACAGATGAAAATGATTTTATGGACAAAATTCATAATGAATATTGTACTGTCAAACAATAAAAAGTCGGATTAAATCCGACTTTTTCATTATCTTATAGTGTTCCAAAAATATCTTTTTAATTTATCAATTAACGACATTTTTTGCGGTGAAAATTTTTCTACAACGTCAACCTTAAACGGCTCAGGTTGAGTTGTTCTGGCATACTTAATATCAGCAGGGCCAAAAAGCATAACATAAGAAGCCTTATACCCGTCAGGAATCTTTAATTCTTTGCACAATTCAGGAAAAATTTGCAAACAAGCCTCTGCAAACCCGCACCACAATGTTGCAACACCAAGACTTTGGGCATATAATTCAAAATAACTCAACGCAATTATCGGGTCTACATTCACGCAAGGTGCATTTATAGGTGCTGAAACTACAATTATATGAGGAGCTCCTCTAAAAATTACATCATTCCCATTGATAAGTGCGTCTTTATACTTTGAAAATTTACCTGCTAAACCTTTGAGCGGTGATTTTTGCAAAATTTTTATAAGTTTTTGATTAGTATAATTTTTAAAATCATTCATTACATTTACATCTTCAATAAATGAAAAATGCAATCCGTGATTATTACATCCTGTCGGCACCCAATTAAGCATATCTTTTAATTTTGTCATCCTATCTGAATCTAAATTTTCATTTTTAAAATGTCTGTAACTGCGGCGGCTTTTTATCAAATTTAAAAGCTCTTCCGAATTATATGAAGAAAGAATTTTGTCAGAATTCTCAGGGTCTTTGCCAAGAATAGATATTGCACCTACAGGACATACTGCCAGACAATGCTGACATTCAAGACATCTGTCTTCTCCGCCTTGTGCAAATTTAGGATTTTTATTTTCATCAAATTCAAGTGCAAATGTAATACAATCATTTACGCATAACCCGCAATGAATACATTTTTCTTTATCTATAACTAAATTCTTATTTTTCATAAACTCTCCTAACTTTTACCTTAAAATATAACCAATTATGCCATTAAAATATTTTATGGAACTATTTATAAATCATTATATGCTAAACAAAATTGTAAAATATACTATGATGGAATATTTACCCGATGAACCTAAAATTGAGGATGAAATTAATCCCAAACGATTTTTTAAATACGGTCAAATCAAAAATCAGAACGGAAAAACCTTTTATCTTATTACGAGAAATTTCAGAGAAGAAGATAATTTTGCAATGAATTATGCAAAATCAAATAATGCTGAATTAATAATCTTTGCACCTGAATTTGAAGTAAAAAACAAAAACGATTTTTTCCAAAGAAATTTAAATCAATTTCTGCAAAATACAACATTAAAATATAAGATTTTTTCAAACAAAAAGGACATAGAAAATTTCATTAACAATGAAAACATAAAGACTTTGATTAAAGATTTTAATCCTATTGAAAATTTTAATTTTAATAAAAATACCTTTGAAACAATCGAAATCGACAGCCATAATATTTGTCCTGTCCATTATATAAGCGATAAACAAGAATACAACGCAGCCTCTTACAGACGAAAAGTCTACCATAATATTGCAGAATTTTTCACGGAATTTCCAAAAACTAATTTTATAAAAACAGAAAGTTATCAGGTTTTAGAAGACTTTCTAAAAAATAAAATTAATACATTTAATCAAAAACGAAATGACCCGACAGCGAACGTAAATTCAAACTTGTCACCTTACCTGAATTTGGGTTTTATATCTGCTCAAAGAGCGGCATTAGAAGTTTTTAAAACCGATACCGCTAATGTAAATAAAGAAGCTTTTTTCGAAGAACTTATAATAAGAAATGAATTGTCAGACAATTTTTGCTTCTATAATAAAAATTACAAAACTCTTGATGGCATTCCAAATTGGGCAAAAATAACACTTGATGAACATTCAAAGGACATAAGACTGCAAAATTACACAATAGAGGAATTAGAAAACGCAAAAACAAATGATGAATTATGGAATGCCGCACAAAAACAACTTGTAAAAGACGGTAAAATACATGGATATATGCGAATGTATTGGGCAAAACAAATTTTGCTATGGACTCCAACACCTAAAAAAGCACTTGAATATGCAATTTACCTGAATGATAAGTACGCTTATGATGCACCATCTGCAAGCGGTTATGTCGGAATTTTATGGTCAATAGGCGGATTACATGACAGAGCATTTCAAGAAAGACCGATTTCAGGAAAAATCCGCCCTATGACATATAATGGAGCAAAATCCAAATTCGATATCAAAAAGTATATTCAAGACTATATATAAAATCTGATAAAATTTTATACATTAGCACAAACTTTTTCAGCCTGTTCATTCTTTTTCAGCATTTTATAAAGCTCAATACCGGCACAAAGGCTATACACATTTTCAAACCCTTGCTGAATAAGAATTCTTGATGCAACATAGCTTTGAAAACCTGTATTACAGAACAATACAATTTTTTTATCCCTTGGTAATTCGCTGTATTTCTGAGAAATAGTTTCCTTATTATAAGATTCAAAATTCCTGATATCTATAAGCATAGAATCTTTCAAATCCTCATAAAAAGCAGGTTTTACATAGCCTTTTAATATATTATCAGCATTCATCCCAAGGATATTAACAGGATCTTTTGCAGAAGAATAAGGCGGAGCATAGCAAAGTTCCAAATCAATTAAATCCCAAACTTTGCAATGATTACGCATAGCAACAGCCATAACATCCACTCTTTTCTCGACACCTTCACGTCCTACGGCCTGTAATCCTAAAATATCACCATCTTTGTTAAACATCATTTTAAATAAAGTTCTCGTAGCACCAGGATAATAACTTGCATGAGAAAAGCCTAAAGTAATTGTCTTTAAATAGTCAATACCTTGTTTTTTCAATGCCGTCTCAGACATTCCAACACTTGCAACTGTTAAATCAAAAACTTTAATAACAGAAGCTCCGATTGTCTTTTTATAAGTAGAATTTTTACCGGAAATATTATCAGCAATAATTCTTCCCTGACGGTTTGCAGGCCCTGCAAGAGGAATAATTACATCATCTCCGGAAACAAAATTTTCAACCTCGACGCTGTCTCCTCCGGCATAAATATTTTCATCAGAAGTCTGCATAAATTCATTAACTTTTACCCCGCCGCTTTTTCCGATTTCTAATCCGCAAGCTCTTGCAAGAGAAGTCTCAGGTTTTACACCTATCCCCATAATTGCTACATCATAAGGAAGTTTTCTGCCCGATTGTAAAATCACTTCATCTTCTTTGAATTCAACTATACTATCTGACAAAATAAGATTTACACCCTTATCTCTCATTTCGTTTTGAGCAACAGCGGAAATTTCATAATCTACCTGAGGCAAAATATGTTCACCCAACTCAATCAGTGTTGTATCAGTCAGCTCGGATAAACTCTCCGCCATTTCAATTCCGATAAAACCGCCACCTAAAACAACGGTATTTTTTGCTTTTGTAAATTTAATAAAATCTTTTATTTTTTCAGCATCCTGAAGCATTCTTACCGTAAATATTTTAGGATTATTTTCAGTTCCCTTGACTGGAGGAATAAAAGGATTAGCACCCGGAGTAAGCACTAATTTGTCATAAACAAGCTCTTCTCCGCTTTTCAAAATAACTTTTTTATCTTTACGGTTAATCTCAACAACTTCAGCACCGAGTTTTATATCAACATTTAATAATTCTTTAAACTTTTTTGGAGAAGATACATGCATAACATCCTCATCTGCAATAACTCCTGAGCAATAATACGGCAATCCGCAATTCGCAATAGAAATTTCATAAGTTTTTTCCAAAATAGTAATTTCCGCACTATCATCAAGTCTTCTTAATCTTGCCGCACTGCTTGCTCCGCAAGCTCCTCCACCTATTATTAATACTTTCATCTGTTTCTCCTTAGCAAATTCTCATAATAATTAATAATATCATAAATAGTATAAGAGCTTTATTTCTTTATAAATTACTTATATAATATTAGTATGAAGAAGATTTTATTAAGTTTAATTTTAGTAATATTTACAGGAATGCCGATAATGGCAGAAGACTCCGATGCAATTTATCTTGATATCAAAAATTCTCAGGAAACTTTAAACCTGAAAACTCCACAAATATTCAACTCAAAAAAACTTGATTTAACTAATCAAAATAGCTACACCGTAACACCCCAAAACATACACGATTACTACAATAAAAACCCGTACGATAAACACTCGACCTCACATACAAATGAAAAAAAATACGGGGATTTTACGTTCGGAAACAAAACCGACAGCACATTTGCACCTGATAAATTTACTCAAACAAGTACAATGTTTGCCAAATACAGCAAAAATAAATTTTCGCTAAATACATCTTATAAAAGCGACTCTTTCGCCTCAATGGAAAAAACGGGAAAAGGCACTTTTGCCTTCACTCCGGAATATAAATTGAACAATCACGTCACATTGCAGAATGTATATTCAACAAATTTTATGGACAGAAATCGAAAAAATGAACTCATCTTCAGCCTAAAACCATTCAAAGATGACCGTATGAACTTTGATGTAGGTGCAGGTCAAATATACTCTGATACAACATCCCCAATACGCTCACAAGTAAATTTCTCAACAAAATTTAAATTCTAGTTAATAGTTACCAAGCCAACTGTATTTGTTACTTTTTTCTTTAACCGTATCGTAAAGATTATAAAATTTTTGGAAATTGAGTGTTTGTTCATCATTAACAACACCATTATTTAAAATTTCTTCAGCACGTTTTAAATTTTTAGGATTATCGGATAATTCTTTAAATAATCTTGGTAAATATGTATCAACATTAGTACGCTCCCAAGAATCAGAAACTGTTTTAAACCGCTGTTCATCAACCGTATCAATAATTCGTTTTGCAACATCTTTATTTTTATCATCGACAGAATCTAAAATATTTTCAATTCTACTCCAGTCATCAAATATTACATATTTACTGGCAAATTCACCTTTACCTTTTTTTGTTAATAACGGTTCAATTAAATCTATATTATCATCACTAACTGATTTAACAAGTGATACCATACCGGAGTCAACACCACCTGTACATTTTAAATCATATAGTTTTTTATATGTTTCGTATTTTTCTTCTTTGGCAATATTCAGCAAATTTTCAATATCTTCCATCTTATATCTGAACTCCCCTGTACCATCATTTTTTTCGGCATTAAGGAATAATTCAGCACAATTTGGATTTTTAGTTCTTTCAAGTTTTTTTGCTACCAAATCAATATCACTAATACTTAATTCAGTTTTACCGCCTTTTTTTCTTGTTGAAAGTAACATCTGATAAATATCAACATTATCTTTATTAATTTTTTTCAAACAATCTACAAGTTCTTGCGTATTATCAATCTTAGTGATATCAATTAGCTGTCCTGCAACCTTTTCATTATCAGGAGTAATTTTTTTCAAAATTCTTAGCATATCATTTGTTTTGATTGTCTCAATAACTCCATATTTCTTTTCTGATTTTTTAGCTAATTGTTCTAAATATTTGAGGTTAAATTCGTTTGTACTTGTCAGCAAATCCGTAATTTCATCAAGATTAAACCTCGTTGTATCATTGTATATTCTCCAAGGACTCTCATCCTTCATTTTGGTTAATTGCTTTAATATAAGAAAGTTTTCATCAGTAAGTTTTTCATTGATAGCCATAATTTCAGACTTGCTTGAGAATAACTTGCCTTTAGGGTCATTTTTTTTGATAAAATTATACAAAGCGTCGTTTATCTCACCTTTTTTAATTCCGCAAGCGAGTTTTTGGAAGTACCTGTCATAAAGCTTAACTCCTCCCAACGTCCCTGCACCAATCAAAACTGAAAGCCCTGCTAAAAGTGCTACAACATTTCCAAAACCTTTTGAGTCTCCATTATTTTTTGTAGAAAGTTCTACAGAGTCATAAGGCATAGGTTCTGTTTTTACAGGCACTGACAAAGGTTTTCCATTCCCTTGAGCAGATAATTTATTGTCATTTTGGATTTTAGTTACGTCTGAAATACCTTCCATTGAAAAACCTTTCCCACTAAAATAAAATTTAAACATAAACAAAAATTGCTATAATCAATTAATCCATTTCATAATTCTTAATAAAATAAATTTTTCGTGGCAATTTTTAACATTCAGGATATTTATAAAAAATATAGGGGAAATAATGTCCAATAATATTGCAGAAAACCAGATTAACAATATACAATTTACCGCAAATAAGCCTGATAAAACGAAAAAAGAAAAAAAGGCTGTTATTAAACCTGCAATAAATCCCGATAATGACATGAATGATGTCTATATTTCAGCTAAGAAAAAAAGAGGGCTTATTGCAAAATTTTACGGTTTTATAAATAAGATAATTCCTCTTGGACTATCTGATAAAAAAGTTAAAAAGAAATTAATAGAATATCAAGAAGGGAAAGTTTCAAAACAAGATACTAAAAAATATATAGACCGTTACGAAAATGCAAACTTTAACAGCTCAGAAATTACTATTGATACACTAGCATCAATGGCAGCTGTCGGAGTAGGGTTTTTAGGTAAAAAAGCTAAAACTCTAATGAACATCTTTACCCCAAAATATAAAAAGTATGCATTTGCACTGACCGCAGGAGCATCTGTTATAACAGGATTGGCTGTAAAAATGGGCTTAAAAGGCCTTGATTCTTTAGGCATGGACAAAAATGCAAGGAAAGAGCAAAAACGGACAAAAGAAAATCTGATATCAGGAACGATGGACGGTGTATCAGGATTTATCTCATCGCTTAATCCGTTACTAATCCCTGCAGGTATTGCAATTAATGCTTTCACAAGATATATAACCGATAAAAAAGATGATGCGACTCTTCCTTCAATCAGTGATTTTCTTGAAAAACAAAAAGATTCAGCAGGAATAGGAATTCTCGGACTTGCAGGAATTTCAGTTGCAGCAGCAAGAGGACATCTTAATGTAGCAAAAATTGTAGAATCAATAAAAGCTACAAAACTCAATAAACAACACGTAATCAGCTATAGACCTCCGGAAGATCAACTGACAGAATTTCAACAACTGGCACGTGATATCGGTTATGACCTTGGAGTAATTATCAAGGGTGAAAAATTTGACCCTACAGGCATTTCAAAACTTGATGAAGATTTTATGAAAATATTACTTGAAAAAGGACAAAATGGTAATATTGAAAGTAAAATCAGAAAACTTGAAGAAGAAAATATTTTCTTGCCAAAATATTTGCAAACCGTTGTCGATATTCCTGATGATAAGCAAGCTAAGTTGATTAAACAAATTGATCAGCTTTTAGAAGGATATAAAGAACGTCAAATGAATTCAGGCTATGACGGAAGGGAATTCAAATTCTCATTTGAAACCTCAGGAATTGACAGAGCACTTGATGAGCTTGATGAAAAGAATATGGATATTAATGGTTTTAAAGATCTTCAACAGATTTTGAAACGAATTAAGAGTTCATGTCCAACATCAAGGAGTATTGAAGATGCACAAAAAATGCTTGATGCTGAATATAACGGCAAATACAAAATTGAAAAACTTCTCGGCGTTGGCTCAGTTGCAGAATCTTATCTTGTAAAAGACGCTTCAAATAATGAATTTGTAGCAAAACTCACTAAACAGCATTTCCTTGATAAGGACAAAATTGCTGCAGATAAAGCTAAAGTCGTATCAAAAATTAATATGAGAGCACAAGATGATTACTCTTTATTTACTTCAAAACAAACAATAAAAACAAAAGAACGAAAACAATATGACCTTAATCAAGTCGATAATATGTATAAGGTTTGGGGAAATGAAATCCACCTGAACCAAGAAGCAGTTTCTGCAAAAGAAATCGGAGAACAGGCCTCTAACTTCCAACCTGTAGGAGTTATTGATGCAAAACCGCATATCTTTATTATGGAAAAAGCTTCAGGCTATCAACTAGATAGTGACAAATTTGCTCAAAAATGGAAAGAAGCAAATTTAACAGAAGATGATTTTAAAAACTTTGTAGAAAATTATGTAAAAGTCTATTGCGAACAATTATTCTCACTACCGAAAAAAGGTGTCAAAGTAGTTCAATCAGACCCGCACGGCGGTAATATTTTAGTTGACGTAAATAAAATAAAAGATCTCAAAAACGGTTCTAAACCTATTACAATTATTGACTACGGTAACACAACTAAAACCGAACAAGCCCAAGCTATAAAGAATTTATTTAACCACATTGATTATTTAATCGGTAACACGGATGCAATAGCAGAAGCAATGCTTGAAGGAGCTAAACTCGGAAATAATAATAAGAAAGCTATCATAAAAGAAATGTCACAAGCTCTAAAAGATAAAATCTACAACACCGATACCAAAATAGATGTAGATAACCCTGTAAAAATATTCTCGACCGTAAACAGCTTCTGTCTTGATTTTATGCAAAAGAAAAATATAATTCCTAACGCATCACATATTAACCAGATGAAAGCTGAAGAAACTTATATAATTTCAAATCTCGGATGTCTGCAAAATATCGCAAACAGCTGCGGATATGACTTAGCAAAAGCCGTCGACAGAAATACCATTATAAAACAACTTGTAAATGAAATGTCTAAAGCTACTCAAGACTCAATAAAAATTAATCCGAAATTAACAGCACAAGAAATAGCTAAACGATATAAATTCTTTGTAAATAATACAGAAGAAGCTTTAAGCAGCATGGGTGTAAATTTTGGAATTGTGTGATAGAATAATCTTGACCCCATAAAAATTTAAGGAAAATTATGAATATTTTAAAAATTACCCCTGCTATAAATAATAGTAATTTTGATAACAGTAAAATAATTAATAAACCAGCTCAAAATACACATACTAACACTAATACCAATGCATTTGTATATGCAAAAACATCTGAAATACCATTCGGTTCAATATATGGAATTAAACCTAAAAAAATTAATATTGAACTTGAAAAGAAAAAGTTACTTAAAACATTAGATGAAATGCTTTCTGCAGAGAATACTGACACTGATTTGTCAGATATCATAGTCAATAGTTTAAAATCTGCTCTTTTTAGTTGCAGAAATCACCTGAAACAGCAGGAAGCTCTTTGCAGCAAGCTGGAACAACTTGCTGAAGATAAATTCCTCAATCCTCAACAAAAAATGGATGAAGCAAGAAGAATACGAAAAGAATTTAATCTTTTAGAAAAAAAAGCCTTAAAAACAACAACTAATGACAAAAAACAAAAGTCAACCGATGAAAAACTTGATTTTCAACTCCTTAATACAATGAGAAATTCGATAAACGAAGATGACTTTAATTTAACAAAAGTTTTCAAAAATCACTATGGAAAACTCAATGAAATAAACTCACTGGAAGAATTAAAAGAAAATTTTCCTAAAATAGAAATTCCTCAAAGGCCCGAAAATGTTATAGCAAAGAAGATTGAATCTGTTTTAACTCGTGACTTTTACGAAGAATTGGATAAATGCATTGATGTTATGTCAGAAGATAAAACAATGAAACTATTCAATAAAACACTTCAGCCTATTTTTGAAGAAATTTCTGAAAAATTCGGAATAGATTTAAATATGTTTTCTGATAAAATCACGGATACAACAACAAATCTAATTGCAGACAGATATATAAAAATGAAAAATGAAACGAGTTTTTCTTCAGTTCCAATACAAAGAAAAATTAAAACTCCTCCGGTTACACAAAATGATATCGACCTGTTGTCAATAAATTTTGATGATTTTGTTTTGTCTGTACTGCGTAAACAATATATCGACTTCCAAAAACCCAATGAAATTAAATACATTGATAAAAATACAACAATATCACTTTCTACATTAAAAAATTCCGAATACAAATTTGCAAAAATTCCTGAAAAAATTAAACAAATAATTAACACATCTAATTCTTTATTTAAAGCTCAAAGGGATTATGAAAATTTTAATAAAACTGATTTTAAAACCAGACTGAATTTCTTTGCAGGGAAAGAAATAGGAAATAATGAAGACTTACTTGAGAGGATTATTGCCTTTGATAATTGTGAATACTCTGATGAAGATATAAAAGCTTTAATCAAATTTCTAAAAGAATTAGATAAAATTAATGATGGACATCAAACACTTGAAAAAGGATTAGAAACAATTAAAGCTGAAGGACTATTTCCAAAACAACCGGAAAATGTAATTCCATCAGAAATTGAAAAAAATATAGCTGATTTTAGAATTGAACAGAAAAAACTTTTCGAATTAAGTCAATTAAAGAAAAATTTTGATAATTCGATTAATTATTTGTACATGAATAATTTAAATAATATAGCTAATACTTGCATAAAATACAGACCAACCGAACTTACACAGAATACTTTAGATAACACAAATTTTATAATAAATATCATTAATAAAAATTTAGATTCGACAAACAAACACATAATAAATAAATCTAAACTTGAAGCTAACATTTTAAGGTGGGATACATATAATTATTACAAAACAAACGATTTTGAAAACCCTGTTTATATAAAAGCAATAGAATTTGCCAAAACAGCAAACGGGAATATAGATATAGATAAAGCAGGACAATATATAATAAATTCCGAAATTATAGATAATTATCCACAAAGTCTTGAATTCGTACACAATCCTGAAATAATTACCAAAATTATAGACAAAGCAAAATATGAAAAAAAAGATGCTATAAAATATTTATGCAAATACGATTCTTATCATTACGATTTGACTGATAATGAAAAAACTTCTATAACAAATATTTTAAATATATTTGATTCAAAAGACAGTATAGACAAAATAATTATGAAACATATTATTGAAAATGATTATGTAAACTTTGATACTTCGGTTTTGACAAATATTCATGATACAAGTGATAAAAATATTACAGCGACATTTAGTTCGAAAGCAAAAAAACAAATATTAAACAAATACAAATATCCTATATACATAGATTATTTGAAAAATTTTGAAGAAGCACTTTCATCATTTGCAACAGAAAAAGGAACATCGGGAATCAAAAAAATAAACCGAAACAATAAGAATATGGAATACAAAATGGAATTAAAAATTGTAGGATATTTAGAAAGATTATTCTCAAGCCAAAACGATTACTACTTTGATATTTTTTCAGAAAAAGGTTTTCATTAATTAAAAATCAGACGGCGATTACACCATTCAAGAATAAGTTTATATAATCCAGAAATTTCCATAGCATTTTTAGTTTTAAATTTGTTTCTGTGAATACAATTATAGAGAATTAGCTTGTCTTTATCTTCCAATAAATTCAGCAGTTCTTTTTTAGTGGAAATATAAATATTATTTTTTATATAGTACTCTGCTTGTAAAATAAAAAATGTCATTTTATAAAAATCTGATAAATTGGCAACAATATTATCTTCATATAAAAAATTATGACAAAGTTGATGATATAAAGCTTCTGTGGCAGTTTTAACATAAATTTTAATATCATTTACATCCGGTTTTGAGATTATATCATTAATATCTCCAAATAAAGCTTCCGTTTCGAAAGCAAATTGAAACAAATCTGATTTTGACCAAGCACAAATTTCTTTTTTACCGGAAATAAAACCGCAAGCTTTTTTATAATCCGGCATTGACCTTATAATTTTTCTATATTGGACTAAATCATCGAAATTAAGCTCATCAAGAATTACCACTAAATCAATATCACTGTTACTGTTAGCTTCATTTCGCCTATAACTACCCTGAAAACCAATAAACAATACTCTTTTCCCAAAACAAGTTTTAATTTTATGAGTAATCAAATCCAACCAATCAGTGATAGAAACAATCATAACAACTCCTAACTTTATAATTTATCATTATTCACAATTTAACCAAGTTTATCATTTTTATCAAATAATTTAATACTAAATATTACAATCTTTTATTATTTCAACTTAAACTAATCAAAGTTATATTCAATAAGTTCAGGATTTCTATTCACACTTGTACATTGAATAGCAAAATGACAAGGATATTTGTTAATAATAATCATAACTTTTTTGCCTTTACAACATTTTTTGATTTGCTTTAGTAAGTTTTTAGTATTTTTATGAAATTTTTTTTCTATCCCCCAAGCAGGAATAATTATTTCAGCCTCTAAAATAACCGACATTAATATTTTTTCGTTTAATTCTTCAACACCATCATCATTTATAATATTTTTTGGATCAGAATTTTTGTTTGAAAACAAATTTACTACTTCAAAAGATGAAATTTTATCATTTGCATTTTTATTATATTTTTCTAATATGCCGCGAACATTACTAATAGTATTATCCAATAGATTATCTTTCGGATGTTCTTTCTCTTTACTAGGATTTATCATTATAATAGTAACCTTTTTACCATTTTCTACTTTTGTCAAATTATTAAAATAATAATATCTTCTTTCCCCATCTTTAGAATATAAACAACAATTGTTATATTTTTTCACTAAATTTTCAGGACACAACTTATGTAAATTATTGCATAAATTCATAAAACACTCCTAATATTTATTAGTAAAACTTTAGTTTAAAATAGTTTATATAAACAAAATTTCATACAAAAAAGCCTTACTACTCTTATTTTTAAATGATAGAGGTTAGGAAATATTCTTGACCTGTTCGCATTAAACATGCCTACGGATTTTGCTTCATAGAACTTACATTCTTTTTACAAAAGTCCTCCAAACTCCGCTTATAGGTCGTTCGAACTTTTAAAATGTTCCTTCGCACATTAGAAGTTTCATAAATACTTAACCTCACTAAATAAAAAACCGAATAATCAATATCATTCGGTTTTTTATGGTGGAGGTTAGGAGATTCGAACTCCTGACCCCCTGCGTGCAAAGCAGGTGCTCTACCAGCTGAGCTAAACCCCCACAAGGTTTCTGCAATTTTTGCAGAAGTGCTATTCATTTGTCACAATATTTATTTTACATGCTGATTTTTTTTTGTAAAGCCCCTTTTTAATTTTTAAAACTCTATTTCTGTATCTATTATATCTATTAACTCAGTAAATCTTTCAGGAGTATTCAAATACCACCACCCGATTAATGCTTCAAATGCAGTAGCCTGACGATATTCATGCTGAATTTGTCTACGTCCCACCGGTATTGGAAGATTTCTCGCACGCCTTGCTATTTCCAATTCTTCATCTGTTAATTTAGGTTCTAAAAAATGAATTAATTCTGCCTGATATGAAGCTTTTACTTTATCTGTAGTTATTTTGTGGAGTTTTTTAGAATTTTCTGTTATACAAACTGTTTTTTTACGTATATGCAGCTCCCAGACCGCATCTCCAATATATGCATAATTTCTTAAATTCATTTCTTCCATATCTCTAATTTAGCATGAAAATACGCCATGTTGAAATTTCAAGCTGTGTGTGTAACAATAGGACTAAAGGAAGGAAGTTTTTTATTCTTTTAAATAAGGAGAATTTATGAAAAGAGTTTTATTTTTATTAGGTCTGTGTATTATTACTACAGCTGTTCCCGTATTTGCGGAAGATGAACAAAACACACCTTGTGAAGTCTCTATTATCGAAGAACAACAATATGACTATGCATCTCAGCTCCTTGAAAAAATTAAAATGCAACGTGACAGCATTTATAATGCATTAAATCTTACACCTTCTCAAATTAAATGTAAAAACGAGATTGAAAAAAAACGTTTTGAAGCTTTGGAACCTGAGCTTAAAAAATTCTGTTTAGCTAAAAAGAAACTTAAAATAGCAGAAGAAAAATGTAATAAAGCTGAAATTGCAAATGCAGAAAAAGAATTAAAGCCTATTAGAAAATGTATTCAAAACATTTCTACAGAATACGATAAACAATTTATGGAAATTCTTAATAGCGATCAAAAAGCTAAATATCGTATGATTAGAAAACTTAAAAGAAATGACCTGAAAAAACTGCAAAAAGTTCAAAAAAAAGGTACAAAACCTTCAGATTTAAGACCATTTGGTGAAAAAATTTCTCAACCTGCCTATATGGAACAACAACATAATAAAACCTGCCTATGGCACAGAATGATAAATAAAACAAAGAAAAAATAAGATGGATGAATTAATAGAAAATTTAAAAGGAATTGGTCTTAACAGTTATGAAGCAAAGGTGTATATCGCTTTGTTAAAAAAATATCCTGCAACAGGGTATGAGGTAAGTAAACTTGCAGATATCCCACAAGCAAGAGCTTATGATACTCTGAAAGCTTTGGAAATGGAGCATATCGTCACAGCCTCAAACACAAAACCTGTGACCTATACCCCAATAAGACCTAAAGAATTAACTAAACGATATAAAAGAAAAATTACATCCACACTTGATTTTCTCGAAAAAAAGCTTCCTAACGTAAAAGATTCCTATACAGAACCAATATTAACAGTTTCAGGCAGCACAGCTATTCATAAAAAAATTATTGAGATTATAAACAGTGCAACAAAAGAAATATTCTTAGAAATCTGGTCGCAAGATTTCAAATACTTTGAACCATATCTTTTTGAAGCATACAATCGCGGACTTGATATAAAAATTGTAGGTTATGACAATTTTAATTGTAACTTTGGAACAGTTTTTAAACACGTAAACGGACGGGAAATCGAGCATTCACTTGGCGGGAAAATGATATTTATGGCAGCAGATAATATTGAAGGATGTTTTGGGAAAATAACCCCAGCAAAAAATCAGGAAACTGATATTATCTGGACAAAAAATGAAGATATTGTATTTTTGATAAAAGAATTTATTATCCATGATATGTATTTAATTGACATATCAGAACAGTTCCCTGAACAGTTGAAATACTTCTACGGAGCAGGACTTAAAAAATTAAAAGATAAAGTCATTGGCGGAAGTGATTTTTACAAAGTTCACTAACTACCAAGGGTAATCATCCTTTATTTCCCAGCCATCTAACATTATAACTGCTGTACAATATGCACTTTCAGACTTACTTTTAGAACAATATTTTTCTAAAATTGTCTCTCGCGGTAATTTATTATGTATATAATAAGCATTTACTTTACCGTTAGCTGTATCATAATAAAGCAAAAAGATATCTCTACCTAAAATGTTTGGTTTTTGTTTTCCATTAATGTCAACAAAAAATAATAAATCAGTGAGACTTGTAGGACCATCTGTGCCATTAATATAAAAATTGTTATGTTTAAAAGCTACAAGTGTTTGATTTGGTAGTTCAATAAAATAACTACTACTACTAGATGATGTCCTTTGGGTTCCGTTTAAATTTACCCATCCATTTTTATAACCCATATCATTAAGAGTTTTCCATCCATAAGATTTCCCGGCCTTAACATAAGGTAATACATATTTTTCAACAAAGGCAATTGTTCCAAGTTTATCGTTACTTGTACCGGTATTAAGCTGACCTCTAGCAGAATCCCAATATTTTGGTTCATCATAATCTTTTTGTGCAGCAAGCAATGCCTGAGAAAAAATACTATATGCGGCTTTTAATCTTGTAGCCGTAACTTTTTTTTGATGTTTTTCAATTAATGTCGGCAGTGTCATTGCTGCTACAACCCCGATTATTCCTAAGGTAATCAGCACTTCTGCTAAGGTAAAAGCATTTCTCTTTTTCATTTAGTCCTCCGTTTTTATACTAATTTCCATTTTAACATTTTTCATACCAAAAATCACCGTGTCTTTTGGCACGGCTTGCTTTTTAGCTCTTTTCTTTCAATAGGAGGTCTAAGTCGGAAATGCTTACTATACCTTGTAAGTGGTAGCCCCCCCCCCCGAAATTCTTGCTATACTTATCTTTTGCATATTCGCCTCCTGATTAGTTCATTTATCTTTATATTATTATATTAAACTATTTTTAAAATTTTTCAAGATTATAAACTATACTAATACAAATTAAAGTTATTAATAGCAGTTAAAAAGGGATAAGAAAACTTATCCCTTCTTAACTATTCATAAAGATATTTATATGAACATGTTAATCCATAATTGATACCTGCACCGCAATCATCAGCTCCCAGAACACATTCTATATCTTCATCTAGCCCGTTACAAGTATCACCGGTATATTTTGGATCAGCAGGCAATATTCTTTTTGAATAAATAAAAAATAAAAATATATCTTTTCCCCAAGTATTAGGTCTTGCAGATGGACCGTTAACATCAATTACAATCCAACCGCAACGTTCCATACTTGCAGGTGTTAAAACAGCATAATCTGTTATACAATTTGTATCATCCAGCCAGAAAGCTACTGAACTACCATCATTTAAAACCAGACCAGAAGTTGTATTATTATTAAAATAACCAGCACTTGATTTTACAGGCTTACCATTTAATTGCTTTGCATCAGCCTGAGAGACAAAACATTTTGATAAATTTTCGCCATTATTAATGTCACAATCATTAATAGTGTTCAATTTTGCTTTAAAAATATTTTTTAAACAAGCATGCTTATTTGAAGCATTCGCACAGACAGCAAGAGCATTTTTAAAATTAGCGTCATTTTCTGCTGCTATTTTTTGGAATGCCTGCTGCATTATAGAATATTCTCTTTTTAATTTATTAATATTTTCCTTATTTTGAATATTATTTATAACTGTAGGCATTGTCATTGCTGCGACAACCCCGATTATACCTAACGTGATTAGCACCTCTGCTAAGGTAAAAGCATTTCTCTTTTTCATTTAGTCCTCCGTTTTTATACTATTTTCTATTTTAACAATTTTTACACCAAAAATCACCGTGTCACTTGGCACGGCTTGCTTTTTAGCTCTTTTAATTTCAATCGGAGGTCTAAGTCGGAAATACTTGATTTAACTGCTAGTCGGTAGCCCCCCCCCCCGAAATTCTTGCTATACTTATCTTTTGCAT
>CASDPF010000018.1 GCA_949282215.1 uncultured bacterium | reverse complement strand
TTCTATCTATTTGCAGTTTTTGCATACATTCCTCCTTCGTTTATTCGTATAATTATTATAACATATTTTTGTATATTTTTGAAGTCCTTTAAATTTCTTTATCTGAATAACCCAAAATCTCATTTACACTGAGTACTCCTAAAACATAACAAATTCGATTAAGATAATCAAAAGAAATCCCCTCTGCAACTCCGTTTTCTAAATTCACAAGAGTTTTTCCGGAATTTGAGTTGCCTTAGCTAAATCTTTAATTGATATATTTTTTTTAATACGTAAGATTTTTAAATTTTTCATATATTTTTCTGTACAATTTAGTACTAATTAGTATTAAAAAATACGAATACATACAATGTAATAAATCATTTTATTATTTTGTCAACTTTAATATAATGGAAAAATGAACATAAGAGCACAAATTAACTATTGGTTAGCCTTGAAACAATATGACTATAAAAAATTAGCTGATAAAATGACAGAAATCAGCGGCAAAAAGTATACTAGAGGCAGTATTAACGGCAAACTTGTAAGGAACACACTAACCGTAAATGAATTAGAATTAATAGCAGGTATTTTAGGTTACAAAATAGATTTTACAGAAATTTAAAAAAAGCCTCCAAAAATTGGAGGCTTTTTTATTTCTATACTTTCGGATTAAGCTTACTTAGCTAAAGCACCTGCAACAGCTACAGCTACAGCTACGCTGGCACCAACCATAGGGTTGTTACCCATACCGATAATACCCATCATTTCTACGTGAGCAGGAACTGATGAAGAACCGGCAAACTGAGCATCGCCGTGCATTCTTCCCATAGTATCTGTCATACCGTATGAAGCAGGACCTGCAGCTACGTTATCAGGGTGAAGAGTTCTTCCTGTACCACCGCCTGATGCTACTGAGAAGTATTTTCTGTCATTTTCAAAGCACCATTTTTTGTAAGTACCAGCTACAGGGTGTTGGAAACGAGTTGGGTTAGTTGAATTACCTGTAATAGATACATCAACACCTTCATGAATCATAATTGCAACACCTTCTGATACATCATCAGCACCGTAGCATTTTACTTTTGCTCTTTCACCGTCTGAGAAAGGTTGTTCTTTAACGATTTTTAATTCGCCTGTTTTGTAATCATATTTTGTTTCTACTGAAGTGAAACCGTTAATTCTTGAAATAATGTAAGCAGCATCTTTTCCAAGACCGTTCAAGATAACTCTTAATGGTTCTTTTCTTACTTTGTTAGCATTTCTTGCAATACCGATAGCACCTTCAGCAGCTGCAAAAGATTCGTGACCTGCTAAGAAACAGAAACATTTTGTTTCTTCTCTTAACAACATAGCAGCTAAGTTACCATGGCCCAAGCCTACTTTTCTTGTGTCACCTACTGAACCTGGTACACAAAATGCTTGCAAACCTTCACCTATATAAGTTGCAGCTTCAGCAGCATCTTTAGCTTCTTTTTTAATTGCAATAGCTGCACCTAATGTATAAGCCCATACAGCATTTTCAAATGCGATAGGCTGAATTCCTTTAACGATTTCATCAACGTTAACACCTTTAGAATCGCATAAAGCTTTAGCATCTTCTAAAGATTTGAAACCATACTCAGGCAAAATTTTGTTTAATTTAGCCTGACGTCTGTCTTGTCCTTCAAATTTAATAGCCATTTTTATTTCCTCTTTAATTAATTTTGTTTACATAACTAATTCCGCTAAATGAATTTGTGCGGATTGACCAGATGACCTATTCTTTTCTAGGATCAATCTTTTTAACAGCGTCGGCAAATCTGCCGTAAGTACCTGTGAATTTTTCCAAAGCTTCTTTAGGGTCTACGCCTTTTTTAACAGCTTCCATAAATTTGCCCAAGTGAACAAACTTATAACCAATGATTTCATCATTTTTATCCAAGCCAAGTTCAAGAACATAACCTTCAGCAACTTCCAAATATCTAGGGCCTTTTTGTTTAGTTGAGAAAATAGTACCAACTTGAGAACGAAGACCTTTACCTAAATCTTCAAGTCCTGCACCTACAGGAAGTCCGCCTTCTGAGAAAGCTGTTTGAGTACGTCCGTAAACGATTTGCAAGAATAATTCTCTCATTGCAACGTTAATAGCATCACAAACAAGGTCAGTATTTAAAGCTTCCAATAAAGTTTTACCAGGAAGAATTTCAGCAGCCATAGCAGCTGAGTGAGTCATACCTGAACAACCTAATGTTTCTACCAAAGCTTCTTGAATGATACCGTTTTTAACATTAAGAGTTAATTTACAAGTACCTTGTTGAGGTGCACAACATCCGCACCCGTGAGTCAAGCCTGAAATATCTTTAATTTCTTTAGACTTTGTCCATTCACCTTCTTGAGGGATAGGAGCAGGTTCACCTTTTACACCGCGTCTTACGCAGCACATTTCTTCTACTTCTTTTGTAATTTGTATACGATCCAACATTTTCTATACTCCCTTCGGTTATATACAACTATGATTTTACCCGCTAAAAGGGCTATGTCAAGCAATAATAGGGGCAGTCTGGGTCTCGGTATTATTCAAATATTTCAAATTTTTAACATCCTCAGATGTCTGAAATTCTTTTGCTAATTCTACTAATTTTTCATGTAATTTTGCTTTTGGTTCTAAATAGAGTTCTTTAATTTTGTTGTTTGCATAATCATATCTTTTCATATCATCAGGGAATAAATCTCTCAAAGTAAGGTTACATTCTTTATAGAAGAATTTTTCATTTTCTGCAAAATCAAAATCATATTTTTGTTTGGCATAAAAAGCATTATTAAATTCCTCTAAAGAATTAAACGGAGTTTTTATAATATCAAGAGCATCTGATATATCCATAAGTGTAGTATCTTTAAAGGCTTGCTCTTCTTGCGGATAGAGCTTACAAATCAAAATATTATTTACAAGCTCAATTTTTTTAGAAGCAACATTATGTTGATTACTTTTTTCATCTGCATTTAAAGTTTTTAGAAGCGATTTTCTAATTTTCCTTAACTCTAACCATTCAGAATCTGACTGTAAATTTTTTAAAGTGGATTTTATATTAGTTGAAACTTCATTTTTTATATCAATGTATTTTTGAATTTCTTTTTCATTAACAACATTAGATTTACAATCTTCAACTATTTTAGATTTTTTAGCCAAGTATGCGGTTTTAATTTTATTTTTAACTGCAGGAATATCATCGGTTTTATTGATTAACTTAGTTTTAGGTTTCTTTTTTGAACGACCTATTAAAACAACAGACAAACCGATTACCGCAAGTCCCCCTAATCCTGCAAGAATCTTATTAGTTCCAATTGACACAGATTGTTGCATTTGAGTTTCAGATATATCTTTTTTAGGCATAGGAGTCTGCTCCGCTCTTTTTTGCGGGGATATAAAATATTTTTTATTGTCAGATGCAGGATTAATAGAAAAATTCATAATTATATATTATTGGTAAAATGGGAAAAAAGATTTTTTTGCTACTTAATTTCAAATTCTCCAACTTGGAAAACCTGAATTTCACCAGGCATTAATTCAACTTTAATTTTCCCTTTTTCAGATATAGGAACACTCTCCAAAGCAATAGGAATCACATCTAAATCCTTATTGAATTTCGGAACATTAACTGTAGCATCCTCAGTGGAACGGAAATTTATATTACCTATTACAATTACGGTATTTTTGTTACCTGATACAGCGTAAGCAAAAACTGAAGGATTATTCGATTTTAACTGTTTAAAACGACCGACTTTATAAAGAGAATCCACGTATTTTTTAAACTCATTTGCACGTCTGAATTCTTTTTGTAATTCTAAATTATTTCCGCCCGGTTTTGCTGAGAAATTGAATATATCGATTTTTCCTCTGTGAACGAAATAGAAATCATCATCAGTGTATGTTTTAGGAGCTTTTTTATTAGCCCAGAAATAAATATATTTATCTCCTGTGTCAAACCCGTCAAGGAAATAAGCATTAACCGGCAATGTAGAATTTAACCACATAATCATTTTGCTGTATTTTTCACCATTCACAAGAATAGGACTCAACTCATCATGAGTCGTAAAACTGCCTATTACACTTTTGGGTTCTCCGAATTTTTTTTCAAGACTCAAATCCAGATTAACCTGATTCATTAACTCTTTTCCGGTCTTCCAATTTTTCATATTGAAATAACTTCCGTAGTAACCGTCAAAACCTGCCTGCAGCAGTTTATCATACGGAGTATAGACAGTATAATCAGAGACAGAATCTTTCCAAGAATCAGAAGATTCTGCAAGCCAAAGGATTTGAGGATCACGTTGTCTTGAATAATCGATTAATTCTTTCCAGAATTTAGCAGGCTTGCTATGAGCGACATCAGCTCTAATGCCATCAACACCTAAATCCATCATAAAATCAACATATTCTCTATACACATTAAATACATCACGATTAATAACTGTTTCTGTACCGCTGTTTAAAAGTCTGACATCAGTCCAATCAGCGGGTATAACAGGCTGACCTGACTTATCTTTTACAAAAAGCTCGGGTCTTTGTAAATAAAAATCATAAGACCCGCATGCCGGCACATCAACGATAACTGCAATACCGCGTTCGTGTGCTTCATTTATAAATTTTCTTGCCTGTTCTTCAATAGTTAACATCGTCTTATCACTTTTTAACTGAGGATTAAGAGAATTAAATCCCGCAGCAGAATATAGCGAACCGGCAGTACCAAGAGCTTTCATTTTTCCGACAGGAGTGATAGGTAGTAAATGGATAGCATTAACACTGTTTGCCTGAAGCTCATCAAGCCTTGCAATAGCGTTCAAAAAAGTTCCGCTTTCTTCACCTTCATCAAAATCTATAACACCGTTTTTGTTAGTATCTTGAGCGTTGAAATTTCTGAGGTTAACAGCATAGATAACAGCGGAATGATTAAGGAAATTACTCCGTAAATTATTTACCCAAGCATCTTTCGCAGTCACTTGTCCTGCTGTAAATAATAATACAGAAGCTATTACCAAAAATTTTTTCATATCCATAATCTCTCTTTCCCTACCAACAAGAACATGCTAACAGATATAATAAATTTTTGCAAATCGTAAATTTTACCAAGGATAATCGTCTTTTATCTCCCAGCCGTCAGCAATAATTTTAGCAGTACAATCATTTTCATTTCCTGAACTTTGTTTACTACAATCTAAATCCTCATACTTTTTATTATATCCAAAGGGTCTTAAAAGTTTTTTATCAGAAAGAGTAAAGATAAACACATCTTTTCCCACAATATTTGGATTCTTAGGTCCATTTAAATCAACATAAAAGAGATTAACATATACGTTATTTCCATTAATATCTGTAGTATTCCTTGGATTAAATATTAAAGTTCCATCAGAGAGCATAAATAAAACTCGAGTTTCATCGGTTTGAACCCCCCAACCTGTTCTTTGTCCATTTAATTTTATCCAAGCATTTTTATTAGAATACCCACAAGCTACTGCAGTAGAACAAATTTTAGGATTTTTATAATAAGGACGCCAATACTTGTCAAAATATGCATTCACATCAGTAATAGCAGCACCTGTTGGCCATTCTGATATCTCTCCGTTATCAAGCTCCGAACGTTTTATTCCCTGAGAGAGTACACTGTATACCTTTTTCAATTTCGCAACCGTTTCTTGCTTATCAGTTTTCGCCAAAATTGCAGGTAATGTCATTGCGGCGACAACCCCAATTATTCCTAATGTAATAAGCACTTCTGCCAATGTAAAAGCATTTTTCTTTTTCATAAGTCCTCCGTTTGTTTTTATTAACTGTTTTTCCAAAAATTTTCACACCAAAAACCACCGTGTCACTTGGCACGGCTTGCTTCTCTGCTCTTTTTCATTAAATCGGAGGTCTAAGTCGAAAATGCTTGTCCTAACTGTTAGTTGGTAGCCCCCCCCCCCGAAATTCTATCTATCAGCGTTTTTTGCATACATCCTCCTTTTTTATTATTATACAACAGATTAATAGGTTTCGCAACCCAGTTTACTAAATTGAGTTTTTAATATATAATACAAGAGTATGAAAAAGTTTTCGATAGGAATAGATTTAGGCGGAACAAAAATTTTGATAGCCCTTGTTGACAAAACAACAGGAGAAGTAGTTCACCACGTCAAGAAAAAAACGAAAAAAGATAAAGGTCCCAAAAATATTATTCGTAAAATGATAGAGGGAATTGAAGAACTTTTAAAAGAAAGTAAAATCCCACTCCAAGAAATTGAATCAATCGGTGTCGGAGCAGCAGGACAGGTAGATAGAGAAAACGGAATTTTAATCGGAGCTCCTAATCTTGATTGCTATGACCTAAATATTAGAGAACACTTAACAAGTCATTTCAGTCTTCCTGTATACTTAGGTAATGATGTAGAAATAGCTGCAATGGGCGAAATGATGTTTGGTGCAGCCAAAGGATGCGATGACTTTGTGTGCATATTTGTCGGGACAGGAGTCGGTTCATCTATTGTAAAAAACGGAAAAATAATTCACGGTGCAACAGGAACTGCAGGTGAAATAGGGCATATGATTGTCGATTTAAACGGCAGACAATGTGCTTGCGGTGCTCATGGATGTCTTGAAGCATACGCTTCTCGCTCAGCTATTGAAAAAAGGATAGAAGGTGCTTTACGCAAAGGACGTCATTCCGATATTTTAGACTATCTCGAAGGCGGTAAATCAATCAGCTCAAGTATGATACAAAAATCAATAGAACGTGATGATGAACTTGTAATTCAATGCGTGACAGAAGCATCTGAATATTTATCAGGAGGAATTGCCAGCATAATTAACTTCATTAACCCGAAACTTATAATCCTCGGAGGAGGACTTATTGAAGCTGTGGACTACTTTTATCAGAAAACTATAAAAAAAGCAAAAGCAAAATGTCTTCCTGTGCCTGCAACAAAAATAGAATTCAAAAAAGCTGAATTAGGTGATTATTCCGGCGTAATTGGTGCAGCTTTTTTACATTAATATTGTAAAATCAAGAAAATGTTGTATAATTAATAAGTAAAGCATTATAAACACAGGTCTTTTGATGAAATTCTTTGATAAAATAAACGAGTTACGAAAAAAAATTTCCGAAGTAGAAAATAATATCTACAGCGGGAAGCAGGATTTTTTGGAAATTTACGAACGTAACTTACAATTAGAGCAAGAAATTAAAGAACGAACTCATGAACTTAATGTTGCAAACAAAAGAATGCTTACAATCCAGCATATCTGGGATATGATGAATTCTTCAAAACCCCTTATCAGCGTTATGGAAACCATCGTAAACACTATTCAGGGAGAACTCGGATATTTGCATTGTACGATTATGAGAAAGTTCACTGATGAGAACGGTGACTATCTTATGGTACTTGCAGAAGCACAAGATGTTACAATAAAACGAGCTGATACAGTACTCACAGAACCAATTCAAACAAGACGACTTGCATATACAAAAGATGCCATTTTTGCACAAACTCTTGAACAGCGAAAAATTCATCAAACAACCGATATTGCAAGCACACTTCGAGCAATCATGCCTGACATTTCAGAAGAATTAGTAAGTAAAGTTCTGGAAGATAAATCAGTCAAATCGATAATAACAATTCCATTATATTCAAGAGAAAAACCATTCGGAATATTCGGAGTATTTTCATCAAGAGAAGAATTAGCAAAATCCGAGACAGATTTTCTATCAATGTTTGCACAGCAAATAGAAATTGCAATCACAGTTGCAGACCTTTTTGAAGCAGTAAAAGAACAGGCCGTCACTGACGGTTTGACAGGACTTTATAACAGAAGATTTTTTGAAGACTACATAAAAAAAGAAGCGGTACGTTCCATTCGTAATAACCAACCATTCAGCATAATCGGTCTTGATTTGGACTTTTTAAAACATATTAATGACAAGTTCGGTCACGCATACGGAGATTTAGCAATAAAAACCGTTGCAGATGTATTAAAAACAAATGCTCGTTCAATAGATATTGCAGCAAGAATGGGCGGAGAAGAATTTAACATTCTGCTTCCGGGAATTTCTTCAGAAGGTGCAATGATAGCTGCTGAACGTATAAGAAAAGCTATTGAAGAAAAAGAATTGGATACAATAGGTCATATTACCACAAGTGTCGGGGTTGCGACATTTTTAGAGCATTCGGATAATCTTGAAGAATTGCTGGAATTGACAGACCAGGCGATGTATAACTCAAAACGCAACGGAAGAAATCAAGTAACCCTTGCAAGTACAGCCGCAGAAATTTCATGGCAGGAAGTAGCCGTAAATACATTCACAGATATCTTATCAAAACATAATATGCCAATTCCAAAAGCTCTTTCTGATGAATTATGTGAAAAACTAAAAACAAATCAATCTCAAAAAGAAATTCTATACTCGGTTGCAGATATCTTAACTCAAACCTATAACCCGCTTCATGAAAACGGAATTGTAAAATCAAAATTACTAACAGCAGTAAGTCTTGCTAAACGCTTTGATTTATCAAAAGATGATATAGATAAACTTAAAATAGCAATTTTATTATATGATATCGGAAATCTTATGCTTCCAAAAGAATTGTTATTAAAAACAACGCCACTCACGGAAGACGAAAAAAATCATATAAAAGAACACCCGATAATTGCAGCAAAAGAAATTTTACAACCGATATCCTATATCCAAGATATAATTCCAATAATCGAACACCACCACGAAAACTGGGATGGAAGCGGTTATCCTGCACAAATTTCAAAAAACGAAATTCCATTAACATCGCAAATTATTCTTATAGTTGATGCATATTTTGCACTTACAGAACAAAGAACATATAGAAGCAAACTCAGCCCAAAAGAAGCACTTGAAGAAATTAAAAAAGATTGCGGTAAAAAATGGAATGAAACCCTTGTCAATGAATTTATTACACTTATAGAACACGATTTGAACTAAAAATAATGAAAGAAAAAGATTTTATACTTGCAATAAAAAAAATCCTGAATTCAAAATATATCGGGGATGATTGTGCATACATAGAAGAACTTGGAATAGTAATCAGTCAAGATAATTTAATTGAAGATATTCATTTCAAAAAAGATTTTGCAACCCCGTTTCAAATAGGCTATAAATCGGCAATGGTAAATATTTCTGATATATGTGCAAGCGGAGCGGAGCCAAAATATTTAACAGTCGGACTTTCTTTGCCAAAAGATACAGATATTGAATTTGTGGAAGAATTTTATAAAGGTCTAAAAGAAGCTTGTAATAAAGAAGTGGAAATAGTCGGCGGAGATATTACAGGGAGCGAAAAAATTTTTATCTCAATTACTGCAATAGGCTCTACGAAAAACAGAAAAATTTCCTCACGTAAATTTGCTAAAATTGGACAAAAAATTATAATCTCAGGGCCTCACGGCTCAAGTGCAGGAGGATTGGAAGAACTTTTAGCAGGCAAGAAAAAAAGCAAATTAATAGAGGCACATCTAATGCCTAAAGCACAAAAAGAATTTTCAAAAGAAATTGCCTCCACAATCAAAGAAGATTATGCTATGATGGATACATCAGACGGACTTATGGACACACTTTCTCAAATATCGAAAGAAAGCGGAGTCTTGCTAGAAGTTGACTTTGACAAAATTCCTTATGATAAAGAGCTTGAGCAATTTGATAATTACAAAAACCTAATTTTATATGGAGGAGAGGATTACCAGCTGATAGCAACGGTTACAGATCCAAAAAATTACACGGTAATCGGAGAAGTAAAAGAGGGTTCAGGTGTCAAAATAGGTTCTAAAACTTACACTACAGACGAAATAGAAAATAATTTATTTAACCATTTCAAGGAGAAAAAATGAAAACTAATGTTATAATCACAGCCGGCGGAACATCATCAAGATTTGGGAATAAAAATAAACTTCTTGAAAAGATTAACGGAAAAGAAGTAATAAAATATACAGTAGATGCATTCAGATATGCAAACGTTGACGAAATAATTATCTGTGCAAATTTATCTATAATGGATGAATTGAAAGAACTGTTTAAAGATTATGAAAAAATAAAAATTGTTGAAGGCGGACAAACCAGACAAGCAAGTGTATATAACGGTCTAAAAGCTGATACCTGTGACTACGTAGTAATTCATGACGGAGCAAGACCGATTATTACGACAGAATTGATTAATATTTGTATAGAAATGGTAAAAGAAGTAAAAGCAATATCTGTTATGACCAAAACTATAGATACAATTAAAGAAGTCGAACACGGGAAAATTGTCAGAACTATTGACCGTTCAAAACTATACAACACACAAACACCACAAGCATTTGCTTACGATTTAATTTTAAAAGCACACCAAAAGTTTGAAGGTAAAAACTTTACAGATGATGCAGGAATGGTAGAAGAACTGGGACACGACGTCTATATAATTGACGGCAGCTATAAAAATATAAAAATTACAACCCAAAATGACATTGACTTAGCTAAAATATACTTAAGTTAACAAATTTTTTATATTAATTCACATCACAAAAATATTATTTGGAGAATGCTGCCCGCCAGTAATATCAAAATAAAAAATAATATATTAAATTTGAAGATTTACTAAAATCTTTCGGTGCATATATAAAAAGTTATAATGAAACATTATTTCTAATTTACTATTTTAATAATTCGTTAATATCTATACATAAAGCATTTGCAATCTTTAAAACTGATATTAGCTTTGGATGCTGCAAACCTGATTCAATAAGTGATATCGAATGCCTCGACGTATCGGCAAGCTCTGCCAATTCTTCTTGAGAATAGCCTTTTCGGACTCTTTCCACTTTGATATTCCGTCCGATATTAACCAAATTTAAATCATACATAGATATATGTTGTCATGTTGACTGTACAAATTCTATATGGTATAAATAACATATTGTTATGTAAAGATAACATAATGTTATATTTGGATTGCAGAGGATAGATAATGAGAGAAAAAGCTTTCACACTTGCAGAAGTATTGATAACATTAGGCATTATAGGAATTGTAGCTGCAATGACATTGCCAGCAATTATTGCGGATTATAGACAAAAAGAAACCGTCAGTCGGCTAAAAAAAACTTACAGTATTTTAAATCAAGCAGTTCTATTAGCTCAAAAGGATTTTGATTTATATCAATACTGGCAAACACCAAGTGAAATAGGTAAAGATAAACATTATGAAACATATTGGAAACCATACTTAAAAAATATAAAAATATGTACAACCGCACTCAGCTGCAATTACAGTTCAACAACTCCATGGGTGTATAGAAATGGAACACCTATTGAAGTTGGAATTGCAGGTTCTACAGTTTTACGACAAGGCATATATTTAGCAGATGGTACTTTTATACTGATAGGAGAAGATAATCACTGGACATCTCCAACAACCGGTCAAGAAAACCATTTTCAATATATATGGGTAGATACAAACGGTTACAAACCACCTAATATGATGGGAAAAGATTTTTTCAGACTCATTATTGCAAGCAATACAAACAAAGTACTTGCAGATGGTATAAGCTCAACTGAAGAAAACATTAATGCAAATTGTTCAAAAGATTCTAATGGTTCTTATTGTGCTGCAAAGATTATTAGAGATGGATGGGAAATAAAAAAGGATTATCCTTGGTAAATTAATTATTAATTTTAAACTATAAAACATAAAAAAACTCCCGAAAAATCAGGAGTTTTTTTATTTATTTTTAGACTTATGACTATTTAGCTTCAACAACAGCTTGAGCTGCAGCAAGTCTTGCTTGTGGAATTCTGAATGGTGAGCAAGATACATAATTAAGTCCTATTTTGTGACAGAACTTAACTGAATCAGGATCACCGCCATGTTCACCACAAACGCCTCCAACCAATGAAGGATTTACTTTCTTACCTTTTTCCATTGACATTTCAATCAATTGTCCAACACCTTTTTTATCCAATGTTTCAAATGGGTTAGAAGGCAAGATTTTTTGCTCAACATATCTGTTCAAGAATTTACCTTCAGCATCATCTCTTGAATAACCGAATGTCATCTGAGTCAAGTCATTTGTACCAAATGAGAAGAATTCAGCATATTCAGCAACTTCATCAGCAGTAAGAGCTGCACGAGGAATTTCAATCATAGTACCGAATTTGTACTCAACTTCAACACCTTTTTCAGCCATAACGTATTTTGCTACACGAACTAAAATTTCTTTAGCTACTTTTAATTCGTTTACATGACCGATTAAAGGAATCATTACCCAAGGTTTTACATTGATACCTTCTTTTTTAGCATCACAAGCAGCTTCAAAAATTGCTCTTACTTGCATTTCATTAATTTCAGGGTAAGTCAAGCCTAAACGACATCCTCTCAAGCCCATCATAGGGTTAGATTCAGAAAGACCTTCTACAACGTGAAGTAATTCTTCTTTTTCTTTAGCATCTTTACCCAAAGCTTTCAATGTTGCAACTTCTGCAATCAAATCTTCTTTAGAAGGTAAGAATTCATGAAGAGGCGGGTCAAGAAGTCTTACTGTCATAGGTTTTTCACCAATAGCTTTGAACATTGCATAGAAATCTGAATACTGCATTGGAAGAAGTTTATCTAAAGCTTCTTTTCTAGCTTCAGGAGTACCTGCAATAATCATTTTTTGAACCCAAGGAAGTCTGTCAGGATCCATGAACATGTGTTCTGTTCTGCAAAGACCAACACCTTCAGCTCCGAATTTTAATGCGTTTTCAATATCTTTAGGTGTATCAGCGTTAGCTTCAACTTTCAATTGTTTAATTTCATTTACCCAAGTAAAGAATTTATTCCAATTGTCATCAATTCTTGCTTCAACAAGTTTAACAGCACCTTCCATAACGATACCTTTTCCACCGTCAAGAGAAATGATTTCATCTTTATGGTAAACTTTACCGTCACATCCTGTCAAAGTTTCGTTTGCAAGATCAATTTTCAAATCTTCACAACCTGAAACACAAGGTTTTCCCATACCTTTAGCAACAACAGCTGCGTGAGATGTAGCTCCGCCGCGAAGTGTAAGAACACCTTGAGATACTGCCATACCGTGAATATCATCAGGACAAGTTTCTACACGAACAAGAATAACTTTTTCACCTGCTTCACCACGTTTTGCTGCTTCTTCTGTATCAAATACGATTTTACCAACAGCAGCACCAGGAGATGCATTTACACCCTGACATATTTTATGAGCTTCTTGCATTGCTTTTGCATCGAAACAAGGTAATAAAATTTGATTTACTGTGTATGGATCAACTAATTGAATAGCTCTTTCTTTTGTAATAATACCTTCTTCGCACATATCAACCGCAATTTTTACAGCAGCTGCAGCAGTTCTTTTACCGTTACGTGTTTGAAGAATATATAATTTACCTTTTTCAATTGTGAATTCCATATCTTGAACGTCTTTATAACCGAGTTCAAGTTTTTTAGCAATATCAACGTATTGTTTATACAATTCAGGCATTTCATGTTCAAGTTCAGCAATAGGTTTTGGAGTTCTGATACCTGCTACAACGTCTTCACCTTGAGCATTTGTCAAATATTCACCGTAGAATTTATTTTCACCTGTTGCAGGGTTACGAGTGAATGATACACCTGTAGCACAATCATCACCCATATTACCGAATACCATTGATTGAACGTTTACTGCTGTACCGAAGTTGTGGTCAATTTTATTCATATTTCTGTAAGCAACGGCACGCGGAATGTTCCAAGAACGGAATACGGCTTCAATAGCTTCTTGTAATTGTACATAAGGATCTTGAGGGAATTCTTTTCCTGTAACTTCTTTAATCACTCTTTTATATACAGGAATTAAAGATTTCAAACCTTCTGCTGAAATTTCAGTATCTTGTTTTACGCCTTCTTTTTCTTTTACTTTTTCTAATTCTGATTCAAAATATTTTTGTCTATCCATTTCCCAAGCTACAGAACCAAACATTGTAAGGAAACGTCTGTAAGAATCATAACAGAATCTAGGATTGTTTGTTAATTTAATCATAGCTTCAACTGTCTGGTCATTCAAACCTAAGTTGAGGATTGTCTCCATCATACCAGGCATTGAAACTCTTGCACCTGAACGAACTGAAACTAATAGAGGATTTTCCGAATCCCCGAATTTTTGTCCTTTTTGTTGTTCTACTTCTTTTAATGCTGCTTTTACTTCATCCATTAAACCTGCAGGCATTTTATTGCCGTTATTAATGTAATCCATACATGTTTCAGTAGTGATAGTAAGCCCCGGAGGTACCGGAAGTCCTAAATTGGTCATTTCAGCAAGGTTTGCACCTTTCCCGCCCAATAAATTACGCATATCGGCGTTACCCTCTCTGAACAACCAAACACGTTTTTCTGTCATAGTTTTCTTTCTCCTTTTCTTACAGAATTAAATAAATAATCATTCAAAAATTTTTATAAATAAATTGTAACATGAACATGTATATTATTGTTAAAAACCTATTTTTCGATTTTAAGAAGTATTACAAATAATATAAATTTAGATTAAAATTTATAAAATATTAAATTTTTTCAGCATTACAATTTTGCAAAATCTTTTTTGTAAGTTTATTATCAAGAATTACAGCTGGAATACTCCCGAGCAAAGCTCCCACAACGCTGCATACAGAGACAGCTTCCGGTACTAACTTAGTTTTTACCGATGCGTTTTTTACAATTAATAAGGGAACAAGTCCTCCACCTAAAAGAATTCCAGCAATAATCCATTTTATTTGTCGTGATTCCTTATCCTTCATTGATTTTACAAATTCGTCCTTTTTTCATTAGGAACAATATAAAAATTATCAGATAATTTTTCTTTACCGGATAAGGTATTATATGTCTGTAACACGCTTCTGTCATTGGACAAACTATTTACTGTATCAAATTTAAATGCCATATCTAAATTAAATACAAAAACCCAAAAAATTGCTAAAATATTTTCAAAAGATTTACTTTCTGAAATAATCGCATATACGTGTTTTTTTACACGGGAATAAATAGCGTACTTTGTCAGCGAATTTATTTCTTTCTAAATCATCTAATTGTTTTTTCAATATAGCTTTTTCTAAAACCACTTTGTTATAAAGTTCGGAGCAGATAACACTTCTATCAACGTGTTCTTTTAATTTTAAAAGTTGTTCTTCTTTCTCTTTTATTGATTTGATTAGTTCTTTCTTCACGTTAAAAAAACCTCTTTAAATATATTCGGTTGATAAATCCTTTTGCGGAAATGGGTCTTATCTAAAGCGACATTTAAAAATAAAAAGCCACCTTTTTCAACTCTCAATCCGTTTTACATTATAAGAATAATCATAAATCCAAACTTTTAAATCATTTCTTTAGGTGATTTTGAATTACACAGGCAATAAATCATACTCATAGCCTATTTTTAACGCCTTTAAGTTAAGCGGCAATAAATTCTTTCTATGAGCCGGAATAACATTGTCAAGAGCTTCAGAAAGAGTTTCAACTGAAACAAGCTTGCTGACTTTTGCTACAATTCCTAATGCTAATATATTAGCCATCTTTATATTACCTACATTTTCCGCTAACTTTGTAATAGGTGCAAACAAGTAATTTATATCAGCTCTTGTTTTAATTTCTTTTGCAAGGGTAGAATTAGCAATCATCCATCCGCCTTTTTTAATTTTAGAAACAAATCTCTCAACAGATGCCTGATTTAAAGCAATAACGAAATCCGCTTCTTTTTTATTTACAGCACTTACTTCTTCTTCGGTATTCATAACAATTTCACAATTAACTGTACCACCACGCATTTCCGCACCATAGCATGGGTACCAAGTCACCTTATGACCGTCTATCATAAAAGCATTTGCAAGGACTTCTCCTGCGAGCAAAACGCCTTGTCCGCCGAAACCGGCAATTACAAAATTCTTTTCCATCACCTTTTTCCTTAATTCTCTTTATTCTCTGTAATATCCTTATAAACTCCCGGCTTAAACACTTCCATCATTTGCTCTCTTACTCTAGCATGTGCTTGTTGCGGAGTCATCTTCCAATTGGTAGGACAAGTTGAAAGAATTTCAACAAATCCAAATCCTAAGCCGTTTAATTGTGCTTCAAAAGCCTTTTTTATTGCTTGTTTTGCTTTGCGAATATTAGGTACAGTATCAAGAGACACTCTGGCAGAATATGCAGTCCCATCACAAAGTGCAATATGTTCTGCAATTTTTATCGGATATCCGTAGTATTCTAAATTTCTTCCGCTTGGAGATGTCGTAGTTATCTGACCTAACAATGTTGTTGGTCCTAATTGTCCTCCTGTCATCCCGTAAGTTGTATTATTAATACATATTGCAGTAAGCTTTTCCCCTCTTAACGCAGCATGCATACTTTCCGCAAGACCAATTGAGGCAAAATCACCATCACCTTGGTAAGTAAATACAAACTTATCAGGACGAGCCCTTTTTGCACCCGTAGCCTCAGCAAGAGCTCTGCCATGAGGTGCTTCTATTGAATCAACATCCAAAAAATCATAAGCTGTAACAGAACAGCCTATTGATGCAGTAAGTATAGCTTTATCTCTTAAATTATATTCATCAATACATTCTGCAATAAGTCTTATCGCTACACCATGATCACATCCGGGACAAAATGAATATTTTGTACCCTCTCTTAATGAATCTGCAATTTTAAAAGTTTGTGTAAGTGTCGTCATTTTATTCCTTTTTATTAAATTTATTTTCTAAACTAATTAATCATCGAGAGCAAATCAATTAAACTCAAGCAAAACTACTACTTATGAGTTTGATTTCATTAATTATATCATCTGCTTCCGGAGGGTTTCCAACGGGTCTGTTATAAAATTCAACAGGTACTTTACCATTTACAGCTAATTTGACATCTTTTAGCATTTGTCCCATATTAACTTCTATATCCAAAAACATTTTTGCTTTTGATGCTAATTCAGAAATTCTTTTTGTCGGGAAAGGATACAATGTAATCGGTCTCAACATCCCGACTTTTATACCTTCTTTGCGGCAAGCCTTAATTGCTGATTTTATATTTCTTGCAGGACTTCCAAAACAAGTTATTATTATCTCCGCATCATCGGTTTGGAATTCTTCCCAATCTGTTTCATTTTCTTCAATTTGTTTATATTTTTCAAACAAATTTTCTAGGAATTTACACTGGTTTTCAGCTAAAGGGGCATAAGAACGGATAACCCTTCCATGACGTCCATCCGCACCGGTTAAAGCCCAACTTGAATTATCTATTTCAGGATAAGGATAATCTCCAAATTCAACAGGCTCCATCATTTGTCCTAACAGACCATCAGCTAAAAGTACGGTAGGATTTCTGTATTTATGAGCTAAATGGAATGCTTTATAGGTTAAATCAACACATTCCTGAACTGTTGATGGGGCAAGAACAATTAACTTATAATCTCCGTTACCGCCGCCAACAGTTGCCTGATTATAATCACCTTGGGACGGATATATATTACCTAACCCAGGCCCGCCACGCATTACACTGATCAAAACAACTGGCAACTGATCCGAAGTTGCATAAGAAAGAGCCTCTTGCATTAATGCTACTGCACAAGATGATGATGAAGTCATGGCTTTTGCCCCTGTAGAACAAGCCCCGATTACCATATTAATAGCAGCTAATTCACTTTCTGCTGAAACATAAGCTCGTTTTAACTCCTGCATCTTACCACTCATAAATTCACCAATCTCACTCTGCGGTGTAATAGGGTAACCAAAATAGCATTCACACCCAGCAATAATTGCAGCATTGGCAATTGCATAATTACCTTTCATTAAAACTTTTTTATTAGACTTTACAATACATTCTGTCATTTAATTAACCTCTGTAAACTTCTGTAATTGCTAAATCAGGACAACGAGTTGCACACATTGCACAACCTATGCATTTTTTTTCAGGATCACAAAATTCAACAAGATGAGCTCCTAAATTATTAGTTTTTTCACTCACTTTTATAAGTTTTTTCGGACATTCCTCAATACAAAGATAACAAGCTTTACATTTTTCTGAATCTATAACTATATGACTCATATTATTACACTTTTCCTTTCAACCATGCTTAGCAAATATTATACCACTTCAATAAAAAAAAGCTGTTTATCTTTACAATTGTAATAAATTTAGTTAATATTTTGCTCTAATACAATTACTTTGGTAAAATATCAACAGGTGTATGTGTATTGAAAAAGAAAGTAGAAATTAATGTCGCAGAATGCTGAAGATTTAAACAAAATTTTAAATGAAATAAATACTAAAATTGATTATATGGCAACCCATAACGACAAGCAGTCTATTGATGCTTTATTGAATCAAGTTAAAGCTATGGAAAAAAGCTTTAACGAAGGGATGATGAATTTTGATTTTGAAAAACAAAATATTTTCGAAAATATTCAAAAAGAAATTACAGGGATTATTGAAAAATCAGCAATATTAAAAGATTTATTCCCGCAAGAAGATAATGTAAAATTGGAAAGAATAGAAAATTCTATATCTTCTAATCTTTCAAGAGTACATAATGATTTAAGTGATACTATTAAACAAGATTTCAATCAGGTAGCACAAGGAATAGGTGCTTTATATGCACGAATAGAAAATCTTAAAGGCTCAATAGAAAGTAACAAAAATTTAGATTCAATCCGAGATGATATAAATATTCTCGGTAATAAAATGATTGAAATTCGCAATGAATTACAACAAAGCTCAAGCAATAATATCGGTGCAATCATTGAAAATATAAACAAAAATGATAATAATATCAATATACTGAAATCAAGTCTTGACAATAACTTTGCAAATATTGACAGAAATTTCGAAAGCACAAATGAATATATCTCTAAAATCAATACAAACTTTAATAATATCATCGAAAATTCAAACAAAAATGATGCTAATTTAACTGATTTAAAAACCAGTTTAAATAATAATTTTCTTGAAGTAAACAAAAATTTTCAAAACACAAATGAACATTTATCTGAATTAAACACCAATCTTGTAAACGTAGCAGAGGATATTGCAGGTAAGAACGACGCAGGGTTAGCTGATTTAAAATTAAGCTTAAATAATAATTTCGCAGACGTAAATAAAAATGTTCAAAATACATACGACAATATATCAGATTTTAAAGAAAATCTTGCCGCAAATTTAACAAACTATTTGACATCAATAAAAGAACTTTTTGCATCATTTTCACATGAAATGCAAGAGCATCATGATACGCTTACATCTGATATATTCACTAAAAAATTACAAGAATTAGATATATTATCTAAAGATATAAACACACTTTCCAATAATATAAACATTAATGAAGAAAGTTATAAAGTATTTCTAAATTCTAAAATACAAGAGTTATATAATTATCTAAAGACCTTGGAGGATATACTTTCTTCAAGCAATATCTACGTAGGTAATTCAGTTACAGAAATTACAAACGTAAAAAAATCTGTAGAAACTACTACGATTAAATTAGATGAAATTTATTCAAAAATTATTACGGAACTTGGTCTTAAAGCGGCAAAAATTGATAATTTACAGGATGTAGTATCTAACAAATTTGCTACTGTTGATACAAAATTGTACACAATGGAAGATAACCTTATAAAAGGTATCAATAGCAATATCTCAGCAGTAGAGCAACTAAAAACTAATATTGATTCTGCAGTTAACAATAACTTTAAAGAGATAAAAGAAATACTTGATTATATTAGTACAAATATTCCAAATATTTCAGGTATTGCATACGAAAGTGTATCAGGAAAAACTTCAAAAATCGGAACTAATGTAGAAAATATATTATCAAAAGTAACAGACCTATCTGATAATGCCTTCTTGAGTTTTGACAATATTAAAAATGACGTAGAGCAAAAAGTAGAAAAAATTCAGACCTATTTAACAAATCTTGAAAAATTAGTATCTGACTCATCATTAAATTTAAATAATTCACTTACAGAAATAACAGATATAAAAGAATACATTGCTAATACATCATTAAAATTAGATGACATAGGTGCAAATTTTGCTGAAAACTTATCAAAAAGTTCAGAAAATATTGCAGATGTAAAAAATATTCTGACACTAAGACTTGATTCTATTACATCTAAATTATTTACAATGGAAGATAATTTAGCAAAAGAAATTTCCGGTAAACTTTCCGAAATGGAAAAAATCAAAGAAAATACAGAATCAAATGTAAATAACAATATTAACGAACTTAAAACCATACTAGAATGTTTGCGAGCAAATATTACACAATCTTCCGCAAATCTTGCGTCAAAAGTCAGTGAAATCGAAACTTCTTTTGGCGAAAAATTTAATGAAATGTCACAGCTTAATGCGGAGCAAAAAGTTAATGTTGATGAGATAAAATCAGCACTAAAAATGATTTCTGAAGATATCCAAAAAACGCAAACACAAATTGCAAGCATTGACATACCAAAACCGGACACATATTTATCACTTGGACTTGCAGAAGTAAAATCTTCACTCGGTGCACTTACACAAACCTCAATAAGTCTTTCAGACAAAATCAATGATATAGGAACATCTTTTGATGAGAAAGTTGAAAATATTTCAGGTGTACAACAAGAAAATTCACTTGAATTGAAAGCTATTTTGGACAATGTATCAAATGAAATTACAAAAACGCAAAACCAAATTTCCGAAATAGAAATTCCAAAACCTGATGAAAATATTCCAGTAGAAATTGCTAATGTAAAATCAGCATTATATGAACTAAATGACAATTCAAAGAATTTTTCAGAAAAAATCAATGAATTTGGTGCGGCATTTGCAAACAAACTTGATAGCTTATCAATTCAGGACGAGGAGCAAAAAAACAGCACAACAGAAATAAAATCATTACTTAACTATATCTCCGATGAAATTGAAAAAACTCAAGGGGATGTATCAAATTCAATGATACACATCGCAAAAAATCGTGAAGATATTTTTGAAAGAATAGAAGATGTAAAAAATCATATATCTGCAATAAAACTTGCAATTGCTGATTTAAATACCGAAACGAGTGATAAGTTAACCGAAAAACTTTTCTCAATTGAATCGAAACTTTATGAAAGCTCTGATATATATGAACAAAATCTTACTCAGCTTCAAACAAAATTGGGTGAGTACATAAGTAATGTTGAAATGATTTCAGAAGAAACAAACTCAAAACTATTAGATTCAGCTTCTGAATTAATTGATATAAAATCAAATTTAAATGAAATTCAAGATAAATTAACTTATTTAAATACAGACCAAAAAAGTTTTTTAGAAGAAAATATTGAATCAATTATAGACAAAATAGATACAATAACTACAGAAATAAATAATAATAAAGAAGAAATAAAATCAGACATAAAAGAAGTCATTAAAGAAAATATTGTCTTTGTAGACAAAGGTCTTGAATACTTAACAATGACACTTAATGACATCAAATCACAACAGTTAGAGAATTCTGAAAATATCAGTAATATCATTTCAAATAAACTAACTGACATAAAACAGGAAATTGAACTGTTAAACACCGATGTAACTGATATTTACCAAAATAAAACCGATAGTATTATAAAAGAATTTGAGCCATTAAAGTCAGCTATTCTTGACTTTACAAGTTTTGATTTTAACGAAATAATAACCGAGTTAAAAAATCAGGTTGAAGTCTCCTATCTCAATCTGCTTCAGGAATTAAACAAAAATTTAATAGAGAATCATGATACATATATAAATATAGAAAATACATATAAAGATGTCGTTGCAAGATGCGTATCCTTACAAGAATGTATTGATGACTTTTCAAAAAACAATCTTGAATTGATTAATTCAACAATTGCAGGACTTGATTTGAATGTTCGTTCATACTTAGAAAAAGGTGATAAATTTTTAACCGAATGGAAAAATTATGCAGCAAATCTTGATAAAAAATTATCAGAAAATAACAAGGAATTAGAACACTCCTTACTTAACGTTTTGGAAGAACTTCAAAAAACAATTGATGAAAAAGTAAAAGCTGGAAGCTCGGAATTAAAAGACTTTTTAGCCGTAATGCTTAACAATGAAGATTTAACTATAACTCTTGAAAATCTGAATGTAGAACTTGCAAATCAAATTGAAGAATTCAAAACAAATATAGAAAATAAAAACAATAACATACAGTCATCAATATCAAATATTGAAAAAAATGTAACATCAAAATTAACAGAAATCCAACTGGATATTAATGCCAATAAACCTGATGAAGATGAACAATTAACAAAATTTGCAAATCTTATAAAAACGGCATTGCATGATTTGCAGCAATCATTTGATACAAAATTTAATGATATAGAAAATGCAAGCCATTTCCAAAAGCTAACAGATTCACTAAAAGAATTGCACAGCAAAATAGATATTATTGCATTAAATGATGATATAGATATTAAAGATGAAATTTCAGAAATTTCGGAAGCAATAAATAAAACATCAGAAAACAGTCACAAAATATCAGAGATGTTAGAAGGCTTGCATAATAAAGTTGATATTTTGGCTCTCAATGATGATACAGAAATAAAAGAAGATATAACAGAAATTTCTGAAAAATTAGATAAAACATCAGAAACAGATCATAAAATATCGGAAATGCTTGAAGCACTTCATAGCAAAATAGATATACTTGCAATGACAGATGATTCAGACTTACGAGATGAAATAACAGACGTTAAAGATCTTATCTATGAACAAAGAAAAGTACTTGAAGCAATAGATAAAGATAAAAAAGCACAAGAAATTGATAATTATCTTCAAAATCTGCAAAATGAAATTAACAAAATTGATCTTGAAAAAAATACCCAAGAAATAAAAGACGCTGTAATGTCATCAATATTGACAGTATCGGATCAAATAACATTTGTAGAAGAAACCGAAGAGATTAAAGATTTTGTAGAAGCCAAAACAAATGTCATAAATGAGACCTTACAAGATGTAAAAAAACAATTAAAGAAAATCGCAAGCAGTAATAGCGACAGTGATATGGATTTATACACATACACACTTCAAGACGTAGAAAGCGATATTGCAAAACTTCGACTGACTCTGAATGAAATTTCATCCTCAAACACAGCAGATGAAGTCGGAGTAATTTCATCAAATATAAACAGAATTGCAAAATCTATTGAGGATTTACGCTCAACATTTGCAACAGAACAAAATGATGATTCAAAAGGCGATTTTGGAAAACTAAATGAAGACATCTTAAGTATAAGTGCAAGAACAAATAAACTTCTGCTAAACTCTGATGAATCCTATCGTATAATTTGTGACAGCATGGACGAATTCAACAGAAAAACTGATTATCTGCAAGAACAACTTGATATAATAAATTCAAAGAATTTAGAAACTCAACTTGTGAACATTGACAAAAAAGTTAATGCAACAATGAGCTCAAGTAAAGTCTTAGAAAATGTAATGATGTATCTTGGAGAGTGGATGGACGGTACAACAGATATCGTAAACAGTATTTATGATAAAACTGCAAAAACCGCTACTTTACAAAATGCACTAGATGAATTAAAAGCAAATTTACCTGAAAAACAAGAACTTCTAAACATCATTGAAGATAAATTTGAAGAACAACAATCAAGAATAGACAGATTAGAGAAAAAATTAGAAAAAGCGATTACAATGTTAGAAGAACGTGAGGCCGACACAGTTCAAAATAAAATAGACAATATAGAAACACAATTAGCGAAATTAAGCAGCAATATAGAAAAACTAACATCATATGTTGACGAATAACAAATTAATAAAAGACTTAAAACATAACCTCAATTCAGATAACGTCTTATCAGCAATTGAGGAAAGATACGTCTATGCCCAAGATGCAACCAACTCAAAAACAATATCACACCTCCCTGACGCTGTAGTTTTTGTAGAAACAACAGAACAAGTGCAAAAAGTTGTGACTATTGCAAATAAATACAAAACCCCGATAATCTGTCGAGGTGCGGGCACAAATGTAGTCGGAGCATGCAGAACCGACCACGGTGGAATTGTGCTTAATTTTTCTAAAATGAATAAAATCATTGAAATCAGCAGAGAAAATATGACCGCAACAGTCCAACCCGGAGTAATTGTTGGTGATCTGCAAAAAGAAGCTGAAAAAATCGGGCTTTTCTATCCTCCGGATCCTTCAAACCTAGCCGTATCAACGATAGGCGGAAGTATAGCACAATCAAGCGGTGGAGCAAAAACTTTTAAATACGGCTCTACAAAAGATTACGTAATTGATTTAAAAGTAGTGACAGCTAAAGGTGAAATTTTGCGTACAGGCTCCAGCACAATCAAAAATGCCACAGGTTATAACCTGAATAGTTTGTTTGTAGGCTCAGAAGGAACTTTGGGAATTGTAGTTGAAGCAACGCTGAAATTAATTCCTAAACCTGAAACAAAAAAAGTATTAATGGCATACTTTGACACAATAGAAGACTCTGTTAATGCTGTAAATTCAATTATAGAACAACGCATATATCCTGCAACTTTAGATTTTATGGATAAAAATGCAATCCAAACTGTTGAAAAATTTTATCCTGCAGGACTTTTATGCGACAAAGAAGCAGCCTTGATAATTGAAGTAGATGGATTTAAAAATGCGATTGAGTATCAGCAAAATATCATAGTATCAATACTGGAAACCTGTAAAGCGAGTGCAATTCAATATTCTACAAATGAAGAAGAATACGAAAAAATTTGGACAGCACGACGTTCTTCAATGGGAGCCTGTGCAAAACTAAAACCTAATGTCACAACAGACGATGTAATTGTACCGAGAAAAAATCTTGCAAAACTCGTAAAAGGAATTAATGAAATTTGCCAAAAGTATAAATTAACCGTATGCATGGTAGGTCATGTAGGAGATGGAAGTGTACATCCGCAAATCCCGATAGATTACCGAGATGAAGAAGAATATCGCAGATTTAAACTTGCAAAGTCTGAAATTTATGATTTAACAGCAAAGCTTGACGGCATTTTATCCGGAGAACACGGAATCGGTGCTGAAAAAAGAAATTATATCCATAAAGTAATTAATAACGTGGCTTTGGATTATATGCGACAAATAAAGAAAACACTTGACCCTAACAATATATTGAATCCATATAAAATATTTTAATTCTTAACAACCTTTTTATTATGGTATTTTAATTAAATAAATCATTTGGTTGAATATTAAAGTAATAGCATAAACGGTTAAGCTCTGAAAATTTCATTACTGCCGTGCCATTTGCTCGCCGTTTGAAGTTATTTTTAGGATAACCCAAAGCTACAGCAAGTTCTTCAATACTCATATTGTATTGTTTGCATAATTTTTCAATGTGATTTATATAAGAATCATAGCAAATTAACATAAATTTACTCCTTACACGTGTCTATTAAAATATCCCATGAGAATACACGTATGCTAATATAAAACTGTTATTATTTAGGTAACTACAAAAATAGACACAAAGGTGGTAAAATTATGATTCATAAAAAATTACGACAATTAGGAAACAGTTGGGGACTTGTAATCCCAAAAGCAATTCTTGAAGGATTGAGGATTAATCCCGTTCTAGATGAAGTATCTTTGTATATTGAAAATGACTCTGTTGTTATTAAAAAATACAAAAAAGAAAATGAAGAAACATAAAAAAAGACGATTTTAAAAATGAACTGCGACCCTAAAACCAGACAAAGTAAAAAAAGTCGGATTTAGGGTTTTAATATATATAAGAAGGGAAAAATTAAAAGAAAAGCTTATAAAGTTCAGAAACAAGAGGTATTGCGAGTAAAGGAATACCTTGTAAAAAGGTTTTAACAACGGAAGAAAAATTAACAAAATTACGATTTTTTACTTATTTACAAGCAAAACGTTAGGCTCAACATCGAGTGCGTTTGCAATTCTTTCAAGCGTTTTTAAAGTAACATTTTGTTTCCCAGTCTCAATTTTACATATATGTTTTTCATGAACATTTAATATTTCCGCTAACTGAAATTGAGTCAAGCCTTTTTTCATTCGCAGAACTTTCATATTAAATCCGAAAACTTTTAATATTTTATCTTCACACATAAGATTATGATATAAGTATTTTGATACCCTATAAACATTATTTAAGTTATACTAAAGTAGTATCATAATATTGACAAAAACAAGAGCGGGTTGTATAATAAAAATATGAAAAGAGGATTTACTTTAGCAGAAGTTTTAATAACTTTAGGAATAATCGGCGTAGTTGCAGCTATGACAATGCCGACATTATTGCAATCATATTATAATAAAATTACAGAAACACGCCTTGCAAAGTTTTATTCAATAATGAATCAAGCAATAATATCTGCAAGCTTAAAATATGGTCCCCCGGAAACATGGAGCGATTACTGGCAAAATGTCCAATATGATAATGAAAATAATTTAATCCCTAAAGCAGAACAAAGTAAAGCTGTATTTGAAAAATATCTTAGTCCATATATAAAAATCACGACAGCAAAAAAAATAAATAACTATTATTATTATTTATTAGCAGATGGAAGTGCCTTTTCATTTGCTTATGCACAAAACAGTGATATATTCTTTTATCCGAATAATTATGTAAAAAGTATTAAAAATAGAATTTTGGGAAGTAATGCATTTGAATTCCGATTTAATGCAGTTGGGACAGGAACTAATAATAAACTACATTACAAAAAAGGTATGTTACCGTTTATTGCAGAATGGGATGAAAAAGAAGAAACTTTATTTACAAATACATCATACGGATGCAATCCTAATTCCGGAAACGGAGCGTATTGTACAGAATTAATAAGAAGGAACGGGTGGAAAATACCTAAAAATTATCCGAGAACAATAAAATATTAAAAAACACCTTCCAAGCATTATGGAAGGTGTTTTAAATCATATATATTACTACTTAATAGCCTCAGAGCATTCCTCACAAATGCCATCGGAATTGAGCTTTCTATATTTCCAGCAGCGAGAACATTTTTCGCCTTCAGCTTTTGTTACCCAAACAGTGTAATCATCTTCCTTATATTCGTTAAGTACACCCTCAGGTTTTTCATCCACTACATAAGCTTGAGATGTAATAAAGATATTGCAAAGCTCATCTTCATCACGTTTTAGAACTTCATTATCTTTTACACTTACATATACTGCAACTTCTAACGAACTTCCCACAAGCTTTTCAGCTCTTAAAGGCTCGATAGCACGGCTAACAACTTCTCTTGCTTTCAAGATTTTTGAAAAATCTTCTTCTAACTTATCATTATGCCATTCGATTCTAACTTTTGGCCAATCAGAAAGAAGAATACTTTCTAGTCCGCCTTTTTGACATTCAGGAACACTCATCCAAATATCTTCAGCCTGATGAGGCATAACAGGTACAAGCATTCTGACAAGTGTCTGCAAGATTTCATAAAGAACAGTCTGACAAGCACGACGAGATAAAGATTTTTTACCTGCAGTGTATAATCTGTCTTTTACAATATCTAAATAGAATGAACTCAAATCAACTGCCGCAAAATTTTGCAACTGTTGGAAATATTTATAGAATTCATAATGATCAAAAGCTTCAGTTACGCTTGCAATTAACTGATTAAGTTTATGCAAAGCAAATTTATCAAGTTCTTTTAAATCTTCGTAATTTACATAATCTTTTTCAGGATCAAAATCAAACAAATTACCGACTAAAAATCTTGAAGTATTTCTTGTTTTCTTAAATATTTCAGCAAGCTGTTTAATGATATTATTACCGATTTTTGTATCATTACGATAATCAACGGAAGCCGCCCACAATCTTAAAATATCAGCCCCGTAAGTTTTGATAATTTCATCAGGTCTAATATAATTACCTAAAGATTTTGACATTTTTCTGCCATCTTCACCAAAAACAAACCCGTGAGTAAGAACTGATTTATAAGGAGCCTTGCCCTGAGTTGCGATAGAAGTCAAAAGTGAAGACTGGAACCAGCCTCTATGTTGGTCGGAACCTTCAAGATACATTTCTACAGGAGTATGTTCTAAAACATCAGCTCGTTTTTCAACAACAGCTCTCCAAGAAATACCTGAATCAAACCAAACATCCATAATATCATTTTCTTTTCTGAAATGAGTTTTACCGCACTTAGGACATTTGAAACCGTCAGGCAATAATTCTTCTGCAGAATATTTAACCCAAGCATCAGAACTTTCTTTTTCAAAGATTTTTGCAACATTTTCAACAGTCTCATCAGTTACGATAACCTCACCGCAATCCTCACAGTAGAATACAGGAATCGGAACCCCCCAAGCTCTTTGACGGGAAATACACCAATCAGTACGACCAGCAACCATGTTTGAAATTCTGGCTTCACCGCTTGCAGGAATCCATTTTACGTCTTTGATAGCTTTTAGAGTTTCATCTCTGAATTTATCAACTTTAACAAACCATTGAGGTGTAGCTCTGTAGATAACAGGATTTTTACATCTCCAACAATGAGGATAACTGTGATTAATATCTTGTTGAGCAAGCAATGCACCGCAGTTTTGAAGTTTTTCAATCACAATAGCATTACCTTTATAATAAGGAACACCCTCCAAATCTTTATCATTGACAGCATCTGTCCATATACCTCTGCTATCAAGCGGTGAAAATACTTCAATTCCGTATTTACAGCCGACTTCATAGTCTTCAAGACCATGACCGGGAGCTGTATGAACAGAACCTGTACCTGCATCCAATGTTACGTGCTCGCCTAAGATTATCGGAGATTTTCTGTCTACCAGCGGATGTTTTGTATTTAAAAGTTCTAAATCTGCACCGACACAAGAACCTAGAACTTTAATATCTTTTTCTTCCCATCCGACATCTGATAAAAACGCACCTAACAAGCCTTGAGCAGCAACATATACATCCCCGTTATATTCAAAGAAAGTATATTCAAATTTAGGGTGCATACTGATTGCCATATTTGATGGAATTGTCCAAGGAGTTGTTGTCCAGATAACTGCATACAAATCTTTATCGCTGGCAAAACCACCGGCAGCAAAAGCTTTTTTCTTATCTTCTTCAAAGAATTTAAATCTTACGTAAATTGAAGTAGATGTATGGTCAGCATATTCAACCTCAGCTTCTGCAAGAGCTGTCTCACAAGATGCACACCAGTAAACAGGTTTCAAACCTTTTTCAATATACCCTTTTTTATACATTTCACCAAACACTCTTACCTGTTCAGCTTCATATTCAGGGTTAATTGTTAAATAAGGATGTTCCCAGTCACCCAAAACACCAAGACGTTTAAATTCACTTTCCTGACCTTTCAAGCTGTTATGAGCAAACTCACGGCATTTTTGGCGTAATTCATAAGGAGTAAGTGCACTTCTTCCGCCTTTAATATTTTTAACAACTTTATTCTCGATAGGCAACCCATGCCCGTCATATCCTGGCACGTAAGGAGTATAAAAACCTGCTTGAGCTTTATATTTTAAAAGAATATCTTTAAGGATTTTATTCAACGCCGTACCGACGTGAATTTTTTCAGAACTCAAATAAGGAGGCCCGTCATGCAAAATAAATTTATTAACTTTATCACGTTGAGCAATAATTTTTTCATAAATATTGTGTTCTTCCCAAAACTTTTGTATTTCAAGTTCACGAACTGCCGCATTAGCTCTCATTGCGAGGCTGGTCTGAGGCAAGTTAAGAGTATCTTTAAATTCAACTTTTGTACTGGTTTCGTTACTCATCTTCTTTATCCTTCTTTTATTTCAACTGATTTTTTGTGACTAAGTTCATTTTTTAATTTTTCGATATCCGCCCCAATACTTTCTTCTTTTGATTGGCGTACGAATTCTTTCATTTTATCATAATCAAATTCTTTTTCCCAGCGAGCAATAACAACTGTAGCAACACAATTTCCGATAAGATTTACGGTTGTTCTGCCCATATCCAAAATTTGGTCAATACCTAATAAAATAGCAACCCCGAGAATAGGAATATTAAAACTGGCCAGAGTACCTGCAAGTACAATCAAAGAAACTCTAGGCACACCTGCCACACCTTTACTCGTAAGCATTAACGCTAACATTATAATTATTTGCTGATTTAAATCGAGGTTAATTCCGACAATCTGAGATGAAAATATTACACCCATTGCAAGATATAATGTACTGCCGTCAAGGTTAAATGTATAACCTGTAGGCATCACAAATCCGACAATTTTTTTAGGAACTCCGAATCTTTCCATAATTTCCATTGCTTTAGGAAATGCAGCTTCTGAACTTGCGGTTGTAAAAGCTAACAATGCAGGTTCCTGCAAAGCTCTTAATAAATTTCTGAAAGATATTTTAACAATTTTACAAGCAATAATTAACACAAGTAAAACAAAAACTGCTAAAGCTGCATATAAAGCTCCAATTACTTTAAAATAACTTTTTAAAACATTTAATCCGTTAGCTCCGACAGTAGCGGCAATTGCACCGAAAATACCTAACGGAGCAAAATACATAACATATTCGGTAAATTTAAACATTATTTGTGAAACGGAATTTAAAACATCTAATACAGGCTGAGCTTTTTTCCCTACAGCACATATTGCAAGTGCAAAGAATATTGAAAATACAACAATCTGTAATAAATTACCTTGTGCCATAGCATCGACAATACTTGTAGGGAAAATATCCGTTACCATTTGACTAATTGAAGTATGAGCCTGAGTCGCAGCCATCAAACCGACTTCCTGCATATGAATTGCATGAGGAGATGACCCGTTCACAAAACCAACACCGGGCTTGAAGATATTCGCCATCGTCAAACCGATTATTAAGGCAAGTGTCGTTACAATTTCAAAATAAATAATTGTTTTAAGTCCGATTTTTCCGAGACTTTTTGCGTCATCATGTCCGGAAATCCCAACGACAAGAGTCGCAAATAATAAAGGGGCAATAATCATTTTGACCATTCGCAAAAATATAGTGGCGAACGGACGCATTTTTACAGCAAAATCAGGAGCAAAATGTCCTACAATTACACCTAAAATTAACGCTATAAATATCAGGGCTGTAAGTTTTGAATGTTTCAAGTTTGGTACCTCAGTAAACATTATATACCAAACATAGAAATATTATCTTATTGGTACAGCTAAATTAATAAAAGTTTAATTAATAAGCATCATTTCCATCACAAATAACATTTATTTGATTATTATTTCCATAAGTAAAACCGCAGTTAGTTGCAGGATAAAGTTTTCCTAGAGGAGTCAGATAATAAGAAAACAAATCCGGTTTCGGGCATGAATCTTCATTTCCATGAGATGCACAATTAGGATCTTCTTCCTTTCCGTTTACATCAAAATGAATTAATACCTTATTATTGAAATTGGAAATAGGCAAATACCAATCTACACCATCAGCCGATGTGAAAGCTTTTTTATTTGAATTTGAGCAATCCACTGCAGAATGCGGAGATTTTTTCATTTTGCTTGCAAAAATTTCACAAAATTTACTATTCCCTTGATAGGTTACACCTGCAACTTTTACAGAAGATGTACTTGCCAGACCTTTAGACGCTTCAGTATTACTTTGAGGATACAACGTATCATCATCAAGCATTTGAGTAATAGTTTGTTCAAGTATATAAGCACATTTAATCCTCATTGTCTCAAACTTATTACCTGTAGTCTTTTGCAAAGTAGGTAATGTCGCAGCTGCAATGATACCTATAATTAATAAAGTAACAAGAGTTTCTGCTAAAGTATAGCCGAATTTTATACGCATTCAATCCTCCAGACTTATATATAATTATTATAACACTAATTAATATTAGAAGCAATACCAAAGTGCAAGTCATCAAAATGAAATGACCTGTAATAAGGATTACGAATACTTAGAAAAAAAACTCGATAAAATTATTTAAGACTTAAACTAGAAAAGCTCCAAATATGGAGCTTTTCTAGTAACTAACTTTATAAGGATAATCATCCGGAATTTTCCAACCATTTAACTGAATTAATATAGTACAATAATGCCTCCCTGATACAGCAGAAGGAAGCATTTGATTTGAAAAACAACGTTCTTTTGCTTGTTCTAAGGTACCATCCCAATCGTATTTCCATGGTTCAAAACCTTTAGCATACAAATATTTCCAACTTGTTGCATTTGAATTTGGGTTGAAGTTGAATGCAAATGAGCATATACCAACCCTATCAGATTGCTTTGGGATTGATTTTATACATTTGTCTGGATTACCCGGGAAAAACTCCCAATCCCTTGTAGTGTGAGTAGCTGCGAGTGCACTACCATCAGAAAAATATACATATACACTCCCATTATTGAGCGTCGATGTTTTTATTATTTTCATATACGGTGCAAGATATTTATTAAACCATTTTTCAGCATCAGATGAACCTTGCACAGCATTTCCATCCTTATCAACATCAGCACCAACACCTCCTTCTAAACTTTGATACCAATATTTTTTATCTCCATAATCAACTTCAGCCATTTTTATAGCTTGGTTTATTGCTGAATAAAACTTCATTAGTCTTGTCTCTACTACTCTGTTATTATTCTTCTGGATTTAGTGTCGGCATTGTCATTGCTGCCACTATCCCGATTATACCTAAGGTTATCAGCACTTCAGCTAAGGTGAAAGCATTTTTCTTTTTCATAAGTCCTCCGTTCATTTTTTATTAACTGTTTTTCTAAAATTTCGCATTACAAATCACCGTGTCTTTTGGCACGGCTTGTTTTTCTGCTCTTTTTTATTCAATCGGAGGTCTAAGTCGGAAATGCTTGTCCTAACTGTTAGTTGGTAGCCCCCCCCCCCCGAATTCTATCTATACTTATCTTTTGCATATTCGCCTCCTTACATATTATCCATACATTATTATAACATATTTTTAGTCTTTTTGAAATACAAGTGATTAATTAGTTTACATATATAGAAAAAACTATTAATGATTTCTAAAATAATAAAACTTAAAATAGAATAACAATTTGTAATATTTACAATCTTTCCTTGCCATGCTTTTGAATATTGTTGTATGATTGTAAAATGAAAACATGCTTTTTTAATCAGACATGGGTTTTATTGTAATATTTATAAGCGGAGGTTAGTGTGAACTTAGTGGAAGACAAATTAAATTTATCGGAAAATGCGATAAAAGTTCTTGAAAAGAGATACTTAAAAAGGGATAAGGAAGGAAATTGCACAGAAACACCGGCTGATATGTTCAGACGTGTTGCAAAAACAATAGCAGAAGGGGATTTAAAATTCGGTAAATCTCAAGCTGATGTTGACAAATTAACAGAAAGATTTTATAAAGCTATTACAAATTGCTACTTTATGCCTAATTCGCCTACATTAATGAATGCAGGTCGTGAACTCGGGCAATTGGCAGCTTGTTTTGTACTTCCTGTTGAAGATTCACTTGAAGGTATTTTTGAAACAGTTAAAAATACTGCTCTTATTCATAAATCAGGCGGAGGAACAGGTTTTTCTTTTTCAAGATTAAGACCTAAAAACAGTGTAGTCCGTTCAACTATGGGCGTATCATCCGGTCCTGTTTCATTTATGGAAGTATTCAATGCCGCAACAGAAGCCGTAAAACAAGGCGGGACAAGACGCGGTGCAAATATGGGTATCCTAAGAGTTGACCACCCAGATATTTTAGACTTTATCAATTGTAAATCAGATAATAACAAGCTTAATAACTTTAATATCTCTGTTGCAATTACAGATAAGTTTATGGAAGCATATAAAAACGGAACAGATTATGAATTAATTAATCCACAAAATAATACTGTTGCAGGTAAACTAAGTGCTAAAAAAGTATTTGATATGATTATTGACGGTGCTTGGAGAAACGGAGAACCCGGAATTGTATTTATTGATAAAATGAATTCAGATAACCCTACTCCGCTAGTAGGACCTATTGAATCAACAAATCCTTGTGGTGAAGTTCCGCTATTAGCTTATGAAGCTTGTAACTTAGGTTCAATCAATCTCGGCAAAATGGTTGAAGATGGTAAGATTAACTGGAGCTTACTTGCAGAAACGACAAGAACAGCTATCAGATTCTTAGATAACGTAATTGCCGTAAATAACTATCCTTTACCTCAAATTTCTGAAATGGTACAAAATAACAGAAAAATAGGTCTTGGAGTAATGGGTTGGGCAGATATGCTTATGAAAATGGGAATTTCTTATGCATCAGCAGAAGGTACAAAATTAGCAGCCCAAGTTATGGAATTTATTGATTATGAATCTAAATGCGAATCTATAGAACTTTCTAAAGAACGCGGAAGATTTAACAACTTCAAAGGCAGCGTATATGATGGCAAGAATTTCTTATATAACAAATATAAAGGTCAATCTGCCGGTATTATTTCAGATGAACAATGGAAAGAACTTGATTCACAAATCGAAAAATACGGTATAAGAAATGCGACTACAACTTGTATTGCACCAACAGGAACAATCTCAATGATAGCAGGGGCATCAGGCGGAGTTGAACCATTATTCGGACTTGTATTCTCAAGATTGATTATGGATGGAACCGAAATGTTGGAAATCAATCCAATATTCAAGGATTATGCAGTAAAACACGGCATCTATTCGGATTCATTAATGAAACAAGTAGCAGTAACAGGCTCTATCGCTCACGTTGACGGGGTATCAGAAGATGTTAAGAAAATATTCGTAACAGCTCATGACGTATCACCATACTGGCACGTAAAAATGCAAGCAGCATTCCAGCTTCATACAGATAACGCTGTATCAAAAACAGTTAACTTTGAAGAAAATGCTACTCGCAAAGATATTGAAGAAGCTTACGTATTAGCTTACGAAAATAATCTTAAAGGTATAACGGTATACAGAAACAATTCTCGTCAATTCCAGCCTATGAATCTTGATGATAAAAAGAAAGCTGAAGATGCTAAGGTAGAAGAAACAAAAGAGGAAGCTGTTGAAGAATATAATCCTACAGGAGAAATCAAGACAGTTACCTGTCCTGAATGCGGAAATACTATAGAAATGGCAGAAGGATGTTTCATTTGTCTTAACTGCGGTTACTCAGGTTGTTCATAAAAAGTATTTGCCAATAATGGTAAAAGCTTTGAAATCACAAGCTTATTTCGGATAAATACCGAGAGAGAGAAGAAATAAAGGTAACCATTTTATGGTTACCTTTATTGTAAACATTTGTTAATTATTACAAGAATAATAGCACATTTCTTTTTTTACGTGTTTTCATGAAAGTATAAAAAGGTTAATGTAGAAAAAATAGAGGTAGAAATTATGTCTTCAAACATGGCAATCCCTGCAGTAAACATCGGTGGCAACATCGTTCAACCTACTCCGGAAGGTAAAATTAAGGTTACAACTGCAAAAGGTAAAGTAAAAGTTTTAAGTCAAGATCAATTTGAAAAACAAATCAAAAAGAATGCAGAAAACATTAAAGCTGGTAAAGATTTCGAAATTAAAAAAGAAAACAAAACAGCAAAAGTTATTGGATTAGTAGCAGCAGCTGCCGCTGTAGTTGCAGGTGTTGTATACAGAAAAGAACTTGGCAAATTATTTGGAAAAGCAAGTGAAAAAGTTTCTGAAGCTGCTTCAAAAGTTGCTGACAAAATCACAGGTAAAACAAAAAAATCTAAAGTAAAAGACCTATACACAGGTAACAGCTACTGGGTAAAAGATGGTCAAGACGCAACAAGAACAGTCAAAAACCAAACAATCGCTCAAATGTATTCTGATGATGGAATTAAAGCAGCACAAGCAACTCGTAACAAAGAATTAGCAAAAATGAAAGCTGACGCTCAAGCAGCATTCAAAGATTACGATGCTGATAAAGTAGTTGACGGTTTGAAATCCGGTAAAAAAGCAGAAGAATTAGGTCTTACACATCTTGAAAGAGCTAAAGATCCTGAAAAAATGACAAAATTAAAAGATGTACCTTTAACTCCGAAAGCTCAAGCTACAAAAGAAGCATTAGAAGCTAGTGGAATCAAGAATGATGCTGAATTTGCAGCTATTAAGAAATATGCAGACCCTAACACAAAAGAAATACCAAAAGATTTGCCGGTTTGGGCTAGAGACAAAGAAACTTGTCAAAGATACGTTAATTCTGTAGAAGCTTCAATTGCTAAAAAAGAAGCAGCTATTACTGGAAAGCCAGTTACAGATGTTGAAGTTAAAGCTGAAACAAAAGCTGAGCCAAAAGCCGAAACTAAAAAAACAAAAAAGAAATCAACTAAAAAAGCTGAAGCAAACAAAACTGAAACATCTGAAGCTAAACCTAAAAAACAACCTAAAGCTGAAGCTAAAACAGAAGAAACAAAATAATAAATAAAAGAACATAATTTCTATAATATATAAAAACACCTTCTTGAATAGAAGGTGTTTTTTTTATATAATGCATTCATGCTTATCTCAATCGTCATAACCAGCTACAATTACGAAAAGTATCTAAAAGATACTATAAATTCTGTCTTATCTCAAACTTATACAAATTGGGAAATGATAGTCATAGACGATGCTTCAAGCGATTCTTCCGTAGAGATTATAAAAAAATATCAAAGTGAAAATAATCGAATAAAACTGATTGAAAACGAAACAAATTTAGGATTAAAAAAATCGTTGGAAAAAGGGGTAAAAGCCGCATCAGGAGAATGGATTGTATTTCTTGAAAGTGATGACGCAATAACACCTGATTATTTGGAGAAAAAAGTTGCTATAATTAAACAATACCCTAATATTGGGCTTATTTTTAATGACGTTGAATTAACAGGCGATAAAGAAAGGATTTGTGAAGTTGAGAAGAAATTCAAACAAGCAGCTTTATCATTAAAAACAAAAACCTATCCTTGCAATCTGTTTAAAGATTTGGTGTATTTTAATAAAATACTTACATTTTCAGTTATATTAATAAACAAAGAAAAACTTTGTGAATGCAGCTTTGATACACCAACTGATAAACTTTTAGACTGGTGGATTTTATTACATTTTGCGAGAAAAAATGAGTTCTACTACATACCAGAAAAATTGACAATATGGAGAATTCACAAAGACAGTTATATTTATAAAAAGCACAAATTATACTATTATCCTGTAAATTTACTTGCAGTTATTGATATATTTAAGACAGAGCATAATATAAGACTTATCCCATATATTATAATAATATTTTTAAGCGGAATCGGAAAAATTAAAGTTGCACTTGCACAAAGAATTAAAAAAGCTTTGGGTTTAAAATTAACATGTGAAAATCCTTAAATACATTTTCATAAAAAAGCTATTCAATCTGGAAAGATATTTTTTAGTAATTCCAGGCTGAACACCAAGAAAATAAAAATATATTATTTTTAACCATGCAGGAATAAATCTGATATTTTTATCATCTGTAAAGAATCTCGTTTGATTATTCAAAATTAAAGCAATAGGGTAGTTTGTATTTTTAGAAATACATTCCTGCCAATTTGCAATTGTAGTTAAGTTTCTATTTTGCAACCGCATAACACTGCATTTTACAAAAGGCATCTTATATTTTTCAATCAATAACCGCCAGAAAGAAATCAAAATATGATTAAATCTATATAGACATCTAATATAAGCATAACCAACAAAACCGGCATTAATGAGAGCTTCATACAATCCAATTTCGCAATTAATTACAATTTCATTTTTACATTCATAATGTTTTATGGAGTTCATAAACTTATCAAAAACATCCGACACAAAAACATTTTTATTAAATACAAGGAAATAGCTTTGCAAATGAGGTCTTTCAATAGCTTTATACCCTCTATCACCATTAGGTTTAAGCCCGAAGCGATTTTTAGTAATCCCCCAAAAATCGCAATTTTTAGCATTTTCCATCTCATCAAAGACATCTTTTAGATTATAAAGCGGTCCAAAACAGCTATCGTTAGCAAAAATCAATTCATCATATTCGCTAATATGAGATTTTAAATACAAATAACCGCGTTTATACGAGCCAAAATCATATTCATCATGAACTTCCGAAATAACAAAATCTGCAATCCCAGAGACTTTATTTTTCTCAATTTCGGACAAATCATTACAAGAAACAAAAACGAGTTCCTGCACAAGTTCTTTAAGAGCTTTAAGATAATATATTACATATTCATCAATTAAGCTGTCTTTATCATAATGAGCGAACACCGCAGCCCGTTTCATTTATACCTCCGAAAATAATTATATCATATTTTTATGATATAATAAAACGGAATGGGTGAGAATATGGAAATAATATCTAAAGATCAAGAAATTATAGAAATCGTTAAAGAAACAGATTTAAAACATATAGCAATAATTATGGACGGAAATCGCAGATGGGCAAAAGAAAAAAATCTCCCTTCAGCATTCGGGCATAAAAAGGGGGTAGACTCCCTAAAAGCAACAATGAGAGCTTGTGATGATTATGGAATTAAATACCTGACAGTATATGCCTTTTCTACAGAGAACTGGAACAGAAAAAAAGAAGAAGTTGATTTTTTGATGAATTTACTCGGTGAGACTATCAAAAATGAGCTTAAAGAAATGCACGAAAACGGTGTGGTTATAAACTTTATCGGTGACTTAACAAAACTCAGCACAAAACTTCAAGGTATTCTTTCTCACGCAGTGGATGTCACAAAAAACAATACAGGCGTGCATTTACAAATTGCATTCAATTATGGTTCAAGAGATGAAATCGTCCACGCCGTAAAAAATATTTCTCAAAAAGTTAAATCAGGAGAATTAAAACTAGAAGATATCACAGAGGATACTATTTCAAAAAATTTATACACAAAAGAAATTCCTGACCCTGACTTACTAATCAGAACCGGTGGAGAAATAAGGGTTTCAAACTATTTGCTTTGGCAAATTGCCTATTCAGAATTCTTAGTAATTAAAAAATATTGGCCAGAATTTGATAAACAAACACTTGCAGACGCTGTTATTGAATTCAAATCCAGACAAAGAAGATACGGAGCATAAGAAAATTAATGAAAATTGTTTTTGCCACAGGAAATCCTCATAAATTAAAAGAAATTAAAGAAATTGCAGGCAATAGTGATATTGAATTTATACTTCCTGCTGATGGATTTGCCCCTGTAGAAAACGGCAAAACCTTTGAAGAAAATTCTCTTATAAAAGCTAAAGAAGCTGCACGAGTATCAAAAATGATTTCACTTGCAGATGATTCAGGATTATGTGTAGAAGCTCTGAATGGCGAACCCGGAATTCGTTCAGCAAGATACGCCGATACACCACAAGCAAGAATCGATAAACTTTTAAAAGCTGTAGAACCTTTTGAAAACAGAAGGGCAGAATTTGTATGTGCAATGACACTTGTGGATGAAAATGGCAATATCTTGCATACTGCAAAAGGAATTTGTAAGGGAACCATTGCCAAAACTCAGTCAGGTAATGGCGGATTTGGATATGACCCGATTTTTCTTATTGAAGGAAAAAATAAGACAATGGCAGAATTATCTGAAAATGAAAAAAATGAAATTTCCCACCGCGGCAAGGCTTTGAGAAAAATTTTAGAGCTATTGACCCCATAATTATTTTTAGTATATAATTATTGTTGCAATTGCAACAGACAATTGAAATACATTAACCACAGGGGAGAGCAAATGAAAAAAAATATCATAATATTTATTGCTGCAGTTATTGCGGCAATAGCGATAAGATACGGAATTACAGCTTATAATAATTACAAAACAGGCTTAAAACAATCAAAAAGACCTGCTCCTTCTGTTACAGTTGATCCTGTCCAAGAAGCAGATATTATAAGAAGTTTTGAGGCTCCAGGTCGTGTAACTTCTAAATATCAGGTTAATGTACTGGCACGTATTTCAGGATATCTGCAAAAAAGTTATTTTAAAGAAGGTGATTTTGTAAAAGCAGGTCAAACATTATTTTTAATTGAACCGACTGAATTTGTAAATGCGGCAAATGTTGCAAAAGCTGATGTTGCCAATACAAAAGCACAATTAGAATATGCAGAAAAACAACTTGCAAGAGCAGCCGAACTTGTCAAAAAAGATTACATAGCAAAATCACAATATGATAGTATGCTCTCCCAAAGAGATGCACTAAGAGCACAACTTTCATCAGCACAAGCAAGATACAATGACAGCATGAGGAACCTAAGTTATACAAACGTAAAAGCTCCGGTTGACGGCAGAATTGGGATTATTGCAGTAACTTTAGGCAACTATGTAACCCCATCTTCAGGTGCTCTTACAACGATTAACAGTACAAATCCTATATACGTAACTTTCCCTATTGATTCAGAAGATTTTGTATCGCTCTCACAAGCAGATGGCTCAAATGATACGAATAGAAAAGCTGAATTAATTTTTTCAAACGGACAAAAATATCCATTAACAGGAATTCAAGATTTTCACGACAACAAAATAGACCAATCAACAGGTACAGTAACAATGAGAGCAACTTTCCAAAACCCAAATAACCAATTACTACATGGGGAATTTGTTACAGTAAAACTTTATGCTAATAAACCTGTTAAAACTCCTATAGTACCGCAAATAGCAGTTCTTGAAAACCAAGAAGGTAAGTATGTTTATATCCTTGGTGAGGATGACTTACCTGTTCTTACATATATAAAAGTTAACGGACAAAAAGGTGATAATTGGATTGTAACTAAAGGATTAAAAGCCGGAGATAGAGTAATTACAGACGGCATACAAAAAGTTACACCAGGAAAACCCGTAAAAATAGTTTCTAAAGAAGAAATGGAAAAACAAAAAAGTACAAATATAACAGACACTAAAAAATAAAATCAAATTATCAAAAATACAAACTTAATATCCAGACTAAAAAGGGGAAAACAATGTCAGAACAACAACAAGGCAACATATTTATAAAACGGCCAAAACTTGCAATAGTAATTTCTTTGGTAATTATACTTGCCGGAATGCTTATGATAAATATGTTGCCTTTGGAAGAATATCCGTCAATTACTCCTCCACAAGTTGTAGTAAGTGCCACCTATGCAGGTGCAAGTTCTGACGTAATTGAGTCAACAATTGCAGCCCCTATTGAAGCACAATTAAACGGTGTAGAAGATATGATTTATATGTCTTCAACCTCCAGAAACGGTTCTTATGAACTCACACTATACTTCAATATCGGTTCAGACCCTGATATGGCTGTTGTAAACGTACAAAACAACTTGCAATTAGTCACTCCGCGTCTGCCTGAAGAAGTAAAAAGATACGGTCTGACAGTAAGAAAAACTACTGGCGGTCCGGGACTTATGATGATTGCGATTAACTCCCCGACAAATACATACGATGCATTATATGTTGCAAACTATGCATCCATATACATTAAAGACGAATTAGCACGTATCAAAGGGGTCGGTAAAGTTTCAGTATTCGGCTCATCAGATTATTCAATGAGAGTATGGCTTGATGCAACGAAAATGGCAAATCTGGGTGTTTCCGTAAGCGAAGTTAATGCTGCAATTCAAGCCCAAAATATTCAAGCACCTGCCGGTGACTTAGGTGTTGAACCTATGAAGAATAAGCAGATGATTAAACTTACTCTAAGAACTAAAGGACGTCTGCAAACTCCTGAAGAATTTGAAAATATAATCGTACGTTCAAAACCTGACGGATCACAAATAAGACTAAAAGATATAGCAACAGTTGAACTTGGTGCTGAAAGCTATTCGTATTTTTCAAGAATAGGAGGTCGTCAATCTGCAATTATATCAGTAGCCCAATTACCTGAAGCAAATGCGATTGATTTGTCAAATAAAATCAGTAAAAAAATGGAAGAATTAAGTAAAGGCTTCCCTCAAGGTATTGAATATAAAATAGAACGTGATGAGACCGAATTCGTACGAGAATCAATAAAAGAAGTAATCAACGCAATAGGACTTGCAATTATTCTGGTAAGTATTGTCACATATTTATTCTTAGGAAGCGGAAGAGCAGCACTCATTCCATTTTGTGCAATCCCTGTATCACTTATCGGTGTATTCATATTTATGAATTTACTTGGTTTTTCAATCAACCTTTTAATCCTATTTGGATTGGTACTTGCAGTAGGTCTTGTAGTAGACGATGCTATAGTTGTACTAGAAAATACTCAACGCCATATTCAAGAAGGTAAAACACCAAAAGATGCAACTGAAGTCACAATGAAAGAAGTATTCGGAGCCGTACTTGCAACATCATTAGTATTGATGGCGGTATTTGTACCTGTATCATTTATGGCAGGAATTACAGGACAAATGTTCAGGCAGTTCGCACTATGTATAGCTTCATCAATAGGTTTATCGACAGTTGTAGCTCTTACCCTTGCTCCTGCATTATGTGCAATGATTTTAAAAAGCGGAGCCGAACATAGTGATTTTAAATTCATCCAAAAATTTGATGAATGGTTTAATAATGTTAGAGATAAATATTTGGAAGGAGCAAAAGTATTTATAGATTCTCCCGCTAAAACCTTAACAACTTTTGCAATTATAATAGGGTTTATTATCGGATTATTCAATTTACTACCAACAGGCTTTTTACCAACTGAAGATAAAGGTGCAATTTTCACTCAAATACAATTACCTGACGGTTCTTCAGCATCAAGAACCGATATTGTTGCAACAGAAATAGAAAATAGATTATTGCAAATTCCTGGTGTAAATAAAACAATTACTCTTGTAGGTTTTTCAGGTGAAAATACAGCTTTAATAGTATCTCAACTTGATAAATGGTCAAAAAGAAAATCAAAAGACTTACAAATGGAAAACATACTAGCAAAAGTTCAAAGGGAATTTTCTAATTATCCGTCGGCAACAATTGCATCATTTTCACCACCATCAATCTCAGGACTAGGTATGTTCGGAGGTTTTGAATATCAGCTTCTTGATAAAGGGAACAGAACTCCTCAAGAATTATATGATGAAGCAATGAAGCTTATCCAAGCTGCCAATAAAAATCCGGCATTTTCAATGGTATACACCTCATATACTGCGAATTTACCACAATTAATGCTTGATGTAGATGCTTCAAAGGCTATGGCACAGGATGTTGAGGTATCGGAAGTGTACAACGCTCTTGCAGGATACTTTGGAAAATCATACGTAAACGACTTTAATAAATACGGCCGAGTATACCGTGTATACTTACAAGCTGATGCAAACTACAGAGAAAAACCTTCAGATATTGATAAAATATTCGTTAAAAATAAATACGGAAAAATGGTTCCATTATCATCAGTAGTAAAAATAAGCAACATTGTAGGACCTTATAGTTTAACACGTTTTAATATGTACCCGTCAATTCTTATTAACGGTATGGCAAGAAACGGTGTAAGCTCAGGTCAGGCAATGAATGAAATGGTAAAAATTTCAGAAGAAGTCCTGCCTAAAGATATGGGATATACCTGGTCAGGAAGTGCTTTACAGGAACAAGAATCAAGCGGTCAAATCGGACCAATTTTAGCTATGTCACTTGTGTTTGTTTATTTGTTCCTCGTAGCACTATATGAAAGCTGGATGCTGCCTTTAGCAGTATTGTTAATATCACCTGTAGCCTTAATCGGTGCTTTATTTTTCCAATATGTAGCAGGATACTCGCTTGATATATATGCTCAAATCGGTCTTGTTATGTTGATTGGTTTAAGTACAAAACAAGCAATTCTGATTATTGAATTTGCAAAAGATGCACACCAAGAAGGAATGCCTATTAAAGATGCGGCATTACAGGCAGCTAAATTAAGATTTAGAGCTGTAATGATGACAAACATAGCATTTATCTTAGGATTACTACCATTAGTCTTTGCAGAAGGAGCAGGTGCAGCAAGCAGACATTCCGTAGGTATGACAGTATTTGGCGGAATGATGGCTGTAGCATTCATCGGAACATTCTTAGTGCCTGCATTTTATGTAATGATTGAAGAATTCAAAGTATTCACCGCTAAACACTTAAAAAAAAAGGAATAAGCAATAAATATGCATAAGAAAATATTTGCAATAACAATAACAATAACAATAACAATATTAATATTACTTTTAACAATACCTGTTCAGGCTAAGGATATCGGAAATACAATTAATAAAAAAGAGTATCCTTCAGCAGATGCCGTACTGCCTAAAAAGCCAAAATCTAATACAGAAACAGAAAGTATTGTGATAGAAGGTTCTGTCGAAAAAAATATCGATATGAATCTTGACAGATGCATAGAACTTGCATTAGGTAACAATCCTCAAATTAATGCGGCATTTCAAGATATTCTTGCCTCAGATGCGAGAATAAAACAGGTTTGGTCAAATTATTTTCCGCAAGTAAGCTGGCAAACAGGCTATACAAAAATTAAGCAACTGCAATTGTCAGATGCTTTAGGGAAAAACCTAACATTTAATTACTATGTATTAGGTCAAATCACGCTTCAACAAATGCTCTACGACTTTGGCGTAACTCAAAACCAAGCAACGATAAAAAGATTAGATTATGAAGGTTATAAAACTACCCTCACAGGAATAATTAATGACGTTATCTACCAAACAAAAGATGCCTACTTTAATCTTCAATATGCAATCGAAAATCGTAGAGTTGCCGAAGATACAGTAGATAAGTTTAAAATGTTCTATGACCAAGCTAAAGCATTCTATGAAATCGGCATGAATCCAAAAGTTGATGTCACAATTGCCGAAGCAAATCTGAGCAGTGCAAAACTAAAACTTATCCAAGCTGATAATGCTGTAAAGTTGGCTGTTGCAAAATTAAATAACGTTATGGGTGTCCCTTTCATTGACGAATATAACGTCCAAGACAGACTTACATACAATCCTGTAGACCTTACCCTAAATCAAGCGGTAGAAATAGCAAGAGATTCTCGTCCGGAATTAAAACTTGCAGAAATTAAAGTAGAAGGAGCAAAACAAACTCTTAAATTAGTAAAAAAATCATATTTTCCAACACTTTCACTTGAAGGACAATATCAAATAGGTGGTAAACATTGGACATCAAACTATGGTTATAATATAGGCGGATATCTTAACTTCCCTACAGTAAACGGAATGTTAATAAGAAACGAAATAAAAGAAGCCAGATATCTCTATGATAAAGAAATAGCAAATGCTCAAACAACCCAAAACACAATCTATCTGGAAATTCAAAACGCCTTTTTAACACTAGAAGAAAAGAAAAATCAAATACCTGTTGCAATGTTGCAGGTAAAACAAGCAAAAGAGAATTATGAACTCTCTTACGGACGTTATAGAGTAGGAGAAGCCAGTCCGACAGAACTTAAAGATGCTCAAATTCTTTATCAGGAAGCTCAATTGAACTACTACGGAACGCTTTATCAATACAATTCCTCTAAAGCGGCCTTGGAAAAGGCTATAGGTAAAAATCTTGTCGCTGAAAATGAAGCTGTTACACTAAAAAAAGAAAGTTAACATAACTTAACATAACATATCAACAAAAGGCAATTTTTCAAAACTTATATCCTTTATATATATGTAAGATATAAGAGAGAAGAAAGAGAGCAAAAAAGATGTTACCAATGGCAGGCAGCACAAAAAATGAAACAAGCGGAAACGGTCAGTTTGGCTCATTAACCCGTAAAAGAAAGGGTAATAAAAGATCAACTGCCGGATTTAATATAGAAGATTATTGTTATCTTGACAAACGCGATAAAAGAATGCGTTTTAACAATTCAAAAGATCCGATTTATTATGTATTTGAATGCGTCGAAAACAGACCTATTACAACACTAGCAAAAGAATTTGTAAAAGACTCATTCAAAGATATTGTAAATTTTGTATCAACAGTCGTTGCAAATTAATAGGAAAAAGCAAAAGGAAAAGGTTTTAAATAAATACATAAGGAAAATAGGAAAAGGAATTCAAATTACAGGACGGTAAAACCGTCCTTTTTTATAGGCAAAAATTCGGCTTTACATTTTGTAACATTTAACAAATAAAAGGCAATAAATTTGATAATAAATACTTTATATATATATAAGGAATAACATAAGGGATTGGTATATGGTTGACGGTATTAGCACAAAAATACTTACAAATGCAGAATTTGAAAATGATAACGGCCTAAAAAGTCAATATAAATCTTACGAAAATTATATTGCGGCTCAACTCAGAACAACTTCTATACATAATTTTGACGTATCACAATTAAAATCTTCAAGAAACCCTTCTGATTTAATTAGAGAATACTTTAACAGACGTCATGAAGCATTTAATGCGAAGTCAGAAGAATTAATTGCAAACTATCAAGCATTAGCACCAATCGCAAGCAAAGCAAAATCAGAATATTTGACATACAAAACAAAAATGGATGCACAAGATAAAGATTTGTCACTTACACAAGAATCAAAGCTAAACAAATTAAAAAATGCATCTTCAGAAGCAGAATTCAATTATGATGCAGCCTTAAAGACAGCTTTATATCACACGCACAGTGCAACACAATTTTTAGCATAAATAACAAAAACCCTTTACAAAATTGATTTGTAAAGGGTTTTTAACAGAACGGTTGATTTTTTTTATTGATATATTATCATAAGCCTTGTAGAGTGCTTACGCCAAATAGTCACTCAACAATGTAAAGGAAAAAATATGTCAATTAACTTAAAAAACAAACAAGACATCATTAAAGAATATGGTGCTAACGAAAAAGATACCGGTTCTGTAGAGGTTCAAATCGCATTATTAAGCCAAAAGATTTCTGAATTAACAGAACACCTAAAATCTAACCAAAAAGATTTCGCTACAAAAAGAGGTCTTTTAATGATGGTAGGTAGAAGAAAAAGATTACTTTCTTATATGAAATCAAGAGATCTTGACGGATACAGAGAATTAATCAAAAAACTTGGTATCAGAGGTTAATTTTCAAAATCGAATTATCAGGCACCCGATTTTGGGTGCCTTTTTTAGTAGGAAAAAGAGAGTACAATAAATGAAATCACTAAAATCAATGCGTTTACATATAGGAATTTTCGGTAAAACTAATGTAGGGAAATCCGCATTTTTAAATAAAATTACAAACCAAGATATATCTATTGTTTCAGACATTGCAGGAACGACAACGGATGTAGTGGAAAAATCTATGGAGCTTTTACCTGTAGGACCTGTAAACTTCCTTGATACAGCAGGAATTGACGATGAAACAATACTTGGAGAAAAACGTATTGAGAAAACAAAAAAGATAATTAACCGCACTGATGTTGCGGTAATAATCTGTGATTACAACGGACTTGACGAGTATGAAAAGGATTTAATAAAAGAACTAAATTCATTGAATATTCCATACTTAATTGTAATAAACAAAAATGATGTTCAGGAAATTAAACGGAATAAACTTGATGAAATATATAAATTAACAGATAACGTGCTTATAACATCAGCATTAACTGATGAAGACCTGACATATAAATTCAAAGAAAAACTGGTAAAACTTCTTCCTGAGGATTTTGTAAATACGCCTAAAATTGCAGGGGACTTAATTCCTGCAAAAAGTACGGTTATTTTAGTAATCCCAATTGATAAAGAAGCACCGAAAGGCAGAATTATTCTTCCGCAAGTTCAAACATTAAGGGATTTGCTTGACAGTAGCTGCTTGAGTTATGTGGTAAAAGAAACAGAACTAAAAGATGCATTGGATAACTTAAAAACTCCTCCAGCATTAGTAATTACAGACTCACAAGCATTCAAGACCGTATCGAAAATAGTACCTGAAAATATTCCTCTAACATCATTTTCAATACTTTTTGCACGACTTAAAGGAGATTTGGAAGCTTTTAAACAAGGAGCTGAAGCGATAGAAAACCTGAAAGACGGAGATAAAGTACTGATTTTAGAGAGCTGTACTCACCATGCAATAGAAGATGATATCGGACGAGTAAAAATTCCGAACCTGCTAAAGAAAAGAACAGGAAAAAATTTAATCATAGAAAATTATGCAGGACATGATTTTCCTGACATAAGCAGTTATAAACTAATAATTCACTGCGGAGCTTGCATGACAAACCGCAGAGAAATCCTATCAAGAATACTAAAAGCAAACGAAGCAGGAATTCCTATAACAAACTACGGAATAACGATTTCATACTGTCTTGGAATTCTGTCGCGTGCAATTAAAATATTTGAATAACATTGTATTTTACTTGCATTTTTTCTTACCATCCCAACTGAGGTCACTGCATCTTCGGTAATCCATATTTTCATTATATATTACCCAAGCAGTACAACCATTTCCTGATGCAGTAGATTTATCCCGACAATGTATCCTCTTGTGTACCGTAAGGCATAATATTATATTTAGTAATACTAAATTCAAAAATATCTATTCCATAAGTATTTGGTCTGTCATTACCATTTACATCGACAATAATCCAACCACAAACTGATGACAGAGGTTTCGTTTCACCTCTATTTTTAGAACATTCAGCATTAAGTCCTCCAAATGCGACATAAGTTCCATCTGCTAATGTTATTTTTGCTATATCATCCCTTTCTCCGGGATTACCAGATCCATATAGACTACCATTAAGTCTATATACATCTCCGGATGACCAACAACCGTCAGCATTTTCGCAGTTTTTTGTAATTTTCATATACTTAGCAAACAAATTAGAAACTTTAATTGAGCCTTCAGGTGTAGAATTTCCATCCGCATCAATATTTGAACTAAATCCCCAGTTTGTAGGCTCACCATAATCCTTTGAAATCATTAAATAAGCTTGCGAAAGAGCGGAGTATGCTTTCTTTAATCTGCTTACAGTTACTTTTTCCTGCTGTTTTTGTACAAGAGTCGGCAACGTCATTGCCGCTACGACTCCGATTATTCCCAATGTTATCAGCACTTCTGCTAAGGTAAAAGCATTTTTCTTTTTCATAAATCCTCCGTTTATTTATATTTTTTATTACTCGTTTTTCAAAAATTTCGCATCACAAATCACCGTGTCACTTGGCACGGCTTGCTTTCAGCTCTTTTTTTATTCAATCGGAGGTCTAAGTCGGAAATGCTTGATTTATCTGTTAGTCGGTAGCCCCCCCCCCCGAAATTCTATCTATATGAGCTTTTTGCATACATTCCTCCTTTGTTTATTCGTATAATTATTATAACATATTTTTGTATATTTTTGAAGTCTTTTATTTTTTACCAACATGGGCTGAGTTATAAAACTCTGCCCCCTTTGTTATCATTTCATATATTTATTTACACTTTGTTTTTCCATCCCAACTCAGATCATTACAATGCAGATAATCCATATTCTCATTAAAAAGCACCCAAGCTGTACAACCTCTCCCTTGTAAGTCAACTCTAATTGAAGTATCAGTGGTACTACAATATTTTGAAAATTGGTAACCTGTTGCATCTTGCATTCCACTTGGAATAAAACCTTTTGTTGTAAACTCAAACCTAAAAACATCAACACCAATTTTCATATTTCTAGAAGGGAATACGACCCAAAAATCACCACATGAACCATTTGCACAGGACTCAGAATTTATCCATCCTTGAGCAAGGATAGTACCATCGGCAATAAAAATATATTTATCTACAGAAGCTTCCCAAGGCCACCATGCTTGTCTTCCATCAAGGGATCTCACATACCCTATTATTTCATTTTCTGCTAACGACTTCTGTTTTATATATTTTTTTAATATACTCATAGCCTTCATTGCACCACTATGATCTAAAATTTGTTCACCTTCATCATCAACTTCTCCTGTCTCGGTAACTACAAGTCCCCAATTATCAGGCGTACCATAATCATTTACAGCCATAGTAAACGCCTGATTTAATATAGAATAGGCTTTTTTAAGTTGCGTAACTCTTTGTTTTTCCTTATATTTTTGAACAAGTGTAGGTAATGTCATTGCCGCAACAATTCCAATTATTCCTAAAGTTATCAGCACTTCTGCCAATGTAAAAGCTTTTTTCTTTTTCATAAATCCTCCGTTTATATACTATTTTCTATTTTAACAGTTTTCACACCATAAATCACCGTGTCTGTTGGCACGGCTTACTTTTCTGCTCTTTTTCTTCTAATCGGAGGTCTAAGTCGGAAATGCTTGCTATAACTGTTAGCTGGTAGCCCCCCCCCCCGAAATTCTATCTATTAGCGTCTTTTGCATACACCCTCCTTTTCTTTTGTATTACTATTCTAAACTATTTTTTAAAAAAATTCAATCATGTATAAACTTGATAAATTTTAAGATATAAGCTAAAATAAAAATATAGTTATAAAGAGGATAGTATGAATAAATTACATATAACCGTTTGTATGGGTAGTTCCTGTTTCGCAAGAGGCAATGCTCAGAACTTAGAATTTATCGAAAATTATATTAAAGAAAACGGTCTTGAAGCTCAGATTGATCTTGCAGGTGCAAGATGTGAAGGTAAATGTGCGACAGGCCCGAATATTCTGATAAACGGCAAGGAATATAATGAAGTTGATGAAAATAAATTAAAAGAAATATTAGCCTCATATAAATAAAAATTTCATACAATAGTGTTTATTAAAAAAGGAGTTTTAAATGAATAGACAAAATGCGGTGTACACATTATCAAATGAATGTCACGACTGTTATCGCTGCATAAGAGAATGTCCTGTAAAAGCTATTAAAATAGAAAACGGACACGCCTCAGTTATCCCTGAAAGATGTATAGCCTGTGGTAATTGCGTAAAAGCCTGTCCTTCAAATGCCAAAAGAGTCAGAGTTGATATTGATAAAGCAAAGAATTTGATTTTGGCCCAAAAAGAAGTTTATGTTTCTCTTGCACCGTCTTGGAGCGGAGTATTTGAATACTCACCTGAAAAAATGATAGCGTTGTTGAAAACTCTTGGATTTAAAGGTGTATCAGAAACAGCTCTGGGTGCTCAAGAAGTATCAATAAAAACCGCACAAATGCTTAATGAAGCAGATAAAGGACTCTTTATTTCAAGTGCCTGCCCTGTTATCGTTGATTTTATAAGACACTATCATCCTGAATTCATAAATAATATTACACCAATAGGTTCACCGGCAATGACACATGCAAAAATACTAAAAGAAAAGTACGGTGAAGATATATCAATAGTTTTCATAGGCCCTTGCATCGGTAAAAAAAATGAAGCTCGTGATAGCGGATTATATGACGTAGCTCTTACGTTTGAAGAATTAAAAGTATGGATGAATGACCAAATTCCTGAAAAATCAGCAATACCGGAAGATCCAAGTCACAAATTCATACCTAATACAGCATACGAAGGCTCTTTATACCCGATAGACGGCGGAATGAACGAAACAATAAAAAGAATAGGCATAAAAAAAGATATTCAATTAATTGATATCGCAGGTCTGCATTCGTTTGAAAATGCACTAAAAAACCTTAACCCTGAAAAATTAGAACAAGTAGTATTTGTAGAAGCACTATCCTGTGAAGGCGGATGTGTAGGCGGGCCTTGCATTTCAACATCCAAAGCAGGCTTATCTATTATATCGAATGTATTAAATAATGTTAAAAACAGAGAAATTATTCCAAAAAAACCTTCTGTAGTTGTACCATACAATATTACAGAAAAGAAAGTTGTATCTACACCACATAGTATTGAAGATATACTTAAAACTTTGAAAAAAATCGGCAAACATACAGTAGATGACGAACTAAACTGCGGCGGCTGCGGTTATGCAACCTGCCGAGATTTGGCAAAAGCTCTATTGGATGGAGATGCTGAAGCATCAATGTGCGTTTCATATATGAGAAAAATTGCAATGAGAAAAGCGGCAGCACTTGTACGATGCATGCCAGCAGCCGTTGTAATGGTAGATAGCAATATGAATATTATTGAAGCAAATGACAGTTTTATGAAAATGTTTACAGGTGATATGTATGACGTCTTCAAAGCAAGACCTGAAGGTCTTGCAGGAGCTGCAATTGACAGAATTGTAGACTTTGCAGATCTATTTAAAACTATTCTTAAATCAGGAAAAGATTTACACAAAGAACGCTATCCTGTAAAAAACAGGTTACTTGATATCAGTATTTTTACAATAGAAGAAAATGAAATTGTAGGTGCTGTAATTATGGATGTTACTCAATCTGAAACAAATAGGGAAAAAATTTCTCAAAAAGCTCATGAAGTTATATCTAAAAATATTTCTATAGTTCAAGAAATTGCCTGCCTACTAGGTGAGCACATGGTAGAAACAGAAACATTGCTAAGCTCAATTGCAAACGATTTCGATGATAAAGACGAAAATGAAAATGAGGCAAAATAAATGTTTATTGATATCGATTGCAATCAAATGAAAAAATATAACCAAAATGCTTATGGCGACTACTTTGTATCAAAACGCTACCCTGATGAAGCACGTCTGATAGCAGTCTTATCAGATGGTCTTGGTAGCGGGATTAAAGCCAATATCCTATCATGCATGACAGCTACAATGCTTTTACAATTTATAGAAAATCAACAAATTCCTATACGTAAAGCAGCAGAAATTATAATGAATTCACTGCCTGTATGTAAAGTCCGCAGAATAAGTTATTCAACATTTTCTGCCATAGACGTAAATGATGATGGGTATGCTAAAATTGTAGAAGAAGGTAATCCGCAATTTCTATGGATTAGAGATAACGAAATAATGGAACCTCAATTTGAGACAATCCAATCGAAAACATTTAAAAACAGAAAATTAAAAATCTATCGAATTCAACTAAAACTCGGAGATAGATTAATCTTCTGCTCAGATGGTATAACTCAAGCCGGACTGGGCGGAGGAAGATTAAAATTGGGACTTAGACGTGAAGGACTAATCGTTTTGGCTAAAGACAAACTTGCAGAAAATCCTGACATATCAAGTTCAGAATTTTCTCAATATCTTGTAAATCAAGCAAGAAACATTGAAACGGATAGAAAGCCAAAAGATGATATATCAGCCTGTGTCCTATATTTTAGAGAACCAAGAGAAGCTCTTATATTCACAGGACCTCCATACCACCAACAAAAAGATAGGGAATATGCCGAAATGTTCGCTAATTTTAAAGGGAAAAAAGCCATAGCAGGAGGTACTACAGCAAACTTAATTTCAAGAGAACTAAACCGTCCGATTACAATGGATACAACAATAAGTATTGGAAAACTTCCTGCCTGCTCATATATGGAAGGAGTTGATCTTGTTACAGAAGGTATTTTGACATTAACTAAAACTTTAGAATACTTAGAAAATGGGACTCAAGATATTGACAATGCAGCAGGAAAACTGGTAAAATTTCTCTTAGATAGTGACTGCATTAACTTTATGGTTGGAGCAAAGTTAAATCAGGCACACTACGATCCGGCTTTGCCAATTGAAATTGAAATACGTAAGAATATTATTAAAAAAATCTCAAACGTATTACAAGATAAATATTTCAAAAAAGTAACCATACAATATATGTAAGAATAAAATTGAGAGTTAGGATAAAATAAATTTCAAAACTTAAAAGATTATAGATTAAAGCCGACAGGTGTCAGCAGAAAGGGTATAAAATGAGTGAAAAAATTAGTGTTAAAGTATGTTTAGGAACAACATGTTTTGTAATGGGCTCTGCAAATTTACAGGAATTAATCGAGACAGTTCCTGCGAAATACGGAGATAAAGTTGAAGTATCAGGAGTACCATGCTTAGGTTTATGCTCAATTGATTGGGAATTTTCAAAAGCACCTTATGTCAAAGTAGATGATGAAGTTATTAAAGAAGCTACTGTTGAAAAAGTTTTGAAAGCTATTGATGAAAAACTTGCGGCAAAATAGTTATTAACTGTTAAAATAAAAACATAAAAAAGACCTCACTTATATTGTGAGGTCTTTTTACTAATCTATAAAGTCTGCATCTTTTAATATTGAATCATCTGCGACTGCCTTAATTCTGTCTTGTTTCATTTTATCAAAAATAGGATAAAAAACTTTATCATATATAGAATCGCCATTTTCATATATTGGGGTATTAAGGGTATCATATTTATCACTTTTTTCAAGTTTATTTAAAAATTCTATAGTATCAATCTTTGTTTTATCCTGATGCTTAAAAATATTCAGAAGTTTTATGAGTTTTTGTGCAATTTTTTCCTGTGAAAAAGTCAACAAATCTTTAGACGCAGATTTAGTAAGTGTACAACAATGTTCGGAATAATCTTCATTTCCTAAGTCAACAGAAGCAAATATGTCAACTTTATTATTTTGATCTGAAACAGAAAAATCATAAGGAATCTTTTTTGTTTTATTTTCAAAAATATCAGCGACATTAGCCCATAAAGCTTTATTATTTTTAATTTCAGAAATATCCAGCTTAGCTGTAAAATTTATAGAATTAGTGCGATTAAAACTTGTATTTATCATAAATAGAAGACCTCCAAGAATTAGAAATGCAAAAATATATTTTTTTGACAGAAATTAATTAAAATTTACAAAGGTGAGAATAAGTATAATTTTTGAAAAATTTCATGTTTATGCGATAATTAGAGTATTGGTGAAAGAATAAAGAAGGAAGTTAGGAATATGGCTATAAACACCCCAAAACAGACATCACATCTAAAAAGAGAGATTTTAGTCAGATTAATAAAATCATTTCTTAGTGACAATTTTGAAGAGAACACACGTTTAATACCATACGATATGCGTCCGAAAGGACATGAAGTCCCATACAGATGCTGTATTTATAAAGAACGTGCCATTTTAAGAGACAGAACTGTTGCAGGTTTAGGTTTCTCTATTGAAGAAACTGAAGACAGCACACTGTTATCAGACTTAGCAAAAAAAGCAATGGAAAGAAAGGAACCTGAAGAAAACCCTCTTACAGTATTAACCACAGCTTGCAAGGGATGTGTGCCTTCAAGAATTTATGTAACAGACCTATGTCAAGGGTGTGTTGCAAGACCTTGCGTAAACACTTGTAAATTCGGAGCAATAAGCATTCAAAACGGGAAATCAGTAATCGACCCTGCTAAATGTAAAAACTGCGGAATGTGTGCTCAAGTATGTCCATATCAAGCAATACAAAAAATTATAGTTCCATGTGAAAATGCTTGTCCTGTAGGAGCAATCGCCAAAGGAGAAGACGGACATGCACAAATTGATTTTTCAAAATGTATTTCTTGCGGCAAATGCGTATCAGCCTGCCCATTCGGAGCAGTACATGAAAAGAGCCAGATTATTGATGTATTGAAAAACATTAAAGCAGGTAAAAAAGTAATAGCAATGATAGCCCCTGCAATGATGGGTCAATTGCCTTGTACACCAAAACAATTAAAAGAAGCAATCCAAAAATTAGGATTTGCAGATGTATATGAAGTAGCACAAGGTGCAGATGTTACATCTAAAACAGAAGCTGCAGAATTCGTAGAAAGACTTGAGGATGGGGCAGAATTTATGACAACCTCTTGCTGTGCGGGATATAACGAACTTGTAGAAAAACATATCCCTGAAATGAAACCTTTCCGTTCAGATACAAAAACTCCTATGTATTATACAGCTGAAATCGTAAAAAAAGAAAACCCTGATGCTGTTACAGTATTTTTCAGCCCATGTGTAGCAAAAAGACGCGAAGCACTTCAAAATCCAAATGTTGACTATGTCTTAAACTACGAAGAAGTAGGAGCTTGGTTTATTGCATTAAATATCCAAGTAGCTGAATGCGGAGAAAGTGAATTCAAAACAGAAGCATCAGCAGAAGCCAGAAACTACTGCGTAACAGGCGGAGTAGCAAAAGCCGTACAAACACTATTGCCTGAAGAAATTCCGGCTCACCCTGTAGTAATTGACGGACTCACAAAACAATCAATCAGAGATTTGAAAAAATATGCTAAAAACGGTATGTGCGATTTAGGCAACCTGATTGAAGTAATGGCTTGTCAGGGCGGCTGTTTGGGCGGAAACGCAACAGTTAACGCATTCAAACCTGCATTGAAACAAGTTACAAATTACGTAAACGAAAGCGAATCTCTAAAAGGGTCTATAAAATCAGAAAAATAAAATAAACAAAATTAATAAAGCCCTGATAAAATCAGGGCTTTATTGTACTTACTTACACTTAGTTTTACCATCCCAACTTAAATCGTTACAATGTAAATAATCCATATTCTCATTATATATTACCCAAGCGGTGCAACTCCTGCCATTTGCATTAGTTTTTTTAGAAGCATTACAATAATCTTCAAATTTATAAGCCGTAGAATTAGCCAATCCAGCAGGAATAATTCCTTTAGGAGTAATATCAAAAATAAAAAAATCTTTTCCTAAAGTATATTGACCTTTTTTACCGTCAATATCAACTTTTAT
>CASDPF010000017.1 GCA_949282215.1 uncultured bacterium | reverse complement strand
CTTGCAAGATTTTTTACATCAAATGACATTAATCGTTCAGAACCTTTTTGGTTTTACTTTGTAAATATTTTCTGGGGTTTAATTCCTTGGACATTTTCTGCTATTGCAATCAGTATTGCTAAAGCAAAAAACTTCAAATGGAATATTTTCAAAAATTTTAAATTCAATTTTAATAACTTAGACGATGCTCATAAATATCTTGCACTAAACTGGCTTGCTGTTATATTTATTCTTTTATTTTTCTCATCATCAAGCACTAAACTTATAACATACATTTTACCTATTTATGTACATATTGCTTGTATTCTGGCATTCGGTTGGCTTGAATATATTAATAACGCAAAACACAAAAAAGCTATAAACTTATCTGTGTATATATGGGGTGGAATATGCTTATTACTTGTTATAGGAGCATTATTCAGTCCGCTATACTTGCCTGAATGGCTTTATCAAGATATCTATTCCGCAAAATGGATTACAATTGGTTTTGTAGCATTTTGCGGAATTTCAAGCATAATTTGTGCAATGAAAAATAAACCTTGGGGTGTATTTTTCACTTATGTAATTTTTACTTTATTAGTTTCAGCATTTTGTACAAAAGAGTTCTTTTTAATTGATTACAAATTCGGACAAGACGACTTGATGAAATTTGCAAAATATGCAAATGAACAAAAAGAACAGTTAATATCTTTCGGAGATACAAGAAGATACTCTTTATTATATTACTATGGTGCCCACATAAAATATATTGAAGAATTAACCAAAGATAATCTTGAAGAAGAACTTGAACAAAATGATGCTTTAATTTCCGTGAAAAAAAGAAATCTTGAAACTTACGGAGAAGGTCTTAAATATAAAACTGTATTGGATGGAAGAAAATATATACTCATTAGAGGAAAATAATGCTGAAAAGATATGAAAAATTCCTCGAAGAACTTGATAAAGAACTTCGAGGATATTTTTTAAAACACAAAAAATATATCAAATGTAAAAAAGGCTGTACTGATTGTTGTGAAAAAGGAGAATATCCATTTTCCAGACTTGAAACAGAATATATTATGTACGGTTTTGTTAATTTACCCAAAGAAACAAAATCAGAAATTCGTAAAAATATAACTGAATTAAAAATTGCAAAACAAAAATCTGAAACTGGACATTTTCAATACAAATGTCCGTTTTTGCTGAATAAATCCTGTGTATTATATGAATATCGAGGCATTATCTGCAGGACATTCGGACTTGCTTATTTAAAATCTGACGGAACAATTAGTCTGCCCAATTGCACAAATTTAGGATTAAATTATGCAGAAGTATATGATAAAAATACCGGTGAATTATATATAGAAGACCCGATAAAACAAGAACTTAAAATAGACAAACTTCTGAGAAGTAAACTTGCAGAAGAGTATGAACTTGAATGCGGAGAAATAAGACCTCTGATAGATTGGTTTTAAAAAAGAGCTTGAATAAAATATTCAAGCTCTTTTCCATTTATAATTTCAAATTAGTGCAAATATCTAAAATACAAATAAATTGAACTTAGCGTTAAAGATATAAACGTAGTCAAAGCACCGTATTTTAAAAATCGCATAAACGTAATCGGATGTCCTTTTGTTGCTGCGGTTTCAGAAACAAGAACGTTAGCAGCAGCACCAATAATGGTCAAGTTTCCGCCCAAACATGCCCCTAAAGCAAGTGCCCACCACAAAGGATGATGACCTGCCCCTGTATAAGGTATAGTATGCTGAACCTGAGCAATCAATGGAGCCATTGTTGCAGTGTAAGGAATATTATCAATTACACCTGATAACAAACCTGAACCCCAAAGAATTAACATTGTAGCCGCATCAAGACTTCCATGAGTCAATTTAATTAACCCGTCAGCCAAGAAAGCGATACCACCGTTAGCTTCAAATCCGCCAATAATAATGAATAAACCTACAAAGAAGAAAATAGTTAACCATTCAACGTCTTTGTAAATTTCTTTTGGTTTTTCAAATAATAACAAGAAGCTGGCACCTGCTACTGCAAATACATAGGCATCAATATGAGTTTTATCGTGAGTAACAAAACCAAGAATTACCAATGCTAAAGTAATCATTGAACGAATCATTAATTTTTTATCGGTAATAGTTTTTGAGTTATCAAGATTTGCAACATGAGCCATTTTCTCAGGAGTTGCCTTGAGTCCTTTTCTGAATAACAAAATAAGAACACCAACAACAACTAAGAAAATTAAAAATACAATTAAAGTTAATTCATTTACGAAATCCATAAAACTTAGACCGGCTTTCGCACCAATGATAATATTAGGAGGGTCACCGATTAAAGTAGCAGTACCACCGATGTTAGAAGCTAAAACTTCAGTAATCAAAAACGGTACCGGATCAGTATCGAATTCTTTTGCAATAACAAAAGTAACAGGCATCATAAGAACGACTGTTGTAACGTTATCCAAAAATGCCGAAGCAACTGCAGTAAATGCAGCTAAAGTAAATAAAACAAGTTTCGGATGACCTTTAGTAAATTTTAAAAGTTGAATAGCCATCCATTTAAACACACCGCTCTTACTTGCAATATGAACTATAATCATCATACCTATAAGTAAGAAAATTACTTCAAAAGCAATGTAATCAAAAACGGAGCGAACATAAGTATGAGCCTGTGCATCATAATATCCTTTAAAAGGAAGAAGGCCCAAAAGCATAGTCAAAGAAGCTCCTACAAGAGCCACTACTGACTTTTGAATTTTCTCACTGGCAATAAAAATATAAGCAATTAAAAGAATTGCTCCTGAAATTATCATTCCGTGAGTAGAAATAAAGTTTTCCATCTTTCTCTCCAAATTTATAAATATTAAAACTAAACATATAAATCGTAACATAAATATGTTCTAAACAAAATCTCATACTATGAATTTATTTACACAAATCATCAAAATATGATAAAATCAGACATATGTATGAAGTAAAAAAACAGATTTATCTTGATTTTACAAAAAACCAAAAAGCTTCTTTGTGCACATTTTTGAGAGCTTTAGTAAAAAAGACTCCTGAACAAACTATTGAAGAAATTTTGAATAATTTTCTTGACGATGAAAGATATTATTTAGAAATTAATGCATCAAGATTTGAATTTTTAAAAGACTTTTTAGACGATGACAAATTCCTGCAAGATACAAGACTTTTCTTAAATGAATGCAGAAAATATTACGACTATAAAAAGAAACAAGAACCTATTATTCAGGCAAATAAAGAATTTGAAAAAAAGAAAAGAAAATTTTTGCAAGAAGTAAAAATGAGCAAAGAAGCTCCGACAAAAAAACAATTATATTATTACGAAAGACTATGCAAAAAATATAACATCGAAAAAAAAAAGCTTTCTTCCAAACTGGAAGCTAAAAACGAAATAGATAAAATTTTAACGGAATACTCAACACCAACAATTACAAATTATGAGGAATAATTATGGAATTTAATAATATTCAAGAATTTAAGCATAATTTTGCAAAAATCTATCACGAAAAAGTTTTACCACAACTTAAATACATAGACAATGAAAGAAAAGTTACGCACAAAAAGGCTTGGACTTATACTTCCATAGTTCTCGTATTAGCTCTGATTGTTTTTGGAATAAGTTTTTACAAACCTATGGAAATTATATATTACATAGCCGGAGCATTGTTTTTTGGTAGTAGTCTTTGCTATAAAACTATACAAAAAAAATTTGAAAACAAATTAAAAAAACAACTAATGCCATTGTTTATGCAAGCATTCGGGAATTTTACTTGGACAAATTCTCAAATCATTGACACTTATGAAATAAAAGATTCTCAAATTTTTGATAAATTTACTCACAGAGCTGTAGATGATAATTTCAGAGGTGAATATAGACAAACTCCTATTGAAATCTCTGAAACCAAACTATATTATTATGAATATACACGTAACGGACGAAAAAAACGCACCGAATTTAAAGGAGTTTTAATTTCTATTGGTGTAGGTAAAAGATTTACAGGTCACACTATTGTTCGTAGCCGAGAATTTTTGTTTAACAAAAAGGTGTATCAAGAAGTAAAACTTGAGGATCCGGAATTTAATAAAAAATATTTTGTAGATTCTAATGACCAAATAGAAGCAAGATTCCTTTTAACTCCTGCCTTTATGGAAAGATTTAAAAATATAACAACTTCGTTCAATGCATATGAACACCAATGCTCTTTTAAAAACGGCAAAATATTAATTGCATTATCAACATATAAAGACCTGTTCCACTTAGGCCAATTAAGTACACCGGTTACAGATTCTGCACAATACATGCAATTTTTAAAAGAAATTATCTCAATATTTGAAATGATTGACCACTTAAAAATAGTTGAAAAAACAGGATTATAATAATGACAATACAAGATATAGTAAAAATTCTTACAGACAGCGGAATTGAGCCTAATGAAGCAAATATTGAAGTAAAAATGCTTATTGAACATTTTGCCAATTATAGTGTAAAAGATATCATAATGGGTAAAAAACTTGATTCTGAGAAATTGAATATTGTTAAAGAAAAAGCAGAAATCAGAGCAAAGACAAGAAAACCAATTCAGCATATAATCGGCTTTGCAGATTTTATGGGAGAAAAATTTATAGTAAATCCGTCAGTCCTTATCCCGAGAGATGAAACCGAAATCCTTGTAAGAAAGACAATCGAAATTATTAATGAAAATAATTTTAAAACAGCACTGGATGTCGGCACAGGAAGCGGCTGTATAGCCTGCATGATTGCAAAATATACTGATTGTCAAATTATAGGATTAGATATTTCTTCAGATGCACTGAACACCGCATTAGATAATGCTTCAAGACTTAACTTATTTAATAAAGCAATTTTCAGAAAATCAGATGTCTTTTCAAACGTAAAACCCGGTGAAAGTTTTGATGTAATCGTTTCCAATCCCCCATATATCCCTCCTTCACAAAAAGAAAATATCCAAAAAGAAGTATCGTTTGATCCGGAAATTGCACTTTACACAAAAGATGATAAAGGAATTGAATTTTACGAAAAAATTATTAATGATGCTCCAAAAATACTTAATGAAAACGGATATTTACTTTTTGAACTGGGAATTGGACAAGCAGAACTTGTCAAAAATCTTATGAGTAATAAATTTTCAGAAATAGAAATTATAAAAGATTTGGCAGGAATTGAACGAGTAATTTATGGCAGATTAAATTCCTGAAATCAATTTTTCTGATTCTTTAGAAGCTTTTATATGGAGATTATAAATTAAATCTAACAAAAGATAAATTTTATTCAAATCTTCTGATTTTTCCAGTTTACTTTCACAATATCCTTTTAAAATTTCAATATAATTTTGTTCTTCAAAATAAAGATTTTGTATTACGAAAAATTTCATCATGAAATCACATTCTTCATTATTCATATTAAATTACCCTGCTTAAATCCAACAAATTTATTATACACAAAAAAAATAAAAACGGAAGTATTATTAATAAATATTATTAAAGAATATATTCAAACAATATTGAACCCCTTGATGTGTAGAGTTTTCCGCATATAATAAAGATTATGAAATATAAAGATAATGTAAGAAATTTTTGTATAATAGCTCACATTGACCATGGAAAATCAACACTGGCAGACAGATTGCTTGAATTTACAGGCACAGTAGCCCAGCGAGATATGCAAAATCAGATAATGGATTCAATGGATATTGAACGTGAACGCGGTATTACAATTAAACTTAATGCTGCAAGAATGAATTATAAATCTAAAGACGGCAGAAATTATATCTTGAATTTAATTGATACCCCCGGACACGTAGATTTTTCTTACGAAGTATCAAGATCACTCGCAGCATGTGAAGGAGCATTGTTAATTGTTGACGCCACTCAGGGTGTCGAAGCTCAAACACTTGCTAACGTGTATCTTGCAGCAGAACAGAATTTAGAGATTATACCTGTAATAAATAAAATTGACTTGCCATCAGCAGATGTTGAAAGGGTAAAAGCCGAAATAGAAGAAGTATTGGGAATTGATGCTTCACTTGCAATTCCTGTCAGTGCAAAAGCAGGTATTGGTATCGAAGAAGTATTAGAAGCGGTTGTTGATCTAATCCCGCCACCTGAAGATACTACAGAAAAACCATTGCGGGCATTGGTTTTTGATAGTGCTTACGACCAGTATTTAGGAACACTTTGTTTTTTCAGAATTGTTGACGGCAAAATGAGGCTTGGTGACAAGGTTAAATTTATGGCATCAGGCAAGGAATATGAAATTGTTGAACTCGGATATCAGACTCCAATGAGAGTGCCGGTAGAAGAACTTGTATGCGGGGATGTAGGATATTTTGCAGGTTCAATAAAAGAATTAACCCGTTTTGTCGGAGATACAATAACAACCGTTGAAAATCCTGCCAAAGAACCGTTACCAGGGTATAAAGAAGCTTTACCAATGGTTTTCTCAGGTATGTATCCTGTTGATAATGACGACTATCACGATTTGAAAGAAGCTTTAGAAAAATTAAAATTAAACGACAGCAGCATTACATTTGAACCTGAAACATCAAGTGCATTAGGTTTTGGCTTTAGATGCGGTTTTTTAGGAATGCTGCATATGGAAATTGCACAAGAGCGATTGGAAAGGGAATATAATCTTGATTTGGTAACCACCGCACCGTCAGTTGTTTATAAGGTTTATAAAACAAACGGAGAAATGGTTGAAATCGATAACCCTGCAAATCTTCCTGCCGCACAATATCGAGATTATATAGAAGAACCTTATGTGAAAGTTCAAATAATAACACCTAATGACTATGTCGGAACATTAATGGATTTGGCTCAGACAAAACGCGGAATTTTCAAGAACATGACATATCTCGATAAAATAAGAGCCAGTCTTGAATATGAAATACCTTTAAGTGAAGTTATTACTGATTTTTATGATCAATTAAAATCACGCTCAAAAGGTTATGCGAGTATGGATTATGAATTTAGCGATTACAAACGTTCAAAACTTGTAAAATTGGATATAATGCTTGCAGGAGAAATTGTAGATGCATTATCGGTTATATGCCATGAAGACAGTGCATTTTATATCGGACAAAAATTAACAACAAAGTTAAAAGAAATTATTCCTAAACAATTATTTGAAGTTCCAATTCAAGCAGCAATTGGAGGACGAGTCATTGCAAGAACAAACATAAAAGCAATGCGTAAAAATGTTCTTGATAAATGTTACGGCGGAGATATTTCACGTAAACGAAAACTTCTTGAAAAACAGAAAAAAGGTAAAAAACGTATGAAATCCGTCGGAAGAGTAGAAGTTCCACAAGAAGCATTTATGGCTGTTTTAAGTCTTGACGAAGAATAATAGGCAATTTTTTACATCTTTTTTATTTTATATAAACAAAGAAGGTTATTTATATGTCTATACAAAATCTAACCAGACAGATTTTACCAAAACTCTCAAAATTATCCGCACAAAATCGTGAAGCTATAAACAATATGCCGGAGATGGTTTTGGCAAAAATGATTAGAGATGGAAATTCTAACATTATTAATGTTGGAATGAATGAATGTAAAGCGATAAGAGTTTTACCAGACAGAATTCATACAATATATACAGACGGACTTGCAAGCTGTAATTCTGTCGGAGTTGTAATGAAAGGAAAAGACGGCAATCCGATTGCTATACTTTCACACTATACTCCACTTCCTGTATCAAAGGATTTGCAAGCTTCTACATTGGATAAGCAGCTTGCAACTTATAATTATTATATAGATAAATCCAAAAAACCTAAATTATTTTTTAATGTTCCTGGCTATATAGATGAAGGGGAGCTAAAACCCTGTGTTAACAATATCTTTGAAAAAATCCGCAACGTAATGGACAAATATTTTAACAAAAATTATGACGAACAAATAATTTTATATCAAGGTAAAAATCGTCCGCCATTTTTCTCTTCCGCAAATATATTTCAATTTGATACAAAAAATCCAAATAACTTAAAAATGACAACTGTTGGCGAAAAAGAACATTATATTGATTTACTTCAATAAAAAAGGAGGGTTTTGCAACCCTCCTTTTAATAACTTTGTTATTCTTCTTCTTGGTACTTAATCATACCTGCAGTCACAGCATACATTGCAGCAGAGATATCTCTTACAGACTCAAATGGTCCGTATGATTTGATAAATGCTGCAGCATCAAAATCATTCAAATAAGTTCTTAATGCTGTTCTTGCGGCATCAGTAAGCTTAGGATTAGCTAAGAAGTTTTGGATGTAATTGTTTACTTTTTCTTCAACTGTTGCTTCATCATAAGTATCGTCCTGAGTAAGGGTTACTTTGTCAGGTTCTGCTTCTGCAACGGCATTCTCTTCTTCAGCTGTCTGTTGTGTTTGTTGCTCTTCTTCTTCGTCGTCAAGGCCTTTTACATAATTTGCCTTAGCTGATGTAGTTGCACTTGTAATTTCCATAGCACGTCCTTTCTAAAACAAATTTCTAAACTAAATTTATTCCATTATTTTCTACGGAAAAATTTTTTTAAAACTTTAGATTTTGTTAAGAAATATTATCTTGTAATATGTTCTGTTTCAGAATACATAACCATATAAAAATCAGGTGCAGTAAGATTTGGGTTTCTTTTCATAAACTTTTTGATATCAAACTTTTCAAGAAACTTATCAGCTTTTTCAATAATTTTTGGTTCGTTATCATGTTCATTTTTAATTTTAGAAATATATTCACGAACCATATACCTGATTTCATCTTCCGTTAAAATTGGACGACCGCCAATTCTGACTTCATCAGGTTCTTCTTGTTCCAAAAATTTCTTTTCTTTTTTTTCTTGCTGTTGTTCTTTTTGTTTTTTACCACTGTCAGAGGATGTAGAAGATTCAATTTTTCTTCCGAAAGGGTTATTCACTGAATTAAACATATAAAAGACCTTTCTTTATTTTCTAACGCATAAAAAAGTACCGATATTTTATTATCGGCACTTTTTATAATTTTCTTTAATATTTCAATCGTTTATATTATTACAGATTTATAGCATCAGGATCGCAATTTTTGTTGTATAAGTATGCTACACCGCCAGATAACAAATTTATTCCAGGAATACAAGCAGGCAGAGTCCATAAAAGTTGTTCGTTTTTAATCTTTTTGATTAACTTTTTATTTTCTTGCGGATCTAAATCATATTTTTTAGCGATAGTATTATTTGATCTCAAGCCGTAATATAATACACTTAGCGGCCCGAACCAGAAAGAATAGCCTGATGCTTTAGTTCTTGCTTTGAGGATTAATTCTTTTTTCTCTTCGTCAGTCATTTTTTCACCAGTGAAATTAACCGTATCTTTAATTGGCTCATTATTTAGCAAATTAGGATTGCGGGTTGTTTTCTTTGCAGAATTAACGCTAGATACATTACCTGTTGATGTTGTTCCTGCAAACGCAATTTTGTTTACACTTAAAGACATATTTTACCTTTTCTGAACTTTTGTACTACCTGATATTAGTATTAAAAATAAAATAGCAAAAAATTTACTCTTTTTGTAGAGATATTTTACAAAGAGTAATAATATTCTTTCATTAAGACAGCATCATCTTCAATATTAGGACTTTCACAAACAAGAGCACCTTTTACTTGGAATTCTTTCAAAACTTTCAAAAGATCTTTATAATTCATATCAGATTCTTCAAGTATAAGATGTTTTTTCTCACCCTTATCTCCATAGTCAATACCTGCAAGATGCGCATGAAAATTATCAAGAGCTTTTTGTCCCAATTCGTTTCCGACAGTTTCAAGAATTTTAGAAAACTCATCATAAGTATTATACTGTCCGATACTTCTTGCATGCAAATGAGAGAAATCAATACAAGGCAGGACATTATCAAATTCTTTTGATAATCTTATAATTTCATTCAAATCTCCCCACTGAGTACCTTTACCGGTTGTTTCGGGTCTAATCCATACATTTATATCATTTTTTTTGAAAAATTCAGAAATTTTACCTACGCATTTTTTAACTTGTTGGTATACAACCTCTTTATCTTGTTTCATGTAATATGCAGCATGGAAAGTTATGCTGAAAGCTCCTGTATCCCTTGCAGCAAGCCCTGTTTCGATAATCCTTTGTATGCTGGCATCAACTTTATCATCTTCTTGAGAATTTAAATTAACATAAAAAGGAGCATGTGCTGTCAAAACCAAATTTCTGTTTTCACGCTCAGCTTTAACAAGCTTTCTTGTCTCTTCACTCATTCTGACACCATGGACAAATTCCATCTCCATGCCATCAATATTTAGTTCGCTCAAAATCTCAAAAGCTCTGCCATAACTTGATTTTCCTGTACTTAAAGGCATGCCGGCAGTTAAAAAATTCAATTTATCAAATACAAAATTTTGCAAAATAAGCTCCTATCATTACCGCAATCAGACCGACTAATACACTCAGACCAATATAAAATAAAGCCTGTATGTATTGAGCATTTCTGATTATTTCAAATACTTCAACCGAAAATGTACTAAAAGTCGTAAGCCCTCCGCAAAAACCCGCAGTTAAAGCAAGTTTTACTGCTGAATTCAAATCAGTTTTATTAATGAATAATATATACAAAAATCCGAGAACAAAACAGCCGATGATATTGACTGTGAAAGTTGCTAAAGGGAGGTTTACGTGCAAATTTTTCAAAAAATACATACCCGTAAGGTACCTTAATACCGCACCAAAACCACCGCCTAAAAATACACTCAAAACATTAAGCATTAGTTTTAACCTTCACTAATTGTTCCAAAATTTCTACAGCATCTACTACTAATTTTGAACAATGCTGCTTCCTTTCTATACCCTCTAATCCTGCTGATAATACTCTGCAGCAAGTAGCTTTATTTCTTTTTTTAAACTCATCAATAAATTCTTTAGCTTTAGTTTTAGCCAAAACTTCATTCCCTTTTGAGTTTTCACGACCAAAATTATAACCTATTACCATTTGGGCACCGGCTATTGCACCACAGAGGCATCCTGATAACATTCCACCTGAAAAACTTGTAGCACTGGATAACAGAGATTTGTCACATAAGCCTGCATCTATCGCTGACATTACAACACTTTCTGAACAGGAATAACCTTTTGTTAAATAATATTCTATAGCTTTTTCTTTCATAAACACCTCATTGTCTACATTCTATCACACATATAAAATGCCTGACATCTATGTATTTGTAAAATTATGTAACAACATTAATCATTTTTTTAAAGTTTTCATAAAAACTTCCCGATAAAAAAATTGTTATCAGTCACAAAAAGGAGTGTGTAATGAAAGATAAAAAAGTTTTGGATATGGACGAATTAATGGTAGATTATGCAGAAATGACCAGTTTTGATTTTACCTCACTGGACTATAGACAAATGCAGGATTTACAAGAAATCACAGGCAGTGAATATGACAATATGCCAATGCCGTTTAAATACGGAAAATTTGATCTTGTAGATTTATTCCATTCTTTTATTTCACAAAAAGATTAGTCTAAAATCGGAGGGTATGTGCTATGAAAACAGACATGAACGAATTGTTCGAAAATAATTGTTTCCCTATGAGCTGGTCAGAAGAATCTGAAACTTACACACCTCAAAGAAAAGATTTATCGGTACTTTTGGCAGAGCTTGAAGAAATAAAAAACAACCTTGACGAAATTGAAGCAAAACAATGGTATCTTGCAAAACTTGCAAAAATGCATAAAGAAGGCATTGCATTTGAATAAATTTGTTAAGTAAAAACTAAGTCGGGATTATGGATAGTTGTGAGAACCGCTCTTATAAATTATAAGGGCGGTTCGTGTATTATATAAATAATAAAAAGCAGATAAAATAAATTTATCTGCTTTTGGAAAAAAGGAGTTCTATACCATATCCATTCGGGGTTTGCCAATTGCACTAATTAAAATATCAATAACCTTGGGCATTTGACATACAAAAGAGTAATTCCCGTTTTTCAAAGAACACTTTTTGCAGTCACAACCGATAGAATAGCACTCAAGTGCTTGTTCCGTCCAACTTTTAGTAATAGAGTTTGAAATCTCCCCGTTAGTTCTAGGGTAAAATTCTGTTTGTGAATATTCCCTTTCCATACTAACCCCCCGCTAAAACTTGTTCTACACCCATTATCATTTTAGCGGAGACAAAAAGGTTTTTAATCCTCTGTTTGGAGTAAATTTTCAAAAATAGCTTCATTAAAACGATTGTCAACTGCACTGAACGGTAACACTAATCCGCCAAACTCTTTTTCAACTTTTTTAATCACATTTAACTGTTTACCTCGAGGAACGTAATCCATTTTTGTAACAACAGTGAAAATCGGCAAATTATAAGCCATAACCCATTCTCTCATTTGATAGTCATTTTTTTGAATATCATGACGACCATCTATTAACTGAATCAATGATTTTATTTGCTCTCGTTTAAGCAAATATTCTTCTAAATATTTTTGCCATTTATTTTGAGCTTCACGTGAAACTTTTGCATAACCATACCCTGGTAAATCCGCTATCATAAACTTATCAGCAAAATTAAAAAAGTTGATTAATCTTGTCTTTCCCGGAGTATTAGAAGTTTTTGCAAGCTTTTTATTATTTGCCAATGCATTGATAAAAGAAGACTTTCCGACATTTGAACGACCTAAAAGCGGGAATTCAGGCAAACTCGTATCAGGACATTGAGAAAGCTTTTCTGCACTGATAATAAATGTTCCGTTAATAATTTTTACATTTTTTTTCATTTTGAAGACAAAGCTTTCTTTTGTTGTTCTTTCAAACGTTGTTTAAATAATACTGTTTGAAACAAATTGTACATTTTATCACTGTCTACAACTGTAATTTGAGTTTTATCTTTTAAAAAGTCCACATTTACCGAAGGTTTTTGGCTAAATATATTCGACTGTATATTTACTATTTGGAAAAGACCCTCTGTCAAAATACTCAGAGGTTCTTTCCAAAATACTTCGAAAGTTTTACGTATATCAAATTTTTTCATTGTCTTTTTTAATCTGGTTATTTATATTTCTGGATTCTTAATTCCTAAAAATCTATTAGATTTTCTTTTGGAATTTTTCTAATTTTTTCATAACTTCTGCTCTATCAGGGGCGTTAGGACTCATTGATAAGTATTGATTATAATACTTGATTGCACCTTGATAATTCTTTTCTTCTTCATAAGATTGAGCTTTTAGTTTAGCTATTGCAGGACTGTTATGATAGAAGTCAATTGCACGGTTACAATATTCTATTGCTGAGGCGTAATTTTCTTCTTTGAACTGTCTTTGAGCTACATCAAAGAATTCATTTGATTTAATTTCGCATAAATCAATATATGCCAGTCCGTTTTTGGCAATTATATTATCAGGTTCTTGCATAAGAACTTTTTTCAAAGCAACTTTTGCTGTTCTGAACTGTTTGTTATGAACCAAAATTTCTGCCAAATAAAGTTCATCATCGACGTTATTTGCAAAATTAATCGCATTTTCGAATGTATATACAGCATCTTTTTCTCTGCCCAAAGCAAGATATGCTTCACCTTTGATTACGCTATCCATAAGGTTATTTGAAGCAGCTTGAACAATATAATTTAAGCTGTCTTTAGAAAGCGGGAGCTGGTGAGTCAATCTTGCAAGTTTAATTTTTGCCAAATGCAAATCTAATCTGTCAGGAACTCTTTCTATTGCTTTATTTATATAGTCATAAGCAAGATATATTTCTTTATTTGTAGTCATATCACTGCTATCACCGCGATCTTTAGACATTTCATAATATGTATTTGCAAGTCCGATTATTGCATCATTACCATATTGTGAATCATCAACCAATTTTGAATAATAATCTAAAGCCTGCTCATATTTTCTTGTTTCTAATGACAAATCTGCAACTCTCATAATTGCATCTCTATATTTAGGGTTGATAGCTAAGACAGTCTTTAGCTGCTCCATTGCAAACTCAGCATCAGAACGTTTTTGATAAATATTTGCAAGGTTTATATATGCTCTTGAGTTTTCCGGTTTTACTGTAACTGCTTTTTTAAATGAATTAATTGCAGCAGCCTGGTTTCCTTGTACCAAATAGCACTCACCCTGTAATGTCAGTGCAGGTGCTGAATTTGGATTAATGTGGATTGAGTGGTTCAACCAAGTGAGAGCTTTATTATAATCTTTTTGTCTCACTGCGACCTGACCTAAGTGGTACATAGTAGTCGGATTATGAGAATTATATTTTAAAGATTTCATAAAATTATCTTCCGCACCGGCTAAATCACCATTTATTAATGCAATATTTCCGAGATTATCATAAGCCGTTGCAAATTGAGGATTAATTTTCAATGCAGTCTCAAACAATTCTTTTGCGTCAGAAGTATTTCCCAACTGTAAAGTTGCAACACCCATTGCATTGTAAGCCTGATAGTAATTGCTATCCAAATTTACAGCTTTTACAAATTCTTTTATAGCATCATCAAGTAAGTTCTTTGAATCTCTGATATATGTAACATCAGAAGAAGTTCTGCGTTTTAGGTAGACAAGACCTTGGGCATAATGTAAACCTGCATTATTTGGATATTGTTTTAGCATTTTATCTAGCTCTTCCTGAGCGGGAGCTAATTTATGCTGTTTTGCCATCCATATAATTCTTAAAACTTTTGCTTCAACATCATTTGGAGAGCTGTTTAAAACATTTCTCAAAGCCACATCAGCTTCTGAATACTGATTATATTCAATCATTTTATCAATAGCGGCGTGCTTTTTATTTATACTAGAACCTATTGCAACTTTTGCTTGAAGTTCTTGTGCAAAAACATCAGAAACACATAGGATATTAGCGAAAATCATTGATGCTATTAATAGTTTCTTATAATTCATTTTTTCTCCTGATTGTTAGTAATATTTTCCGAATCTACTATTTTAAATCTACCAAAAATATTGTATAATAATTTTTGTAAAAAAGCAATAAGGTAAATGATGGGTTTAAATTCAAGTTCAAAACATGATTTGGAGGATTTTAGAAGTTATATTCTTGTTGAAAAAAACTTCTCAAAACATACTGCAAAAGCTTACTATTCAGACATTTTAGACTTTTTGCTCTGGCTTGGAGAAACTCCTATCGAAAATGTAAACTTCTCTAAAGTACGTGAATATCTGCATTTTATCCAGAAATTCAACTACAAAAAAACAACTATTGCCCGAAAAATAGCGTCATTAAGGACTTTTTACAAATATTTATATCGGGAAAAAAAGGTAGATTCCAATCCTGCAATGAATTTAAATTCCCCCAAACGACCCAGACAACTGCCAAAATTCCTCACTCCGTATGAGGTGGAACAAATTTTGAACAACATAAAAATTGATACACCTGCAGGTTATCGAAATAAAGCAATCTTAGAACTTTTATGGGCAACTGGAATGCGTGTATCGGAATTAAGCGGACTCAACTTTGAAGATTTAAACCTGGCAAATAACGAAATAAGAGTTTTCGGAAAAGGTTCAAAAGAGAGAATTATCCTTGTGACAGACCGTGCAAAAACTTATTTACAAAGATACATAGATACGGCTCGACCTCTTGTTGCAAAAGGTTTTCGTGTAGAAAATAACGAAGATTCACCTGTATTTATAAATAATACGGGCTATCGCCTCCAAACCCGCACTATTAGAAATGTTATAAATGACGTAGTTGAAAAAATTCAACTGCCTAAACACGTTACCCCGCACGTATTCCGTCACAGCTTTGCAACTCATTTGATAGAAAACGGAGCTGATTTAAGGGTTGTACAGGAGCTTTTAGGGCATGCCAGCATTTCAAACACTCAAATTTACACCCACGTATCAAGTCAGCATCTAAAAGAAGTTTATAACGAAACTCATCCTCGTGCTTAATTTTGATGAAAATAATTGTCTAATAACTGTTCTGTTTTTGTAAATTGTTCAAATATTATAGGACAAAGTGTTGCTATATGATGCATTGGCCTTTGTTCTTTTATACAAACATACGCCGTATCGCATAAAGTTCTTATCAGATCTTTTGTTTTGAACATTTGTTTTTCAATTTCTTCAACAGCAATTGACATAAAAAGTCCTCTCTACATATTACTCTATACAAAGAATAATATATAGATTATTCTTTGTCAAGTCCATATAATATAGAACATGAGTAATACAGAAAATCTTTTTGCTAAAATTGCAGAAAAAATAAAAAAAGAACGAACACTTAGAAACTGGTCGCAAGAAAAACTTGCACAAAAAGCTGATATAAGCTTACTTACAATAGGGACTATTGAAAGATTAAAAAATAAGCCATCTGTTATGACTTTGGCACAAATTGCCGATGCTTTTGAGATGAAACTTTGCGACCTTTTAAATTTTGATTAATATAATTATCTAATAACTGTTCTGTTTTTGTAAATTGTTCAAATATTATAGGACAAAGTGTCGCTATGTGATGCATTGGTCTTTGTTCTTTTATACAGACATGAACCGTATCACAAAGAGTCCTTATTAAATCTTTTGTCTTGAAGATTTGCTCTTCAATCTTTTGATGTGTAATTTGCATTATTATACCCTTTTTCATATATACTATTTTACTTATGAAATATCATATAGAAAATTTCAGATTTTATCAATAAAATAAAAAGATGAACAATTTTGCAAATATTCGTGAAAATTTAGCTAAAAAACTACGAATTGAACGGACAAAAAGAAATATTTCGCAAGAAAAACTTGCCGCTAAAACTGATTTAAGTTTGCAGACAATCGGCAGTATAGAAAGACAAGAAAACTCTCCTTCTATCGAAACTTTGGCACAAATTGCCGATGCTCTTGATATAAAGCTTTGCGACCTTTTAAATTTCGATTAATATAATCTTATATTTACTTGACTTTATACACACATTTTGTAAAACTCTATCAAAGATATGTTAATAATCTTACAAAAAATATTTTCGCAAGATAAATGTATATTAAGAATTTGAAATTTCGTTATTTTTTAAATAAATCTTTGACAGACAATTTAGAGGCTTTTTCGTGATGAAAAGTCATTAATTTTTTCATTATCGGATTTGTATGATGAGAAACCTCTTTTTTAACGGGTTTTGCTTCTGCTTCTTCCGTTTTCTCAATTATGGTCAAATTTCTCTCTTTTTTATCATCCATAATTATACCTCTATTTTTATAAAAAACATTTTCTATGAAAAATTGTCTTTTTGAGTATATAAGCATTATATACTGTTACATTCGTTTACATTCTTAGTTTTGCAATTTTGACATCGAAAACGCTCTCGATATCTACTCCAGATAGTATTGTGGAAATTAAATCCTCGGGCTTAAAGTTTCTCATATCGTGTATATGAGGAATTAGTCCGAGAACCCTTGTATTTGAATACTCTTCTATCATACGAGGGAGATTTTTTATATTGACATCTCCTGTTTTAAAAGGACAATCGTTCAGTATAACGCCACGTAATTGAATATTTTTTGATATTGCATTATTTATCGTAAGCAATATTTCGTTAAAAGAGGAATCCAGCGGAGAGGCAACAATTAAAAGCGGAATATCAAGGGTTTTAATCAAATCTTCTTCCAGAAAATTTTTGCTTAACGGAGTAGAAAGACCGCTTACACCATTTACGATAAAGCACTCATAGCGTTCTGAAATACTCAAATAATCTTCAAAGATAATATCTTTTTCTATCAGCACATCTTCTGCAGCTGCTGCAAATAGCGGTAAATCTGTACTTTTCAAAAGATATGAACAGTAAGTCTTAATATTACTGTCGGCTTTTTTTATATAAACCAAATCCGGTGCCTGAATATAACCGTTTTGTTCAATCGCACCTGTTTGGACAGGCAAATATACAGCAGAAGTATATCCTAAACTTTGCATTGTAGCAGCGAGTCCTGCTGTGACAAAAGTTTTTCCTGAATTCGGTTTTACCCCTGTAATAAAGAGCTGAAGCATTTTACACTTGCCCTCCATTACCGTTTATTGCAAAATAGACTTCTTTCAAACGTTTTTTGCTTACGTGGGTATATAGTTGTGTGGTCGAAACATCACTATGACCGAGAAGTTCCTGCACAATCCTTAAATCAGCTCCGTTTTCGAGTAAGTGAGTTGCAAAACTGTGCCTTAGAGTATGCGGAGATATGTGTTTGTGAATTTTTTCACCCTGAGCATGAATAAAGGTATAAATATCTTGGCGAGTAAGGATTCTTCCGCTCTTATCTACTAAAAGACGTTTTGTTTCAAGATTATTTTTGCGTAAATTAAAATCTCTTATCGGCAAATATTTATTCAATGCGTAAATCGCCTTCTTGCCAAGCGGGACTATCCTTTCTTTCGAACCTTTTCCAAGACATTGAAGATATTTGGATTTTATATCTATATCATTAAGGTTTATATTAACAAGCTCAGATACTCTAAGACCACAGCCGTACAGCAATTCAATTATTACAGAATGAATTTCATCAAGGTTCTGATTAAGAATTTCTTCTATTTCCTGCACTGACATAACTTTTGGCAATCTTTTGGGCAGTTTTGGCTGTTCAAGAGTTAATGTAGGATCTGATTTGCAAAAATCATTTGCACATAGCCATTTAAAAAAGCCTCTTAAAGACGCTATTTTCCTAACAACTGTCGTTGTTGTCATTTTCTCATCATGCAATTTTAGGACGTAATTATTTATTTCAGAACGACGTACATCATTAAAATTTTCAATTCCCTTTGACTCACAAAAACACAAAAAATCTCCCAAATCCCGTCGGTATGCTTCTATTGTATTTATAGAAAGTCCTTTTTCGACCTCAAGGTATTCTAAATATTCTGAAAGATTCTGTACGTCCATAATGGGATTATATAATGAGTTCAAATATTTTTAATGCATTATTTGAATTATTTTGGCAGAGAAAATACAAATCTTACAAACTTCGGATCTTTTAAATCTAAGCTGATAGAACCATCATGAGCTTCTATAACTTTTTTAGAAATATATAGCCCGAGTCCTGAGCTTATTCTTTTGCTCTTTTTAGCCTGTGAAACAAATTTTTCAAAAATATCATCAGGATTTTTTATGACTAAACCATTATTTAAATTTTTAATTGCAAAAACTATGTATTTTTTATTTTCAGATATATCAATTTCTATAACTGAGTGTTTCGGTGCATATTCAATTGCATTTGTTAAAAGGTTATGAATAACTCTTTTCATTTCAAGATAATCTATCGGAATTTCTTTTGTTCTTGCTCTATTACTTAATTGAATTCTTTGATTTTTCTCAAGCATTGCATATTTTGTCTCTTCTATACTATCTTCTATTAGAGATTTTATAAAATGTATTTCCTTTGTTATTTGATATTTTTGATTATCATATCTATATTTATTTAAAACATTTTCAAGCAAGTTTTTCATATATTTTGTTGCTGCAAGAATATCCGTAATAATTTCTTCTTTCACATCATCTTTTGAGTTGCCGAAATTCTTCAATAACAACTCTAATGCAGCAATTTCGGAATTAACCGGTGATTTCAAATCATGAGTTACCATTGCAAGAAAAGATTCTTTTGTATCGTTCATTGCATCATTTAGTTGTTTGGTTTTAAGTGCATTAACTATTTGACATCTGACAACTGATATATCAAAAGGCTTTTCAATATAAGCCATTGAACCTAGGTTATACCCTGCAATTTTATTCTCAGAATCTGATAGAGCAGAAATAAACATCATTAAGGATTGAGAATTAAATTCTGATTTCCTAATAATTTCACCCAGCTCAAATCCTGACATATCAGGCATCATTACATCCAGTAAAAACAAATCAAATTTTTCTTTAGAAACCAAATCTGCAGCATCAAAAGGGTTTGTAAAAGACCTTAATTCAATTCCTGTATCTGAAAGAGTTTCCTCTAAAAGTGCAACATTCATCTCATTATCGTCAACTATCATAACTTTCATCCCCTTTATCCAAGAAGGAATTTCTGTTTTGATTGGTTCCGAGGTCTTTTTATCTTTAATTTTAAAAAATTCAGTAACTGATTTCATATCATAAGGGTAGGGTAAAACATTTTTTATATTATATTTGTTTGCTAAAAAAATTTTCTCTCGTGTAATATTTTTACCCGTAAGCCAAATTTCCATCTTTGGACATATTTTCGAAATTTTTTTTAGCAGTGATAGATTTTTAAAATCGGTTTTTATGATGCATAATTTTTTAGAAGAAACGTCTTTTTCCTTGAGAAAATCTTCTATATTCTCAAGGAATAAAACGTTTTTGCATATCGACTTTTCTTGTAATTTCAGCATAACAGGATAATAATATTCCAAAATTTTCCATATACAATTGCCCTATTGGGTATATTTTTCGGATATGTGTTTTGATTATAAATTTATTGATGATAAAATATAATTACTGGTGGAAATATGGCTAAAACATTAGAAGAATTAGTATCAGAAATAAAAAGTCGTTTAGATATAGTGGAAGTAGTATCTGAACAGGTTATACTCAAAAAAAACGGAAACCATTATTGGGGATTATGTCCTTTTCATAAAGAAAAAACACCTTCATTTTCGGTTAATCCACAGCTTGGTATATATAAATGTTTTGGCTGCGGAGCAGGGGGAGATGCTCTTAGATTTATCATGCAGACAAAAGGTATTGAATTCTTTGAATTAATCAAAGATTTAGCGAAAAGATTTAATCTTGAGTTACCTGAAAAATTTCAAAATGCTGATAAATCAAGAGATTTAAAAGAACAAATGATGAATGCTTGTAAAAAAGCAGCAGAATTTTATCACGATCTTTTATTAAACAAAAATATTGAAGAGGCAGATAGAGCATTAGAATATCTAAAATCCAGAAGCATTTCTCAGGAAATTATGAAAAAATTTACTTTGGGAATTGCACCAAAGGCATATAAAACTTTATATAATGTACTGAAAAAAGATTTTTCAGATGACATTCTCGAAAAAGCAGGACTTGTAATTATGGGTCGGGATGGCTATATTGACAGATTTAGAAACAGAGTTATAATTCCTATTCAAAATGAGCAGGGTGAATATGTAGCATTCGGAGCAAGAGCTTTAGAAAAAGAACAAAGTCCAAAATATTTGAACTCATCAGATTCTATAATTTATAATAAAAGTAAACTTCTCTACGGATTATATACTGCAAAAGAAGCAATAAAAGAAGAAGATGGCGTTATATTGATGGAAGGATATTTTGATGTAATTTCAGCCCAAGCACATGGAATAGAAAATGCTGTCGCCTCATGCGGAACAGCTTTAACATCAGAACATGTAAAACTGCTTTCACGCTATACAAAATCAAGAAGAATATATCTTTCTTTTGACACAGATTCAGCCGGTCAAAAAGCAACCGATAGAGGTGCTACTATTATAAAAAAAGCCTTTACCGGCTTGGGTAATATAAAACAATTTGATGAAAGTTATATCTCTGCCTCGGAAGATAAATATTCTTGTGAAATAAGAGTAATCGCACCTCCTGAGGGTAAAGATCCTGATGAATTTATCAGATCTGTAGGAGTAGAAAGCTACAAAAAATTTGTCAAAGAAGCCCCGCTTCTGATTGATTTTCAAATTAATAATTTATTGAAAGATAGAAACAACTATAAAACACCTCAGGAAAAAACAAAATTTATAAAACAGATAATTCCTGTACTAATAGAGATAAATAATGATATTATTCGTGCAGAATATACAAAAATGATAGCTGATGCTATAGGAATTGATGAACGAGCTTTATTGTCAGAAATACGGAAAATTAAATATAATCAATCTGTATCTGCTACAGAAGAAACAGAAATTAAAAAGATTGTTACAAAAAAGTTAACAATTTCGCAAAAAGCGCAAAAAAATTTATTGAGTGTTTTTTTTGTACCCGACAGTCACTTAACATTTGCCCAAATCAATGAAATGATTGACAACTCGTACATTACAGATGAAACATTAATAAATGTAAAATCTACAATTGACAAATTAATTTGTACCGTAAATAATGTAAAGGAATTAATTGAGCAATTGTATACGGAATATATTGAAAAGCCTGAAATACAGACTATCTTAACAGACTTAATAAGTATTTCCGAAACATTTACAAATCTAAAACCCGACGACTTTAAATGTGTGATAGAAGAAAATATTGCAAGGATTAAACGTTGTCAGTGGGAAGAAGAAAAAGAAAAAATAAGAAAATTATATAAAAATGCAGATGAAGATGATACAGAAGCCCTAAAACTTCAAATGCAGCTTAGAGATAAGATAAATAATAAACTGAAATTGGAGAAAATGAATGACTAAAAAAAGACAACCAAGCTCCTCTGTTATAAGTGTTCTCGATGAAGAGAATTTGGATTTACAAGATATCGACGAGGAAGGACAGTTAGACGGTGATGCTAACGGTGTAAATTACATGAACATGGATATCAGCACAGATAATATCGAAGATATTGTTACCGAAAAAATGGGCGGCAAAATGAATCTTGATGATATTTATATGATGAATTCACACGAAGAAGATTCAGCAAATGATATGGAATTGCCTAAAGGAATAGCTGTAGATGATCCTGTTAGATTATATTTAAGAGAAATCGGAAGAATTAAGCTACTTTCTGCAAATGAAGAAATTGAACTTGCAAGAAAAATCTTGGAAGGCGGCACTCCGGGTGCAATAGCAAAAAGAAAATTAGTCCAAGCAAACTTACGTTTGGTTGTAAGTATCGCTAAAAAATATGTAGGACGCGGAATGTTATTTCTTGACTTAATTCAAGAAGGTAATTTAGGTCTAATTCGTGCAGCAGAAAAATTTGATCATGAAAGAGGTTTTAAATTTTCAACTTATGCAACATGGTGGATCAGACAAGCAATAACAAGAGCTATCGCAGACCAAGCTCGTACAATTCGTATTCCGGTTCACATGGTAGAAACAATTAATAAATTGAAAAAAGTTACAAGAAGATTAGCTCAAGAACTTTCAAGAAAACCAACCGAAGATGAACTTGCAATCGAAATGAACGTATCTATTCCAAAACTTCGTGAAATCATAAAAATAGCTCAAGAGCCTCTATCTTTAGAGACTCCAATCGGTAAAGAAGAAGATTCAAGACTCGGTGATTTTATTGAAGATAAAGAAGCAGATGCTCCTATAAAAACTGTTGCTTCAGAACTTTTAAGAGAAGATTTGGCAGAAGTTCTTTGCACATTATCTCCTCGTGAAAGAGATGTTCTAAGATTACGTTTCGGAATGGATGACGGTCGTCAAAGAACATTAGAAGAAGTAGGACAATTATTCGGCGTTACTCGTGAACGTATCAGACAAATAGAAGCAAAAGCTCTAAGAAAACTACGTCATCCAAACAGAAGCAAACGCTTGAGAGAATACGTAGAATCATAAGAGCCAATAGTTTGCAGATAATTAAAATTAAATTTACAAAAAAGCTCCAATAAAGGAGCTTTTTTATTAATATAAATAGAATTTTTCAACTAATCCCAAAACGATTTACCAAGGATAATCATCTTTTATTTCCCATCCATCATAAAAGATTAAAGCACCACAACTAAGTCTTTTATTCTTAACAATATTTTTATTACATGCTTGACTGCCATTATTAATATAATAATCACGATCTCTTGATTTATTGTAATTTGCAAACTTTAATCCTTCATTTTTGGAAAACACCAAAAGATAATTATTTCTGGAATAATCTCTATTTTGAGCTGTAAAACTTGAAGTCTCGCTTTTATGAGAAATAAGAAATCTTAATGCTGTTATATCTGTAACCGGACCATTTGGTATTCCATCTTTATTATATCCATCAAACTGAATTATCATAGTAGTACCATTTTTTAAACGACAAACATAAGAATTTTCCCAGCTTTCATGTTCTCCTCCTGTAGAAGAAACAGATAAATATGGCAAAAGATATTTTTCTATAAATCTGTTTAAGTTTTCTTCAGAAAGATTATTTGCATCCCAATCCCAATTTTTCGGTTCGCCATATTCCTGACGAGCCATATAAAACGCATTTGCTAATATTGAATAGGTTTGTTTCATCCTATTTACATGTACAACCTTTTGATGTTTTTCTATTAATACAGGCAATGTCATTGCAGCTACTATCCCGATTATTCCTAAGGTGATTAGCACTTCTGCCAATGTAAAAGCATTTTTCTTCTTCATAAATCCTCCGTCTTTTTTATTTTTACTACCAATTATCAAAATTTCGCACTAAAAATCACCGTGTCTTTTGGCACGGCTTGCTTTTCTGCTCTTTTTCATTAAATCGGAGGTCTAAGTCGGAAATGCTTGTCCTAACTGTTAGCTGGTAGCCCCCCCCCCCGAAATTCTATCTATACTTATCTTTTGCATGTTCGCCTCCTTACATATTATCCATACTCTATTATAACATATTTTACTCCACTCATCAACGACCATTGAACATCTAGTATAAAAAATCATGTACATCCAAAACCGAAAAAGAAAGTCTCGTCGTATGACAAGACTTATAAATATACATTTACCCCACCTACTTTATATCATACAAATACATTTTTGTCAAGTACAAATAAATTGTAAATTATTTGACATGTTTTTCTGTAGAAAACTTTGTAGAATACAGTAGAAAATAATATGGTTTTCTACATCTTTTGGAGGATATTATTTTAAAAACTTTTTTCTGTAGAAAACCATAAAAAGTTTTCTACAAATTTTTACACAGCAGAAATTAAGCTCTAACAATAGTTTTAAGTAGTTTTCTACAAATAATGCAACTTTATTATTACTATTATATTTATATATATATTTATTAATATAATATATAATAAAGAATTTAGTGTTCAAAACTAAAAGGAAAAAGTAAAATTTTGTTTATAAATTATTCAGTAAAAAACTTATTTATATTATCATATCTACATAACAAGCAAAGGAGTATGGGATGAAATTTGTAATTAAAAAAGAGGATTTATATAACGGTATAAAAATAGTAGAAAGAGCAACAAGTGTAAGAGCTTTACAACCGGTTTTGTTAAATATTTTAATTGAAACCATTGATAATAGTACAATAAAACTCGTAGCAACAGATCTTGACCTGACAGTCATGGCAGAAGTAAATGCTCAAGTAGAAGAAGAAGGAAAAATTACATTACCTTCAAAAACACTCAATGAGATAGTTTCGAAGCTTGGTGATAAATTGATTACATTTGAAATGCCAAACGACTCAACTTCGGTTAATATAACATGCCAAAATTCAAAATTTGATATAATCGGAATTTCTGCAAATGAATTCCCTCCGGAAGTTTCAAATTTTACCGCAAATGAAGAGGACGCTTTTGAAATAGAAATAAAACCGTTAACAAAGGCAGTACGTCAAGCAGGTTTTGCAGCTGCAAGTTATGAATCAAGCAATCTATTATCAGGTATAGTATGCGATATTCAAGGTCAAACTCTCGAAATTGCTTCTACAGATGGAAACAGACTTGCTAGAGTTCGTGAAAATATCAAAAATCCTGAAAATAAATCTCAACAGCTAATTATCCCATCTAAAACGTTAAATGAATTTATAAAAATGAGTTCATTCTTGGAAGATGAATCTGTAAAAATATACACAGAGAAGACAAAAATTGTTATCAAATCTGAAAAGACAATAACAATTTCAAGATTGTTAGAAGGTCAATTTCCTAAATATAACCAATTAATACCTGCTGAAAGCCCAAAAACTGCAATAGTAAATGTTTCTCAGTTAATTTCAGCATTAGAGCGTGTATCTATTATGGTTAACGAAAAAACAAGTATTGTTAAATTAGACTTTTCTCAAAATACCTTAAAACTAACAGCAGATACTCCTGATTCGGGTAAATCAGAGGAAGAATTAGCAATAAACTATGATGGTGAAGATTTATCAATAGCATTCAATTATAAATTTGTGTTGGAAGCATTGAAAAATATTGATTGTGAGGAAGTAAATATTGGTCTAAATACACCATTATCAGCAACAGTATTAAGACCAAACAGCGAAGAAGATTTTGTTTGTTTGATAATGCCGGTTCAAATCAGATAGTAAAGATTTGTTAAAGAAAAAACAATTATTGAATTTTAATATTAAAAAAAACTTCATGTAAATAAGCGTGAAGTTTTTTTAGAAAGAGAGGCTCAATTATGGGTTTAGATGGTGTAAACGCAACAAATGGACTAAATGCAGGTACAGCACAAACATCAGGTTCATCTAAAAAAAATCAACAACAACAAGTTTCCATATTTGGAGATAAAAATAATAACGGGATAGTGGATAAAAACGATTTTGCAGATGAAAAAACTGCACAAATAGCCCAAGAAAAGGGACTAATTGGCAGAAAATGGGAATCTGTTAAAGATTCAATATCTGCTCTAATTAATACAAATGCAAAAGAAAAAGGTTTAACAAGTGAAACAAGATACAATGAAGCAACGAAAGAAAATTATAAAGCCGATATAAAGAATGGTCAGGAAATAAAACGAACATACTATAAGGCAGATGGAAGTATAGATGAAATTATAAATCTTGATTACGATGAAAATGGAAATATATCATCGAAAGTATCTGTAGATGCAGATGGAAATTTGAAACATGCTTACAATTATAAGGATAATGAAATAGATAATTTTGTAGGCTATGACGATAAAGGTAATATGAGTTTGTATATTGAATATGAAAATGGTAAATCTGTCAGAGCAACCGGTTATAATGACGGATATATAGTCAATGAAGAATATGACGCGAATGAAAATTTAAAAAATCGAACCATTTCATATACTGGAGATATTCCAAATTATGATGATGGTAATATGGCAGAAATATCCAAAACAATGAATGATGCACGTAATAAACTTCCAATAGGCGGAAAAGAAGGTTCAGAGGCCTTTGATAATGTTATTTCAAAAATATTTGGCGATAACTTAAAGTCAATAGATACAATGAGAGACGGCGGATCCTTAGAAATAAGATTAAATGATGGAAGTATGATATATATGGATAATCAATTTTTGGTTGGAGATGGCAGTTTAACTGTAACAAAACCGGACGGAACAAAAGAAAAATATTCAAGTGAAGGACAAAAAATTGAGTAAATAAAATTTAAAAGCGGACAAAATATTTGTCCGCTTTTAATATAAACAATAAAACAGTATAAAAAATAAATTTATTATTTTTTAGCAGATTTATCAGCTAACTCAGAGTCTACACGAAGAAATACAGGGGTTATTTCTTCTTTAGATATAAGTTTACCTTCCTTGATATTATCAGCTGTTAAATCGTCTAATTTTATGCTCAAATCAAATGATAATTGTTTAGCCATAGATTGAGCAATATTTGGACAATATGGATAGATTAAAGCTGAAATGATACACATAACTTCAAGTACAGTTGTAAGAACTTGAGCACATTCATCCATTTTATCTTCTTTTGCTAAAGTCCAAGGTGCATTATCTGTAACAAATTTGTTTGTCATATCAACAATACCGATAATTTCTTGAGCGGCTTCAGCTACTTCAAAATGGTTAAAATGGTTTTCTACAATTTTAACGGTACCCAAAGCTTTTTTAGTTAATTCAACAGCACCGTCAACAAGAGATAAGTTTTTAGGTTGAACAACACCGTCAAAATATTTTACTAACATTGATAAAGTTCTGTTTAGTAGATTTCCCATGCTGTTTGCAAGGTGAGCGTTAACTTTTTCTTTAAAGTCATCGTCGGAATAGTTTCCGTCACGTCCGCAAGGAGCAGAAGTTGCCATGTAATATCTGAAAGCATCAGGCTCTTTAAGTTCAAAAGTTTCAAGAACAGATGTAGGAGAAATTACGTTGCCTAATGATTTTGACATTTTTGTTTCATCAATAGTAATCCAGCCGTGAGCAAGAATATGTTTAGGTAATGGCAAATCCAAAGCAAGCAAGAATGCAGGCCAGTAGATACTATGAAATTTCAAAATATCTTTACCGATAACTTGAACATCAGCAGGCCAATATTTTTTGAAATCTTCAGAAACAGATTCAGTATCATAACCTAAAGCTGTAATATAGTTAGAAAGAGCATCAATCCAAACATAAATAGATTGTTCATTATCATCAAGTACATCAATACCCCATTGAACATTTGATTTTGCTCTTGAAACTGAAATATCCTGAATATCTTCAAGTTGATTTAGAACTTCATTTGCTCTGAATGAAGGTACTATGAAATCAGGGTTTTCTTTTATATGTTTAATAATTGCATCTTTATATTTTGTAAGTTTAAAGAAATAGTTTTCTTCTTTTACAACTTCCGGTTTTTTTAAGTGGTCAGGACAAAGGCCGTCTTCTGTCAAATCTTTAGGATTAAGGAAACATTCACAGCCTGTACAATATAGACCTTCATAGGAATGTTTATAGATATCACCTTGTTCAACAAGTTTTTTGAATATTTTTTGAACAGCATTTTCGTGGTAATCGTCTGTAGTTCTTATAAATTTATTATAATTAATATCAAGTGCTTTCCAAGCATCTTTAAATTTTTGAGCATTTTCATCACAAAGTTCTTTAGGTTGAATACCTTTTGAAGCAGCAGTTTTTTGGATTTTTATACCATGTTCGTCAGTTCCTGTTAAAAAGAACATATTATCAGTTCTTTGAGAGAAATGCCTTGCAATAATATCTGTAAGAATTTTTTCATAAGCGTGTCCTATGTGCGGAGCACCGTTAACATAGTCAATTGCTGTTGTTATGTAAAATTTATCCATTCTTATTTCCTCTTAAAAAATTTTTTAATACATGAAAATATTATCATAAAATAAAATTTTAATTTCGTTTAAAAATTAAAAACCTTCTGCCGTAATCAATACCGTCAATAGGATCATACATAGCTGCAAGAAATTTGCAAAACGGAATTGCATAGTCGACACAAATTAATTCATAGTAGTAGTCTTTCATATTAAGATTGCTTAAAACAAAATATTCAGGACGTTTTTGAGCAAAGTAATCTACAAATCTTTCATCTCCAAAAACTTCTTCATACAAAGGAATTAAAGAGTTAAAGTAATCATCGGATTTAGTATCAGATAAAAAGTTTAATAATAAACCTTCAGGATAGATTACAACATCTTTTACTTTTTTATATTTTAAATAACCCAAAAGTTCTAATATAGCATTACCATCTTCACTATTTGTATAAATAGTACCTTTAGGAACTGAAACTTTCATATTCAAACTCATTCTGTTATAGCTGAACATTCCCAAAAAACAAACCGCTGTTGCAATTAAAAATATAGTCCCGGCTTTTTGATATTTTTCACCTAAATAAGAATATAAAAGAGCAAAGATTGCAATTAAGGAAATAGAAAAGCAATAGTTGCCATAGTTCATAGGAGTAAGACTAAGGAACGACTTTATGCTCAAAGTCAAAGTTCCTAAAACAAGGATTAATAACTGTGGATTAAGTTTGAATTTTTTATAGCTAAATATACTTGCTAATAATAGCAAAGGTAATACGAATACAAAATTTGCAGGGGTTGTAAAAATAACTGTAAGTATTGCAAATAAAGAAGTTACAATCCATCCCCATATTTTATTTTTATTAAACAAGAATATGCCGCATAAAGTTCCGCCAAAGAGCAAGAATGTTTTTAAAGCACTGATTGGCCAAAGTTTAAGCATTTGTTTGTTAAAGAAAATACCCTGTGATGAGTAAAAATATTTAAGTGTATTTGCTTTTGCCATTCTGCTCAAAACATTTGCAGTATCGATTAGATGTACAAAAGTCAAACCTTGCAAAAATAAAATTCCAAAAGATATTAAAGGAATAATAGCAAAGCAAGTTATGAAATACAGTATATATTTAATATTCTTTGAAAAACAAGCTACTAAAAACAGAAAAGCTGCAAATATAAAAAAGTCGTATTTACAACTAACGGCTAATCCTGCAAGTAAAGCTGATAGGTATAAATATTTAGAAATCTTTGATTCAGAAAATTTAAGAACAAAAAGCATTGAAAACAAAGAGCTTAAAGTTCCAAATAACATTGCTTGACTGTAAGGGAAAGTAAAATTAAATAAATGAGAAGCACAAATACCTGTTGCAATGGTTAAACAACCGAAAGCAAAAGCTAAGAGTGGCGTGAAAAACTTTTTGGCAATCAAATAAATCGCACTAACAATTCCAATAGAACAAATTCCCCCTGAAAAATAAAGGGTAGAAAGTTTTTTACCAAAAATAGCATATAATAGAGCATTCCATTGATAGGCAAAAGGTCCGTAAATATTAAACAAATCTTTATACAAAACCTTTCCTTCAAGAATTCTTTCAGGATAATATACTTCTCGTCCGACATCTAAAAATATGTTGGAATAATGTCCCGTAAAAATCCAAAGAGCAAAAAGACATATAATCCAAAGTAAAATTAAAAGTTTATTCTCAATACTCCAATTAACAATAAAGTTCACAATCCCATTATTTTTAAAAAAGTCTTTCATATTAATAAAATTTAACAAATAAAAGCGAAAAAAGCAATTAATATAAAAAAAGAAACTTTATATAAATGTGTAGTGGAAAGAAGTCGTATGACTTTTTTAAATAAAAAGGTTGAAAAAGTATGTTATCACCAAACTTGGTAAATGCATTAGATATGGCAGCAGCAAACGGAATTTTAGATTATGATGGAGCAGCTTTTTTAACAGGCACGCAGCCACGATATATGGGCAGTCCTCAATTTGCACTCCCACAATCTAATAATCTGCGACAACCGACGAAAGATCAACTCATTTATAATAATCAAACGCAGAAAACTTCCTCTAATCCATTGTGGAAAAAACTTCTTTTTGGAGCATTAGTAGTTGGTGTTGGAATTTTCGGCATAAGTAAGTTGAAAAAACTTCCATCAATAAAGAATTTATTTTCAAATATCACAGATAAAGTCAAAAACTTTGATACAACAAAAATAAAGAATGGATGGAACAGTATTTGTCAATTTTTCAAAGACGGGTACAACAAACTTTTTGGAAAGAAAACAGCACCAACTCCATAAAGTTGACTTGATGTAGTCTTTGACGTAAAATTTCTCCGTTAGGGAGATATATTATGACAGCCGAAGTAAAATTATCAAAAGAAGAGTTACTAAAATTATATAATATGGATTTGGAAGAGTTGCTAGCAATTTCTTCTAAATATGTAAAAGATACAGTAGAATTTTGTTCAATAGTAAATGCGAGAAATGGAAAATGTTCTCAAAACTGCAAATATTGTGCTCAAAGTTCACATTATAGAACAGATATTGAATCTTATCCGCTAATTCCAGTTGAAGATGTAATTAAAGCAGCAGAGGAGTCAAGGGATAATAAAGCTGATAGATTTGCAATCGTTACATCAGGAAAAACTCCGGATGAAGAAGATTTTGATAAAGTTGTAGCAATGATAAAGGCTGTAAACGAAGTAAAAGGTATTAAAAGCTGTGCTTCAATAGGAATTTTGAACGAAGAACAGGCAAAAACTCTTGCTAAGGCTGGTTTAAAAAGATTTCACCACAACATAAACACATCAGAATCTTATTATCCGAGTGTTTGTACAACACACACTTGGCAAGATAGATTAAACACTTGTAAGCTTGTTAAAAAATACGGAATGGAATTATGCTGTGGTGTTATTCTTGGCATGGGAGAATCTGTAGAACAAAGGATAGAGATGGCTATGGAACTTGCAGAAATTGAACCTGACAGCATTCCAATTAATATATTAATGCCAATACCTCAAACACCGTTTGAAAATTATCATGACAAAATAGGTGAAGAAAATATCCTGAGAACTCTTGCTGTGTTTAAAATAGCAAATCCAAATGCCGTATTGCGTTTTTGTGGCGGTAGGATGAAATTATCTCAAGAAAATCAAGAAAAAGCCCTAAAGACTTGTGTAGAAGGTATATTAATAGGAAATTACCTGACTACAATAGGCAAAGAGCCTCATGAAGATATTGAAACTGTTAAAAAAATAGGCAAAACAATAAAATGTTAAAAATAGTAACAAAAAAATAAAACTAATAAATTTATTTAAAGAAAAATAAATAAAAGTCCGTAAGCACTCATAAATGCAAAATAAATAGAAAGGTACATTTGTGAGTGATTTGAAATTAGGTCGCGGTGGACAATCAGGAAGTGTAAACACAGACCAATATAAGGGCGGAATAAAAAAAGAAAATATAAAAGATAAAAGTATGCAAGCTTTGTTTGATTTAGTAGATGCAAACAAAGATGGTGTTTTAGATGAGGATGAAATAAAAGAATTACAAGCACAGCTAAAAGATGTCGCTGGAAATGATACTTTATCTGCAAGAGAAGCTAAAAAGTTTTTAAAAAATAAAAATGCAAAAGATGTGGATAAAAAAGAACTATTTGAATTTTTGGATTTATTGTCACAGTCAAGTGAGAATATTTTAGAATCTCAAGTAATAGAAAAGAATGGTCAAAAAACCATAATTATAAAATATAAAGATGGAACTACAGAATCTATAAATCCGGACAAAACATCTGAAATATCAATAAAAGGTGAAAATGGAGAAACAATAACAAATTATTACAGTGAAGATAAAAAACTTCAAAAAAAACAAATATTAAATACAGACGGTTCACAAGAAACTGAACAATATGACGAAAATGGCGATTTAGTGCAAAGTGAAAAGGTTGCAAAAGGTGGCAATCCCACTCAGACAGTACAATATAAAGCAGGAAAACCTCAAAGTTCAGTAATAAAAAATGGAACAACAAAAGAAACATATAATTACGATGAAAATGGAAATCCAGTCTTACAGACAAAAATAGAAAATGAAGGAATTCCCGCAAAAGAAAAGAAAACGACATATAGCTATAACGACGATGGAACAGTTTCAGAAAATATCGTCGAATATGGCAAAGAGACACAAAGAACATTAAAAGACGGTAAAGTTCTTTCAGAAACAACCAAGGAAGGTAATAAAACAACAGAAAGAATATATGAAGAGGATGGATATACAGAAGTATCTTCAAATGAAAATGCCACAACAACTACAAAATATAATAAAGAAAATAAAAAGACTGTACAAACCAAAGTTATAAACGGACAAGAATACAGTGTAGAATATGATGGCAAAGGTAATACCAAAATAATTCTTCAAAACGGAGAAAGTATAGATGCCTTAGCCAAAAATTTCGGATGCACAAAACAAGAATTATTAGAAGCAAATGGAGGAAAAATCCGAGGTTGGGCTGGTGATGAACTTGTAATTCCTGGAGAATTACAAGCAGATGATAAAAGATTACAAGGCAGACAAACAAAAGAAGAAGCCATTGCTGCATATCAGGTTGTAGCAAGAGAGATACAGTCTGTAAAAGATGAAGTAGCAGAAAGAAAACCAATAAGCTTTACCAATAAAGATTATGATACGTACGAAGAACTCGCTAAAGCCTTATTTAGACGTGAAGGAATAGAAAATCCAAACAAGCGTCAACTGCAGGCAAGAATAGAAGATTTACAAAAAACAAATCCTGAATTAAAAGATGGAGAGCTAAAAGGTAAAAGAGTTACCGCAAATGTAGCACAAGAAATGCATAATCGTATTTCAGATAAAGAACATTCTATAAAAGAGTCAAATGCAAAAGTTTCAAATAGAAAAAATGCCGAAAGCATAGCAAAAGAATTTTACCAAATTGCTGATGATAATTCAGGTTATACAAGCATGAAAAAAATGCAGGAATTACTTGATACAAAGGTAACAAAAGATAATATTATCGATGTAATAGATGCTTATGATAAGGAAAAACAAGGTGACTCTTCAATAATAGATACGGTAACAAGTGAAATAATGCCAAGCGGAGATAGAAAAGCTCAGACAAAAGTTTTAAGAACTATAATGAGTAAGTTATCAGAAGCCGCAAGAGAAGCAGGGGTTACAGAAGAAGATATTCAAAAAGCAAATGAAGAATATGAAGCAAGTATAAAAAGAGAATATGAGTCCTTAAGCGGTGCTTTCCGTAGAACAAATCCTAAAGATATGGAAAAAGCTATAGATTTCTTACGAGGAGCAATTGTCGCAAAACAAACAGGTGCTGCAGCAGATATGACTGATTCAGAGGCAATAGCACAATTTAACAGTGACTTTGCAGCATCTGATAAAGAAGCACAAGATAAATATAAAAAAGCTAGAGAAGAAGAAGGCTGGACTGCCAAAGTTGGAGATACAGTTTGCGGCTGGTTTGGTTGTACAACCATTGAAGATATGGATAAAAAGCTTGGCAAAAATGCAGAAGATGTAAAACGTCTTGCCGCTTCAGCAAGTGATGAAGCAGAATTTAAAAAAGTTTATAAAGAAGTCTTTGGAATAGAATTTGATAAAAATAAAATTGCAGCAAGAGATGTAGCTTTAAGTAACTATCAACAAGCTCAAAACTTATCATCGACAATAAATATTACAAATGGAATGTTAAAAAAATCAGGTTCGATGGATTATAACGAATTACGTAATGAAATCAAATCAAAGTTTCAATTCGACGATTCAATAGTGGATAATGTAATCCAAAATTACGCAGATACAATTGGCAAAGAAGCAACAACTGATGCTCAGAAAAAAGATATGTTGTTGAGATTTTTGCAAGATACTCAGGATAATTCAAAACTTCAATATCAGGAATTAACCAAAGGTAAAACCTTAGAACAAATGGACAAAGATCTTGACTTGTTGACAAAGAGTGCTTTCGGAACAAATGATATCGTCAAAGACGTAATTCAATTTAACGAAAATCAACAAACTACCGAAATGATTACAGATGCAGCCTTCGAAATTGCAGGTACAGTGGCATTGCAATTTGTACCTGGTTTAGGACAAATAGCAGCAGCAAGACTAGCTGTTAGTGCAGCAAAATGGGGTACAAAAGCTGTGAAAATTGCAAATTATGCGGCAAAAGCCGAAAAAGCCTTTGCAGCAGCTAAAAATATCCAAAATGCAAATAAAGTGAGCCAAGCAGCAACCCAGATGATTAATGCTGGTGTGGCAACCGTAACCGTCGAAGCAACAAGTGGAAAAGATGCTAAAACGGTAATGAAGAAAACTTTAATGAATATGTCTTTTGCAGGAGTAGGTGCAAGTTCAAGTGCATTAGCTCCAAAATTAATGCAATCTTTTGGCATAACCAATAAAGCTCTTGCAAATGAAATAGCTGAAGAAATAATAAATGCAGCAGGGTCTTATGGTGTAACGAAAATTGCAGGAGATGATTATGGAACCCAAGATGCATTTATAGATTTTGCAACCGGTCTTGTAATGTCTAGAATTTCTCATATAAAATCCGGTAAAAATGCTGATTCTACACCTATTGATAAGAATCCAACCCCAGCAAAACCAGACGTAATAGAACCAACATCAGTGAAACCGGAACCAACTCCAGTAAAGCCAGACGTAATAGAGCCAACATCAGTGAAACCGGAACCAACTCCAGTA